>JAYUMV010000412.1:0-6709 GCA_043762265.1 Chthonomonadaceae bacterium | reverse complement strand
GGCATCGATAGCGATGCCGCTGGCAAAGTCTCCTCCCTGGCCGCCGCTTCCTCCGAGGTAGGTCGCGTAGACGAGGACAGGATCGATGACAAGCGGGCGGGAGGTGTCATAGTGACCCAGCGCAAAACGCACCCCGGTCTTGCCGTCTGGCAGCGAATTCAGCCGAAAACGAGCGGCCACAACGGTGGGGGTACCTGCCGCGCTCCTCTGATAGACGGTCGGCTTGCGCCACGTCAGCGCGCCTTCCGGCGTTCCCACGATCAAGTCTCCTGCGGCATTCAGATGCACGCCTTGCGCGCCCGCAAAATGAAGTTGGATCCGCTTTGGATCGGCACGGGGAGCGACTACGAAATCGTACTCCAGGCGTCTTTGATTCCCATAATAGACCAGATCGATCCCAGGATAGACCTCATGGAAGCCGACCCGGCCGAATGTCGGCACGGCGGAATGCCATTTGCGGGGGTCGTTCCCGATAAAATAGTTGACCCGATCGGCGAGAGGCTGTTCCTGAATCACGCTCGCCCTTGTATTGGAGCCGATCAACTGCATACGCACGGTGTCGCTCTTATTATTCCTGTCCGGCCGATGAATCTGTAGGTCCTTGAGAAGAGGGTTTTTGGACGCGTGCCTTCTGTCCGGATGCGTACTCAGGAGAAAAACGGCTTCGGTAGAGGTGAGGAAGAGGGTACGGTCGAGGCTGTGCGTCAGGAAACGCACCCGCGGATCGGTCTGGCCCTGATTGCTCTCGAAGGCGAGGGGAAGACGGCTGAAGTTCCTGACGCTCTGTGTTTTCTTCTTCCCCTTCGTGTGGGGCGCAGACAGGGAAACCGCGGCTGCAAGCGGTCTGTCATTCCGCATTGCAAAGCTCTGGGCAGCAGCGATACCTATCAACGCAACCCCAACCGCCATAGATACAGAGCGTTTCATTAATTTCTCCTCCGTTTGACCAGGACACCGATGATGCTGACGACCAGGCAAAGAAGAAGTATCGCGACGGTTATCGTCACGGTGGAAACTCCTCTTGAAATCAGTCAGGAATTGAAACTATCAGGACGAAAATCGCCTCTAACCGCTGAGAGGTCCACAGGCGCCATTTTTACGAACGCTCCGCTTTCGCATCCCACTTTTACAGGTAAGATATTGACGATATCGTAGGTTCGACGCTGCCCTGAGAGAACCGAGATCAAAGGAGAGAACAAGCGATTGAGTACTATACGACAGCAGATTCTGATTCTGCACCTGACGCACCCGGACCTGGATGCGCAGACGATCGCCTGGGCGCTCTACGACGGCGCGAAGCCCGAGGAAGAGCGGCAGATGCAGTCCGGAGATGAAGATAAACCTCCTTATCGCTCCGTACTGGCAGCCATGCGGGACGGTTGGTTCGTGATATCCGTGCCGACGCTGCCTTACTACGCTTACGGCAAAGAGCATGAGACCGGGCATCTGCCCTACGAGTACGTTCTGGAAAGAAAGGTGGAACTATCATGAGCGGCGTTGCAAAAGAGCATCTTCTAACGGCCAAACAGATGGCACAGTTCGTGCTGGACGGTTTTCTGCTGTTCGACGGCTTTATCCCCCAGGAACTGAATGAACGAGTCTATGCGGAGCAACAGGCAGGCAACGGCTACTGGGACAAAGGCGACGCCATCCACGAGGTGTTCGAGCTTCCGCAGGTCAAAGGAATCTTGCAGAGCCTCGTCGGGCGGAATCCGATCTACGATCACTCCGCGTTGCATGTGGTAGGCCCGCAGCAACATGGGGCGCAGGTATGGCATGCCGACTCGATCATCGACGCCCGTCCGTTCGCCTTCGATGTGCAGGCCATGTACTTCTCCCACGATGCGCCGAAGGAGATGGGGCCAACGATCGTTCTGCCTGGCTCTCATCTGCGCCGCACCAGCAACCTCAGCATCGGACGCTATAAAAACATCGTCGGGCAGCGCCAACTTGCAGGGAAAGCCGGGACCATCGGTTTCCTGCATCAGGCTCTCTGGCACGGCGCCCAACCCAACTTTACCGACGACACACGCTATATGTTCAAGCTGCGCCTGCGAGCCGGGGAGGAACAGCGCGGTCTCTTCAACACCGAGGGTTATAACTCCCCGGAGGTTCGTCGCCTGCTCAATACCATGCCGCACCGCTGGCACGGGGAACAGGATCGGGCGGAAAACGTACAGCGCGCCAAGCTCTGGCGCTATCTCTGCAACGACGACAGCGTCGATGTCGCCTTCGAGGGCGTCCTCACCCGCATGGGAATCTGAACGTGCCACAACGCTGGTCCAGCGCAACAGGGGTAACGTTTCTCCTCTACCCCTGTTGTGCTTCTCTCCTCAGGTCGGCCTTGCTCTCCCCTCTGGGCATGCGCCGACCCTCGGCATGGCAGCGGATTATGAGCGGCAGGCTGTTTTTGACGCCTTATTACGAGGTATTTTCGCAAATTATAGTATAATATCCTGTATTCCCGGCGTTCTGCGGTGGCACCGTGCTTAAATGGATCCGTGCTCTTTCGTAGGTGGCAGTCTATTTTAAGGCCTGTCATTGCCTATGGGAGTACAGGGCCGTTGGTGACGCGTCCGCTGTGAAGTGGATCGGCTCCTCAAGGCATCTTATATGGAACTGCAAATATTTAGGAATGCCTGTGTTCAAAAATACAAATGTTAGATTTTTCGTATCGCGAATCGCGGCGAAATAAAGGAGCCTAGTGTGAGACAAGCAAAACTCAACACGCCCGAAAAACGGGCACGTGTCGGGGAAAGAATCAAGGTCGCTGCCACCCAGTCCGGCCTCTCTCTCAAAGAGTTGGCTCAGGCCTGTGAGACGAAGCCTTCGATGATCTATCAGTACGTGCGGGGAATCACCTCGATTCCCCCGGATTTGATCGAACGTATCGCGGCGGTAACGCGCGTCCACACCGATTTCTTCGACCCTGAAAAGGATGGTCGCTCCGCGTTCGGCCTGCCCGCAGATCAACCCTCCCCCGAGGGAGGCATCTCCGTTTTGAACTCCGGCGGAGCGGAGCCCGCATCCCGCAACCGAATCGGAATGGAACTCAAACAACTGATGACGCTCGCGACGGCTCAAAGCCATCCGCAACGCGACCGCGCCGCCTACCGCTCCTCCCTGGAACAGATCCTTGCCCTCACACGCGCTACCGGGAACGCGAAACAGGAGGCCATTGCCCTCTATAAACTGGCCTGTTTGAAAGTGGAAGAGAGCGACTTTGCTGGCGCCGAACAGAACTTCCTGACATCCCGTGATATTTTCCAGAGTGAAAACTCGGAAGAGAATCATCAGATGCTGACCCTCGCGCTCGCCGATGCCTATCTGCATCAGGGTAGTTTCGATACGGCCCGAGGCTATCTCGACGAGTTGGCCTTAGGGCACGATCCGAACGTGCTCTACCGCACGCACCTCGAGATGGGAATGCTCTCTTTCCGACAGCACGACCACGCTGGAGCGCTCAAGAGTTTCTGCCGGGCAGCCGAATATCTCGAAAAAATCGAACCTGAAAAGCGTAGTTCGGAAGCGCTGCTCTCCTTGATTGGGAACATTGCGGATATCGTGCGGGCGGCAGGGCATTATGAAGAGGCGATCATGCTCTGGAGTCGCTGCCTGCAACAGGCCACCACCGAGCGTAAAGCCGATGCATTCCTGGAATCCATCGTTGAGATCGCGCAGTGCTGCACCCTGATGGGGCGCATCGGCGAGGCCAAACAACGCCTCGAACTCGCTTCCGTTCTGGCCGGATTCTTGTTTGAAGATGAGAGCCGCCTCAGCATAGCCCGAGCATTGCTGGCCGAGGTGTTGGTGACGCTGGGACATCTGGACAGCGCGAAAGAAAATGCACGTGCCGCGCTGCGGATCGCCAACAAAGTACGTTCCGCCCGCCCGACTATTCTCGCCTGCATGGCCCTTGCAGAGACCTATCTGGCGGCGGGGCAGTGGGGCGATACCCTGGACTATACCCAGGAAGCGCTGGACGAGGCCAAATCCTCGAGACGAGCACGCGAAATCGCTCAAATTAGAGAATTGCGATCCCGTGCTTTCCTGCGCAAAGAGGAGGATCTCCGTAAGGACGGCAACACCACTGGCGCCCATGAGGCGCTTCGGCAGGCATTCGCAGAAGCCGGGATGGCGATGGAGTTCGCCACCAAAGCCGACTCCGTTGCTGAACAGGTCTCTGTGCATCTTGCCCTCGCGCGTTGCCATTTCCGCCAGGAAGACGGCGAGGCAGCTGAGCGGGAAGCCCATTCCGCCTTGGAACTGACCTCCGAAGGCGGTGTCAGCCTGCAAAGACTGCTGGGAGAAGACGCGAACCATCTGCCAGCGCTGATGCTCTCTCCGGAGATCGATCTGCCGCGTCTGTTTGCAGGCCGACGGGTCCATCTGCCCTTCCTGGAGTGGCAGGCTCTTTATATGGAAGGAACGCTGCGGGCTACACGCCTTGGCCCTGGAGAAGGTTTTGCCTCCATCCGAGACGCGGCGCAGACATTGACGCGGATGCTGGCTACGCTGACGCAGTCGGAAGCCGTTCACTTCCAACAGCGCCATCCGGAAGTAGCGGATGTCTTCGCAAAACTCTCTCAGTTTGCTCTCTCTGAAGGAGATCGTCAGGAGACCACCCTCCTCCTAGAAAGCGCACGTTGGCTGCAGGTTCCGCTTCCGACGCCGCCTCTCCTCAAAAAGCAGAATGGAAAGGGCCACTAACGCACGCAAGCGAAGGCCTTCTTTTCCTCTGGGCATCGCAAACGCCTCTTTATCCGCAGACTGCGCTAAAGGGGCGTTTGTATTCTTAATCTTGGATTTCGGCCTGGTTTAACGGCCCAACACAAAAGTTTTTCATTTTTTCAGGAGGATCACATGGATCTACAGGCAGGGGAGAGAGCAGAGGAGGAGCAGACGAGGCGGCGCACCCTGCATCTGATCGAAACAGCGGAATTGGCGTCTGCGCTGCAGAGGCATACGCCGAACTTACGCGTGGTAGATATGCGGGGCTATGTGCGCACGCAGCTACAGGAGGACGGCGCGCAGACCGCCGTCTATTCGGGTGCGCAAGAGGAGTACGCCGCCGCACATATTCCCGGAGCCGTCTATCTCGACTGGACCCGTGACATCGTCGATTTGAACGACCCGATCGCGGCTCAAATCGCAGGAGCCCGTAAAATCCGGCACGTACTGGAAGCGGCTGGGATCGGAGACGAGCATGAGATCGTCGTATACGACGCGCACCCTGCATCGCAGTTCGCCACCCGCCTCTGGTGGGTGTTGCGCACCTACGGGCATACAAACGTGCGGGTCCTGAACGGAGGATGGGCTAAATGGACTGGGGAGGGGAGGCCGACGACAGCGGAGGTTCCGCACTACTCACCGGCCGTTTTCAGCCCCCATTTACAGCCAGAGTGGCGTGCGACGGCGGAAGAGGTGCTGGGCCTGCTGCATACAGAGGGAGTTTTGTTGCTGGATGCACGCGATGCAGGGCAGTACAGCGGCCGCATCCGCCGTGGCGCACGCGGCGGACATCTGCCCGGCGCGAAACATCTGCCTCGGGAGGCCTTCTTTCAGTCGGACGGCACGCTGCGAACCACCCCGGAACTCCTGTTGATCGTAGCAGAGACGGGCGCACGGCCGGAGAATCGCATCGTCGCCTACTGCAACGGCGGCGTTGCAGCCACCTCCGCGCTGTTTGTTCTCTCCCTCCTGGGTTTCCCGCGCCTTACCAACTACGATGGCTCGTGGAACGAATGGGCCGAACGTGCCGACCTCCCGGTCGAATGCCCCCACCTCGGCCCTCCTTAAAAGGAAGCCCTTCGGGCACTCCAAATCCTTCACTTCCGCGTGAAGGATTTCTTAAAGGGAGGGAGAGGATTAGATTCCCCCTCCTTCGCAAGGAGGGGGCCAGGGGGAGGTTGCCCGCCTTCTTAAAGAGAGGGAGGGAATAGAAAAATCCGGCAGGAGTTTGCCTGTGTGTCGTAGAAAAACGAGACTGTGAACCTGGAGCCCGACAAGTCCCTATCCGTACGCAAACGCCCCTTCCTGACCCGCGCCGAAATTGCGACGCTGGCAGGGATGATCCTCTGTGTCGCCAGCCTGTTTCTGACCTGGAAACGGCAGCCGGTCGAGCAAAAACTGCTCCAATCCATGCCATCCCTTCTGATCTTGAAGGTGCCGCCCGACCTTCCTGTCAAAGGTTTCGATCTGCCTCTGCATTGGCCGCTGACGTTTTGCGCCGTCCTCTGCGGGATTAGCCTGCTGGTCGTGCCCAATCCGCACAGCCGTTCTCGCTGGGCTCTCCTTCAGATCACCTCTGCGGCTGTCTGCCTGCTAGTGCCCCTGATGCGTTTTGCACCCCAGGCGGGCGTCTTCGTGGCCCTTCTCGGTGGCAGTCTGGTGCTTTTCGGAGCGTTGGAACGGTTTGGAATCGGGGAGAAAACGAGTAAAAAGGAGGAGGTTTGATCTCCACAAGGAGATTTCACGGAAACTTTCCCTGGTTCGGCGCGTTTTTTTAAGAGGAAGCAGGGAGGCTTGCTTGTGAGGGCGAATAGGGAAGCATCGCATCAGGTGGGTACATTCAAATATCAGTGAAATAGAAGGCGACGTTGCCGCTACTGCAACCCACATCGCCTGGAACGGGGGTCTTTATGAAAGCTGTCATCATGGCCGGTGGTGAAGGAACGCGCCTGCGTCCGCTGACCTCCCAACGCCCCAA
>JAYUMV010000411.1:0-4954 GCA_043762265.1 Chthonomonadaceae bacterium | reverse complement strand
TCGCCCTACGCCAACTACCTTATCATGCGCCACTTCAACATCGGCTCGGAACTGCTGCAGTTCGTGGCGATGAACACCCAGGGAGTAAAGATGGAGTTGAACCCATTGCGCCCGAAAAAGCTGCGCGATCTGGTTGACAACGTCTTTCTGCAGCACGATCTCAACATCTACAACTTCATTATCGAGATCAACCGGCAACTGAACGCGCAGGATCTGGAACTCCAGCCCGCGGCACATCTCGATTTCAGCGCCATCTCCGACGGTGACTTCGGGATCGAAGAGATGCCGCACGGCCGTCTCAACTTTATCGACCTCCTCACCGCCATCGAGGTCTACACCCCGGCCTATCAGCTCCTCCTGACCGACAGCGACTTCTGGCGCGCCAGCAACTCCCTGCAACTGGACGAGACGATCGCGCTCTACGCCACTACGCTCATCAACGATCACCGCTTCCTGGGGCTCGTGAACAACCGGCACCCCATGGTGCCGGAGTCCATGCTCGGAGCCAGCTACCGCCTGATGCTGCACGGCTTGGCCGCAGAGAGTCTGCACGCCTACCTCGTCAAGCAGAAGCGCAAATATGCTGCCCTCGCCGCAGCCTAACCCCACTCCCCTTTGGAGAAGGCACGCCGGGCGAAAGCCCTCTGTTGGGGGAGGCGTAGCCTTCTATTGGCGGGCGTAGGCGAGTTCTTCGGGGAGATCGATGTCGAAGGCGAGTTCGGGGGGGACGTGGCGGACGGCGGCTCCCCTGCACTGGAGAATCTCGCTGGCGCGGGCGACGATCTGGTCCACCGTCAGCCGTCGAAACAGATAGCGCACGATGAAGGGCAGCCCGATCAACTGCGCCATTTGGAGGTTGTTCTTACGGGCGTTGAACATCTGCTCCAGGTGCGGCCGCACCCGCAGCAGCGTCGCGGCCTCGATGCGGAAGACGCCTCCCAGCCGAAAGAAGCCGTCACGCAGAGGGGTATCGGTGCGGATCAGGCCGGGATACCAAAGCTCGAATGCCGTTCGCTCTACGATAGGAATGCAGATCTCGGGTGTATTGGGGCAGAGCGCCAGGAAGTCGCGCACGGATTCGGGGGTTAAGAACGGCATATCGCCGGTGACGATCAGCACGTAAGGGGTGACATTCGGCAGAGCGTCGAGGCCAAGATAGATATTGTCCGGCCCCGATTTACCTTCGGGCAGCATCAGGTCTGCGCCGCTGTCACGCGCTTCGTTCTGAACCTCCTCCGGCCCGATTACCGCGATACGCCCCACACACTTCGAGGCGCGGAGGGCGCGGATCGTCCTCCGCAGAATCGTCTCCTCGTCGAAACGAATCAGCGCCTTGACCTCCGTGCCTCCTCGGACGGCGAAATCTCCGGTGATCCGTCCACCGGCAGGCAGAACGACATCGCACACTCCTGGCGTGGGCATAGCCTATTCTCCTGCTTTCAGGGGCACGCGCGTGGCGTGACGCTGGTCCCAGGTGGAAACATGAGTCAGGCCGAGGGAGAGGGCAAGGCGCGCCGCTTCGGCGTAGGCGTGCGCCAGTTGGTCGGGATGATGGGCGTCCGAGCCTACGGAGAGGAGGGTACCGCCTCGTTGCGCGTAGAGAGCGACGGTATCCGCGACTGGATAGGTGACGCCCAGGTTTTGATGCAGTCCGGCGGTATTGATCTCGAACGTCAGCCCGCTGGCGATGACCAGATCCATCAGTGCGGTCAACTCTTCCCGATAGTCCTCTGTCCGATACGGTCCCCAGGCAGCCAGTCCCCGGCGGTTAGCATACTCCAGGTGGCCCAGAATATCGAACAGCCCGCACTGCACCGAGTCGGTAATCGCCCGAAAGTAGTCCTGATACGCGGTTTTGGCGGTGCGCGACCGGTTATATTCCGGCGTCATAAGCATCACTCGGTCGATATGGTGGACGCTGCCGATGACGAAATCGAAGGCGTGCGTGTCGAGATACAGGGCGATCTTGTCCTCGAACCAACGCTGATAGTCGATCTCCACCCCGGCTCGAATCTTCAGGCGGTTGCCCCATTCGCGCCGCGCCGCCTCGATCTCACCAAGATAGGCATCGTAGTCGAAGTAGTCCACCACAGGATCTTCGGGATCGAAATCTTTGTGTTCTGAAAAGCCGATTTCGTCGAGTCCCACCTCCACTGCCCGCGCACACTGCGCCTGGATGCTGGACTTTCCATCGTGCGAACGAAAAGAGTGGACCTGATAGTCGATTGCAAAAAACTGGTCGATCATGTTGCGACCTTTCTCGCCGCCTCAAGCGACGGACGGCGATCCTTATTTCGCGAACTTGTCGCCCGTTTCCTACCGTCGTAGAACCTCTCTGTAACCGGGGAGCGGAATGATCGGAACAGATTGCGGCACGAGACCGTCCATTCGTTAAACCTCTGCCCGGTTCGGCACTGTTGTGGGAGAGGAGTGCCAGGAAGCGAGAGGAAGTGCAGACCATGGCAAACTTGATTACAGGACTCTTTGAGACGGAGGTTGCCGCAGAAGACGCGGTAGCGCGTCTGAAAGAGATCGGATATACGCCCAATGAACTCAGTGTGATTATGAAAGATCGGCAAGCGGCGGAAGAGTTCGCCGTCGGTGTGGGAGCGTCTACGATGGGGGGCATCGGAACTGGGGCCGCTCTTGGCGGAACCATCGGCGCAGTGCTTGCGGGACTTTTTGCGGTCGGTTCCATCGCGATACCAGGGGTGGGCCTACTGGCTGCGGGACCACTGGCCGCAATACTGGCGGGAGCAGGGGCATTTGGTCTCGCCGGAGGACTGCTCGGCTGGTTGGTCGGCGCGGGCATTCCGGAGGATGTCGCGCCTTACTACGAGCGGGGATTGAGTTCCGGGGGGGTTGTCGTCGCGGTGGCTACCCACCCTAACGACGATGACCATGTGCGCGACATTCTGAACTCTCAAGCCGCCGCCTCCAGCAGCCCGAATATCCCTTCTTACATAGCGCCGATCTATGCGGCGCAGCACACAGATCTGAGGTCAAACATGAAAAAAACTTATGACGAACCCACCGCCAACGCCTATGAGACGGCCCAGCAGACCAACAGCGAGGCGACCCGCACTCTGAATTCGACTGGAGCGGAACAGCGTTCGGCAGAGCGCACCGCCGCAGAGCATGAACGCGAAGCTCGCCGCGACGATACCAGTTCCAGTATCCTCGATCGCACGGGAACCGCTGTCGAGAACGAAGCCGACCGCGTGAAAACAGCGGTCCAGAATCAGTCTGATAAAGTAGCGACCGGGATCGAGAATATAGAAGACCGCATTAAAAATCAGTAGGTCATGATTTATCGGGTGCTGTGGACAATCAAGAAGGGCCATGCAATCCTGGCGGAGATTGCATGGCCCCTCTTTGTTATGCCTTGCCTTGCTGCTTAACGCCGGGCGCAGGAGTAGAGACGTGTATAGAGCGCCTCCGAAAGCTGACTGATCGCCACCTGATGGTGCGCGGAGGAGGCATGAATGAAGTAGCCGTTGCCAAGGTAGAGGCCAGTGTGAGAAATGTTGGGATGGCCGAAATAGATCCGATCTCCGGGTTGGAGTTGGTCGGGTGTGACCGGCATCCCCACCCCCACCTGTTCGGCAGCCGTGCGAGGCAGAGGAAAGCCAGAGGAGGCGAAGATGTTCTTCATAAAGCCCGAGCAGTCTATTCCGCTGACGGTGTTGCCCCCCCAATGGTAGGGAACGCCCAGGTAGCGGTAAGCGTCGTGGATCAGTCGGCCCGCATCGCCTTGAAAATAAGCTCCTGGCGTGTGCGACCAGGTATCGGAGCCGTCGAAGGAAGGGATCGTGTTGATGGCGGCGGAGGAGACGACCTGATACTCCAGCAGTTTGACTTCGCTCTTAGGCAGCCACCCCACCGAGTTGTCCGCCATGAGGACGCCGTACCAGTCGCCCGCCTCGTCTTCGATCGCGACATAGGTTCCTGTTGGCGCCGTGGTCAGTTTGGCGGAATGAGCGCTGCGCGTACGATAGATCGAAGCGCCGTTCGACAGTTCCCCCAGCCGACCGACAATGCGTTCTGCCTTACCTCCCCGAGACGGCATGTGGAAGCCGCTTAGGCCAGAACCGGTCGAACGAGCGGGCTGACGGGTCAACGCACGCGCCGCCTCGATGGTGGCCGCCTTCTGTCGTGCCCGCTCTTCCGCGTGCAGTTGCACCGCAGCCGGGGAAGAAGGAAGTTCTACTGTCAGGGTATCGTCCGCATGAGACGGCCTAACCATTACCAGACTCGTTACCGCACAACTCAGGATAAGCCACCGAAAGCGCAAAGTCTTACTCCTCAACAGATGGGATCGCCTCATCGAGGCTTACGATCTCAGGATTAGACGCTTGCAAAGTCCGTCCGTAACGGCGAATACAAGCGAAAAGTGAGGCGAACGAGGTTTCCGGATGGGGGCTTATCCGAAAAACAGGCGTTCCGGCAGAAGGATTCGACGGTTTGACCCACGATTCCTTCCTGCCGGAAAAGAGTGATGAATGTTGCTGGATGCGGAAGGAGTTTACCGCTTGCTGAACTGGAAGCCGCGACGCGCCTTCTTACGACCGTACTTTTTGCGCTCTTTGACGCGCGGATCGCGGGTCAGGAGGCCAGTGCGGCGCAGGCGAGGTCGGTTTTCCGGATCGACTTCCAGAAGCGCTTTGGCGATGCCGTGGCGAATGGCGCCAGCCTGACCGGAGAGTCCGCCGCCGTTGCACTTGGCAATGACGTCGAAGCGACCGACCGTCTCGGTGACATCGAACGGCTGCTGCACCATCTGGGAGAGGACAGCGCGACCGAGGTACTTGGCTCCCGGACGCTCATTGATGGTCACCGTACCGGTTCCCGGTGTGATCCAGACACGGGCCGTCGCATTTTTGCGATGTCCGGTGCCGTAGTAGCGAGTGCGAGTTACGTCAGACACGCTTATTTATCTCCTCTATCCTGGACG
>JAYUMV010000410.1:0-15750 GCA_043762265.1 Chthonomonadaceae bacterium | reverse complement strand
CGGTTCGCCAGCACATTGCGGATCCATTCGTCATGGATCTCATTGGTCCAGCGAGCACGGAAAAGCCCGGTGCCTCCGAGGCGAACCAGAAGATCACGTAGAGGGGCCGGGTACAGCACACAGGAATCATAAAGAGCAGTGAACGTTGCCAAGCTCAGTAACCCATATCGAGTTCTTGCGCCTCTTCCGTTAATTGCCGCATGGCCTCCGCACGCGCTGCATCCGTCTTCTCTTTAAAGTCCATCAGGTCCTTGAACAGGATCCTCCGATGACTGCCAAGCCGCTGGTAAGGCATCTTACCAGCCTCCAGAAGCCCTATAAAAAAGGGACGAGACACGTTCATTATGTCGGCGGCCTCCTGGGTGGTCAGCATGGCATTGGTGGGAATGAGCGTGACTGCATTCCCCTTGGCCATCTCCTTGAGGATTTCGTTCAGAAGCCGTAGCGCCGGCGCGGGAAGTGAGATCGCATTACGAGGGGCGTCTGCATCCAGAAACTGTAGCCGTACGTCATGCAGAAGCGTACTGACGGTTTCCATGAGTTGGCTCGATTCCGATGCCAATCTTCGGTCCTCCTCTGTGGGCGTTATAGTTCGTTCCAGTAGTGCTGTCATCGTCGTTGCTCCCTTACAAATCCGCTCATCTGCGTATCTGCTGATGGTATATTCTCATTATGCCTTAAAATCGAAAAATACGCAACAGTCGAAAAAATCGATTGTGAGAGTAAGCGGGTCTCTTCTCCCCCTCTGCCCTCGCTGGGGGAACCTCTCTTGCTCGCCGTAGCGAGGCCAAGGCAGCGCGTTCCTCCTGTTTCTTGAGAAGCCTGGAGTCAGAGGTTTCGCGTCTGTCGGCCATTGAAACCGGTGTCAGTCCGGAAGTGGAGTGTGAGGCCGCATCCGTCGAAACGCAGGCGCTCCCGCGCCTCACCTTGTCAATATCTGCGACTAGAACGTGTCTTTAAACTCAGATAAATTACGTTGCCCTATCTTGTTCTCGGCCATTTTTGAACCGGACCCACTCCTCGAAGGAACCGGTATAACCTTGATCGGCGACCATGCTCTTCAGGCGAGGAAACGCGCCGACAAGCGGCTCCAGGAGACGACGCGCTCCCTCGCGTTCGGGGTGGTTGGCGGCGGTCATCTCCACACGCAGGACCAACCCGCCGGTGTCGGTAAAGACAGGGGGTCTCCTGGTATGAATTTATGAACTATCAGAGAGGCGAGAATGAGAGCAAACACGATTAGCGCGGCAGACAAAAAATTCGCGAAGGCTGCCGCACAGGGTGGAATAGCTGAGGTGAGACTGGGAGAGCTTGCCGCAAAGCAGGGTTCCAGTGAGAAGGTCAAGGAGTTCGGCCAGAAGATGGTGGAGGACCACGGCAAAGCCAACGAGGATCTGAAATCTGTTGCAACCGGTAAAGGGCTCACTCTTCCAACCGAACCGAATGCCGAGCAGAAAGCCACCCTGGCACGACTGAGGAAGCTGCACGGCGCAGCATTCGACAGCGCCTATCTCAAAGCCATGAAGATGGACCATAAGATGGATGTCGCCGCCTTTAAGAAAGAGGCGACTAAGGGGCAGGACACGGAAATCAAGGGGTTTGCCACGCGAACGTTGCCGGTCGTCGAAGGTCACTATCAGATGCTGATGAAAATGTGATAAGCGGATCCGCTGCGGCGGCAGGCCTTCCGGCTCCAACAGGAGAAAATCATGAACAAGACAGAAAACAAGATCGATCAACGCCCCGACACCAACGAACACGACGGTGAGCGCAAATATGGCGAGGTAGAATTCGCCGATACGACGAATAAGAAATACCCCATCGATACGCCTGAGCATGTCCGAGCAGCGTGGAGTTATATCAACCACAGGGACAATGCCGCCAAGTATGAAGCGGATGAGGTCAAATCGATTAAAACGCGTATCAAGCGTGCAGCCAAGCAACATGGCATCGAAATTGACACTGACTGAGTTTCACAGCCACTGGCCCTATAGCCGGTGGCTGTCGCTTTTGTTGCCTAGAGCGAGCGGAGTCATAGCAACGACAATCGGGCTAATGCGAGAGGCGAGGGTTGCGCAGGTGTTTGTCGGCCCAGGTCAGGGTCGCCTGCCAATCTTCCATTGTCACATTGTGCCCGCCAGGGCGCAGGTAGTAGCCGATCGTGCCGTCCAGAAGGGTCTGCGGAGGGGGCCATTTGTCTATGGGAACCCCCTCGCTGCCCAGGAGACGATAGACCGGTGTCGCGCCAAGGCCGCCCAGAAATTCGCCCTCTGGATCGCTGTAGTCGTCCTGGACGCCGCTGAGAATGAGCAGTGGGCGGGGCGCGATTAGCGCGGCAAGTTCGTGGCCGTCCACAGGCAGGGCCGCCTCGTTGTCGGCATATTTCGCGTAGTTGGGTGCGAACCAGTGGCCGAGATCTTTGCCCGCCAGATGGGCGACCGGCTCCCCGACTCCCCGTTTAGAAAGGGAGATACCGCCCTTCCCGGAGTTCTGCGAGATCACGGCGGCGAACCGCTCATCCTGCGCGCCGGCCCACAGCGCCGTTTTGCCGAGGCGACTGAAGCCAAATACCGCGATGCGGCTTCCGTCGATCCCCGGATGGGTCTCCAGGTAGTCCAGCGCCCGCGAGAGCGCCCACGCCCAGGCCCCGATTGTGCCCCAATCTCCCGATTGCGGCAGCGCCCCCAGCGCGCGTGGCCCATGCCACCACTGGTTCGCCATATCCGGCTCTACCTCGCCATAGCACGCCGTCGCGACCCCGTAACCCCGCTCCAGAATCGTATCGTAGGGCCACATCGTGCGGTTGTTGCCGCGCAGCTTCTCGGCGGGTCGGTGGTTCGGGAGTTGGTAAAAGAGGCCGTTGACGAAATGCGTCGGGACCGGTAGATCCGTCTCCTCCGTCGTCGTGAAGTTGCCGTCGAAGTTGAGGCCCAGAAAAATCGGCACGGGTCCCTTGACGTTGTTCGGCAGATAGACCAGAAGTTCCATCTGCCGCCCGTTCTCGCGCCCCTCGAACAGAATGCCGATTCGCAGACGTGTCGCTTTCCCCCCACGTGCGTTCTTTTTCTTTTCGCGGATCACAAACCTCAGAGGTTCGGGCCTGCCGACGAGCGTCTTCCCGTATACATTGTCTTCAAATAGGCGCAGCAGTTCGGGGCGGCGCTGCTGACGCCACTGCTCTGCTGTCGTGACCGGTCTGCCATCGGCCATGATGAGCGGATTCGGCAGCCCCGTAGGGAGCGTCGAAGCTTTACCCGTGTTTACCTCTTGTCTCCCTTCTATCTTGATGCCTACCAACGACGTCTGAGCCCACCCCGAAGGCAGAGTGAGCGCCAGTAGCATGGTGGTGATCAGACCCGTTAGCCGACCAGCGCTTCCCGAGCTATTCCTTGTTAAAATCGGCGGCATTGACATTGGCATCATGAGTAAAGTGGGAGGGTGGCGATTGTCACCCAACGGGCATCTCTGGGCGCTATTCTGAGCAGTTGCACCCGGATATTCCACGAGAAACAGAACGCTTGCACTCTCACCACACAGGCACGCATAGATCAGAGCCGTTTCACTGGTATTCTCTACGGTCGGAACTATTGCCAGTGGCGTTTAATGATCCTTGCGCGGGAGCGCGATAAGGGAGTCAGGCCCGATCTCTCGTTCGAGGTCGGGCTTGACGCATTGTGATCCGTGGCCGGCTTTAGGGTTCTTTCCACTCGGGGAGGCGGCCTGGGGTGTGGGCGACGTCGGCGCGGTCCAGGGCTTTTTCCAATTTGGGCATATCGGTCTGGGCGAGGGTGCGGAGTTTCGCCAGCACCTCGCTGAACTCGTAAGCGGCAATGGAGTAGGAATCCTGACGGGTTTTGGTGGGCGGCAGGGGCGAACTGAGCTGGCTGAAGGTCACATCGGAGACCCGGCGGACGATGGTCGTCGGGGTCGGGTCGCCGCGCAGAGCCGCAATATTGTCACCGCGCAGGTCGAAGTCGATCTCCTCCAGGCGTTTCTCCAGAGCCACGACCTCCTCGCGCAGTTTCGGAGTCGCTTTGGGCGCGTCCTGTACGGCGCTTCGGATCTGCGCCAGGCGCGTCTTCAGGCTGTCCACGACTTCGGTCGAGGCCGTCACGGCCCGCTGGAGACGAGAGACCTTCTGCCGGTACTCCACGAGCGCCTTGCGGTCGGTGGGCTTGAGGCCGAACTCGCCCTCTTCCCGCACTGTGAAAGTCTGAGGCGGAACGAGTTCGGTCACCACGCCGTTGACGCGCCGCGCCAGCGAAACCCGATACTCGCCGGGCATCACCTGAAATCCGCCTCCGCCCCCACCCCCTCGGCCTCCGCCGCGCCCTGTCACTGGGGGCGCGTCCGGATCGGCGGGAGGCGGCGGAGCCGAGAAACCCGTGCCGCGCAGATCCCAGATCACGCGCTGCGTTCCGGCGGAAACGGGGCCTGTCAATCGCCGAACGACGTTGCCGGCCGGGTCCGTGATGGTCAGCAGGACGGCGGGCGGATCCTCTTCCGCCTCTGCACGCAGTTCCTCCACCGTGGGGAAGGGCGGCGCTTCACCTTTGCGTTCCGCCGCCTGCTCCGCCTCCTGGCGCTTCTGCTTGAGAGTCTTGACGCCCTCTTTCAGCATATAGGTGAAGGTCGCCCCATATACCGGATTGGGCGCGGAGTAGTAGGGTTCGCCCTGCGATCCGGTGCCGCCCTGCGTCTGGATATACGCCAGCGCAGGTTTTATGGGCAGAAGCGCGGCCTCTTTCGTCAGGGCGGAGGCAAGGGGAGCGCGCAAGGCCGAGTAGTCGTCCAGGATATAGATGCCGCGCCCGAAGGTGCCGACGACCAGATCGTTCTCACGTTTCTGGATGACGAGGTCCTTCACCTGAATGGTCGGCAGTCCGCCGCGCAGGCGCAGCCAGTTCTTGCCACCGTTCGTGGTGTAGTAGAGGCCGAACTCCGTGCCGAGGAAAAGCAGGTCCGGATTGACGAAATCTTCGGCGAGGGTGTAGACCGGGCCGCTTTTGGGCAGATCGTTGGCGAGTGGCGTCCAGGTCGTTCCCCGATCGGCGCTCTTCATCACATAAGGCGCGAAATCGGCGTTTTTGTGGTTGTCGAAGAGGGCATATACCGTGTTGGCGTCGTGCTGGGAGGCGACCAGGCGCTCTACATAGGTGCCGTCCGGCACGCCCGCGACTTTGTCGATCTTGCGCCAATTTTTGCCGCCGTCCTCCGTCACCTGGATCAGGCCATCGTCGGTACCGACATAGATCAGCCCCTCCTGCTTCGGAGATTCCGTGAGAGAGATGATGTTGCCGTAGAAGGAGGTGGACTGGCCGCGCTCAATGGTACTGAGCTTCCAGATCTTGCCCATGACCATTAGTTTGTTGCGGTCGATCTGGCGGGTCAGGTCGGGGCTGATCGCTTTCCAGGAGTCGCCGCGATCGTCGGAGCGGAAGAGGATGTTGCCGCCGTAGTAGAGGCGGGTATGGGAGTGCGGGCTGATGAGCATCGGCGTGTCCCAGTACCAGCGGATAGGTGGTTCGCCTTTGCCTTCCAGGGGAGTGATGCCGACACGCAGACCGGTCTTGCGGTCGAACCGAACGATGCCGCCGTCCTGGGACTCGGAGTAGACCGTATTCGGGTCCTGCGGATCCACCTGCTGATGGAAGCCGTCGCCGCCTGCGGTCACAAACCAGTCTTCGCTGGCGACCCCAGAGCTTTTGCGAGAGCGCGACGGCCCGCCGATGCTATTGTTGTCCTGCGTACCGCCATAGACATAGTAGAACGGCAGGGAGTTGTCGGCAGCGATACGATAGAACTGGGCGATGGGCAGGTTGGACTTAAAAATCCAGGTCACACCGCGATCGAAGCTCTCGTAGACGCCGCCGTCGCAGCCGACCAGGAGGTGCCGGGTGTTCGCCGGATCGATCCAGACGGCATGGTTGTCCACATGCTTGTTGCGTTCTCCGACCCCACGCACGGTGCGTCCGCCGTCTTCGGAGACCATGAGGGTGACGTTGGGCAGATAGATCCGTTCGGCGTCTTTGGGGTCGCAGACGATCTGGCCGTAGTACATGCCCTGGGCCACAAAGTCGCCGCGCTTCTCCCACGACGCGCCGTTGTCGGTGGAGACATAGGTGCCGCTGCCGGTGTCCGCCGCTTCGATGGTCGCGTAGAGCAGACCGGGATTGACGGGCGAGATCGCGAGGCCGATGCGCCCCATCTCGGCGGGCAGGCCGCCGCGCAGGCGTGCCCAGGTCTTGCCCGCGTTGACCGAAGTATAGATCCCGCTCTCCGGCCCACCGCCAATGTAGGTATAGACATGCCGACGTCTTTGCCAGGCCGCCGCATAGAGCACGTCAGGATTGCGAGGATCGATGACGACATCCGTGACTCCCGTGTTCTCGCTGATCTTGAGCACGTTCTGCCAGGTCTTGCCGCCGTCCGTCGTCTTGTAGAGGCCCCGGTCGCCGCCCGGTCCCCAGAGCGGGCCTTGCGCCGCCGCATAGACGGTGTCCGAATCGCGGGGATCGATGGCGATGCGTGCGATATGCTCGGAGGTCTTCAGGCCCAGGTTGCGCCAGGATTTGCCGCCGTCATCGGAGCGATAGATGCCGTCGCCATAGCCGACGCTCCGCTGCGCGTTCAGTTCCCCGGCCCCGACCCAGAGCGTGTTGACGTTTTTCGGGTCGATCACAATAGCGCCGATGGAGTAGGAGCCTTCGTTGTCGAAGACCGGGGTCCAGGTGGTGCCTGCATTCGTTGTTTTCCAGACGCCCCCGGAGGCCGCCGCGACGAAGTAGCGTGTGGAGTCGGTGGGATCGACCGCGAAGGCGATCACCCGTCCGGAGGTCAGCGCTGGCCCGATTCCGCGCAGGGTCAGTCCAGCGCTATTCGCAGATCCCCCTGTGCCTGGGGCTTCGCCAGGCCGTCTGCCGCCCCCTTGCCCCTGTGCCAACAAGATTGCGGGGACCAGCCCGAAAAGAGTGAAGGGGAAAAGAGTGCGAAAAAGGAGCGAGACGACGACATAACGCGACAGTGGAAAACGGTACAAGAGCGACCCTCCGATGCGGCTTATAGCCTTATTGCGCCTTCAAATACGACATAAGGAGGCGCAAATCCTTTTCCAAAGCCATGTCTCGTCGATGGGGAAATTAAGATGTCAGGGCGTAAAAGGGTGTTAATCCCTATGACGAGGGGTATAATATTGCGTGAGTCCACCAAATCATCGTCTGATCGTTTCACCCCCGGAACGGATGCGCCCGGACTGTCCCAAAGTTTTCCAAGCAGACTTCTCTGCATTTGCTCTCATGTACGCAGCGTTGCGTCTCTCTCCGGAATCGCTCTACAAATCAGGTGCTGACGGTCAGCGGAATGAGATCAGTTCTAGGATGACTTTTGACGAGATTCTTATGCAGACGCTGGATATACTGCGACGCCAGGGGAAGGTCTCCTATCGTGCGCTGAAGCGGCAGTTCGGTATTGACGACGACTATATCGAGGATCTGAAATTCGAGATCGTCGAAGTGCATCACAGCGCCTTCGATCAGGACCAGATCATGCTGGTCTGGACAGGCGCGACGATTGCTCCGGCTCCCCTGGTCTCTGCGGATCCGACCGTCTCCGTTGCCCCTCCTTCCACGCTCTCCCTTCCTGTTCCCAGTTCCCGACCGAATTCCGATGCCGAGCGTCGGCATCTCACCGTGATGTTTTGCGACCTGGTGGGTTCTACTGCTCTCTCGGAGAGGCTGGACCCGGAAGATGTGCGCGAGATTCTCAATATTTATCACGATGTGACACAGAAGGCGATTGCCGGCTACGATGGCTTCATGGCCAAATATATGGGAGACGGCTTGCTGATCTACTTCGGCTACCCGCAGGCGCATGAGGACGATGCGGCGCGGGCGGTGCGGAGCGGACTGCGGATCATCGAAGCGGTACGCGGCGTCAGTGCGCAGTTCGAAGAGCGCTGGGGAGTGCGGATCGGGGTGCGCCTGGGCGTACACACCGGGATGGTCGTGGCCGGGGAGATGGGGGCAGGCGAGGTGCGGGAGACGCTGGCAATCGTCGGGGAGACGCCCAACATCGCAGCACGCCTTCAGGAAGTCGCCGAATCCAATTCGCTGGTCATCAGCGCCGCCACCCACCGACTGCTCGCCGGAAATTTCGAATGCCGCTCTCTGGGAGCCTGCGCACTGAAAGGTCTCTCCGAGCCTCTGATCGTCTATCAGGTGCTGCATGAGAGTACGGCTCGCACCCGCCTCGATGCGGACGCCGAGGGAAATCTGATCCCGCTCGTCGGGCGGGAGCCGGAGATGGCGATCCTGCAGAACGCCTGGAAAATGGCGTGTGCAGGGCGCTCCCAAACCATTCTGCTCTCCGGTGAAGCGGGCATTGGGAAATCACGCCTGGTCTGGGAGATGAAACGCCGGGCCTCCGAGGAGCCGGGCACATGGCTTACGGAGTGCCACGCCTCTCAGTACCATCACAACAGCGCGTTCTTTCCGGTCATCGAGTTGCTGGAACGCACCGTGCTGCAGTTCGAGCGACAGGACACCTCAGAGGAAAAGCTCGCCAAGATCGAAGGGTTTTTGCTGGAATATGGGCTGGATCTCGCCGAAAACGTACCTCTCTTTGCAGTATTGCTCTCTATTCCTTTCGAGGAACGCTACGCTCCTCTGGCACTTTCGCCCGACCGCCAACGCCAGAAGACCCTGGATACCCTGGCCTCTATTATTCTGGCACGCTCGACCCGGCAGCCTGTCCTGGTGGTCATCGAGGATCTACACTGGGTCGATGCCTCTACGCTCGATCTAGTCAGCAGCCTGCTTCACCAGGAGCCCAAATACCAGTTTCTGCTGCTATTAACCTGCCGTCCGGAGTTCACACCACCCTGGGGATCGCATCCGCACTGCATCACTCTGCCGCTCAAAAATCTGCTTCAGGAGCAGACGATGGAGATCGTAGAACGCATCCTCGGAGGCAAATCGCTGCCCAAAGAGGTCATGCGGCAGATCGTCCAGAAGACCGACGGCATTCCTCTCTTCGTGGAAGAGCTTACGAAAACCATTCTGGAGTCGGGCCTTTTGGTGGAAAAAGAATATCGCTTTGAACTGGCGGGATCGCTTCCGGCCCTCGCGATTCCTTCCACCCTCCACGATTCGCTGATCGCCCGCCTGGATCGGCTGTCGCTGGTCAAAGAGATCGCGCAGCTCGGGGCCACGCTCGCACGGGAGTTCGACTACGAACTGATCGCCGCTGTTTCGCCCTGGGATGCCGTGGCGCTTCAAGATGGTCTGTCGCAGTTGGTACAGGCCGAGATGCTCTATCAGAACGGGCTGCCTCCCAACGCGAACTACAAGTTCAAACATGCCTTGATCCAGGACGCGGCCTACGAATCGCTCCTGAAGAGCCGCCGTTTGCAGTATCATCTGCTCATTGCGCAGGCACTGGAAGAGAAGTTTCCGAAGATCGTGGAGACACAGCCGGAGCAGTTGGCGCACCACTATACAATGGCAAGCCTGGCAGCACGAGCGGCTCCCTACTGGATCAAGGCTGGCCAGCGTGGGCTCGCACGCGCCGCCAATATCGATGCCATCGCCCATTTCACGCGTGGCCTGGAACAGGTGAAGGCGCTGCCCTCCGAAACCGAGCGGGATACGCTGGAGTTGGACGTGCAGATCGGTCTCGCGCCGGCCTACATGGCGATCCAGGGTTGGGGGTCGGTGGAGGTCGAGCGCGCTTGCCTCCGCGCTCGCGAATTGAGCGAGCAGGTCGGTGATGAGCAGAAGCGCGTGATCGCACTCTGGGGACTCTGGTCCAACTATTTTCTGCGTGGCCAACAGGATCGCGGCATCGAAGTCGCCGAAGAGGTCTTTCAGTTGACGCAGCATGTCGGAGGAGGCATGTTCCATGCTTCCGCGCATCATGCCGTCGGCTACACCCTCTACTATCAGGGCGAGTATACACGGGCTCTGGAGGTGGCGCAGCAGGGGATGGCGGGCTTCAATCTGGAGTTGGAACGCGTGTTGACAGTCGTCTATCAGATCTCCTCCAGTTGCAGCATCCTCACTTTTTACGCGGGCAGCCTCTGGATGCTGGGCTACCCGGAGCAGGCCGAACTCCGCATGGTGGAGTTGAGGACGCTTTCCGAACAACTGAACCATCCTCCTAACAACGCCTATGTGCTCGCTGCCTGTTGTTTTTATCAGCAGTTGACCGGGCATTTGGAAGGAATGGAGGAGAAGTCCGAGGCGCTAAAGCGACTGTGCCGTGAAGAGGGCTTCGTCATGTGGGAAGCCATCGGCCTGATGTATCATGGCTGGGCGGTCGGCGTTCGCGGAGATCGGGAGGGGTCTAAGCCAACCCTCGAACAAGGTCTGGCGGAAACCAAAGAAGGCGTGGCCCTCTTTCGGACGACAGGGACGGGCATCACGATGCCCCAGTTCATGACGATGTTCGGCGACCTGCTCTGGCGCGCGGAACGGCTTGAGGAGGCGCTTGCCGCCCTCGAAGAGGGCTTTCAATGGATGGAGCGCGGCAGTGAACGCCAGATGGCGCCTATTTTGTACCGAATGAAGGCGCAGATCCTGATGCAGCAGGCCAGAGAGTGCGCAGAACCGGCAGTCGCGGGGCTCCTGATCGGCCAGGCGAAAGCCGCTTTCGAGAGCTCCCTGGAGACGGCCCGTCACCAGAAATCTCTGATGTTGGAGCTGCGCACCTGCATCGCGCTCTGCGAGGCGTCTGAAAATGCTACCGAGCGAGAGGAGGCTTTCAAGGCATTGGAATCGCTCTATCACCGCTTTACCGAAGGCCTGGAAGCGCAGGATCTCATCGCAGCGCGCACCCTTCTGGAGGCATGCCCCTCGGCACCCACCGCGCAGGAGCAGGGATGACGCGATATACCAACAACGGTCTGACACTCTGGTACGGCACGGAGGATGCTTCTGCTCCTCCCCAAGGAGAGACCGTGCATGGCGACATTGCGATTAACGTCGCGGTACAGCCTCCTCATCCGAGCAACCGGGTAACGATTCGATACCGTGTCAATGGCGGAGTGGTGCGTGTCCTCTCGGCAATCCTCGTCTCGACAGACTACACCGTCGGCAAACAGCTCTACCGCGCGCTGTTTACCGACCTGCCGCCGGGAGCCGAAGTGCAGTATGTGCCTGTCCTGATGTGCGTTGGGCGACAGACGCCCGATGTCGCGACCGCGCATACCCTGCCCGCGTCCTTCCGTTACGCTGGCCCCGCACCGCACCCTCCCGCTCCTACGATCGATCCCGACCACATCCGAGCAGACCTCTATCCGTTTCGGCTGGAGTATCTCTGTCGGGTGAACGCTTCGCTCAATCAGAAACCGGAGATCCTGGGCGAGACACCGGAAGGCCTCAAGGTGGACTGGTATGTGACAGGCGGAAACGTGGTCGGACCCCGTTTGAACGGCACCGTGCGGGCGGAAGGCGGCGACTGGATGACCATCCGCAAGGACGGCATCGGCGTGGTAGATGTGCGAGCGACGATCGATACCGACGACGGGGCTCTGGTCTATCTGACGACGACAGGAGTTTTCGAACTCGGTGTGGACGGATATAGCAACTTCATTGACAGAAACTGGCCAGCTACTCCGACGGTACGCTCTTCCCCCGCGTTTCTTACCGCGCACGCCCATTATAGCTGGCTGAACCGGCTTCAATGCCTGGGGGTGGGAATGGTTCGTATGAGTGAACTGCTGGTTAGTTACGATGTCTATGCCGTTCACTGATCGGTGAACGCGCCAGTCACTGCCGGAGAGGATCGGCCTCACCGCAGATATTCCCATAAAGAGTGTCAGTCTTTAGCGTCTTTCTCAAGGAGAGCAAATCGTTGGACAATCCCAATAACCTGACAGGGTGGACGGCGGATCAGTGGAGCCTCGTCAACCGAACCGTCATGAGCGAAGTCAACAAGGTCAGTGTGGCAGGCGCCTTCCTGCCCTGTTACGGCCCCCTCAAAAGCACGGCGGAAGTCGTGCGCCGTCAGAACGTCTATGAGGGCAGGTTCGATGAGGGCCGCGAGGGCGAGACCATTTCGGTCGAGCCGCTGATGGTCGATGATGTCGAGACCCATCGGCTCTGGACCGCCTCGATCTACGTCCATCTCAAACAACAGCAGATCGCGCAGGAGCAACTGGAGGACGCGCTGCTGGTCTTCCGGCGCGCCGCCAATCTGCTGGCGCGGGCGGAGGACTCGATCGTTTTCAACGGTCTGCCGCACGCCGACCCCTCGCGTGCGGAGTTGACGGCGATCCAGGTCTCCACGCTCTGCCGTGTCACCGGCGGCGAACACGCGCCTGGCCTCGTGGAGACCGGGAAAACCCGATCCTCCCGTAGCAGCGTGGGCGAAAACGTGCTGCCGCCCTATGGAGAGAACCTGGTCCCGGCGGTCGCCGCAGCGATCTCGGACCTGGAATCGTTTGGGCACCTCGGCCCGTTTGCCTGTATCATGGGCATGAAAGCGTTTGTCGCCGCGCAGACCCCGAGCCCCGGTTCGCTGGTGCTGCCGAGCGACCGGATCGAGCCGCTGTTGGGAATGAAGATCATGCGCTCCGGCACGCTGCCTCCCGGCCAGATCGTCCTGGTCTCGTTGGCGGGGGACCCGATCGACCTTGTCGTCGCGACTTCGCCTACCGTTCAGTTCCTGCACCTGACCGATGAGGCGCGCTATGTCTTCCGCGTCTACGAGCGGTTTGTTCTGCGCGTCAAGGAGCGCTACGCGGTCGCCTCCTTCGAGCTTGCCGCAGATAAGCCGACCAAATAAAGGCCTGACGAGGGATGTGAGGGGAAAAGGGCGGCATGAAGAAGGTGGTCATTCTAGGCGGCGGAATCGGGGGATTGAGCGCGGCGCACGAACTCGTGGAGCGCGGCTTCGCCGTCGAGGTATATGAGGCGATGGCGATTCCCGGCGGCAAGGCGCGCAGTATTCCTGTGCCCGGCACCAGCGTGCCGGGTCCGCACGGCACGGCATCCGTTCCCCTGCCCGGAGAGCATGGCTTCCGGTTCTTTCCGCGCTTCTACAAGCATGTCGTGGACACGATGTCCCGCATTCCCTACGGAGAGGGCAAGGTGGTGTCGGACAATCTGGTGGACACCACCCGTGTGGACATGGCGCGTTACGACGGCACCGGGATCGAAGTCCCGACCCGCTCGCCGCGCTCCCTATCCGATGTGCGCTGTATCCTGGAGGATCTGTATACCCTGTTCGCGCCAGAGCTCGGCATCTCCCGCGAGGACATGGCCTTTTTCGGCTCCCGAATCTGGCAGATCATCACCTCCTGCCAGGAACGGCGCATGGACGAGTACGAGAAGCTCGACTGGTGGGATTTCATCGATGCAGACCATCGCTCGGAGCCCTACCAGAAGTTCCTAGGCTACGGGATCACACGCTCGCTCGTCGCTGCCAAAGCTCGCCTCGCGAGCACCAAGACCATCGGCGACATCTTCGTGCAGTTGATCTTCGACATGGTCATGCCCGGCCCAAGCAGCGATCGCCTGCTCAACGGCCCGACCAATATCGTCTGGATCTATCCATGGGTGGACTATCTCACCAAGTGCGGAGTTCAGTATCATACGGAAGCCAGGGTACAGGCGATCCGGTGTGAAGGCGGGCGTATTGTGGGAGCGACCATCGAGAAAGACGGCGTGACGTTCGAGGCCCACGGCGACTACTACGTCGCCGCCATGCCGGTCGAACGTATGGCGCCGCTGGTGACCCCCGCTATGCTCGCCCTCGATCCGGGCCTCGGCAACTTAGCCTCGCTGGCCGAGAACGGCGTCGATTGGATGATCGGGATTCAACTCTACCTGACGCGCGACGTGCCGATCACGCACGGCCATACGATCTACATCGATTCGCCCTGGGCGCTCACTTCAGTTTCTCAGCGCCAGTTCTGGCCCGAGATCGATTTCGCCCGCTATGCCGACGGCTGCATCCGAGGCATTCTTTCGGTGGACATTTCGGAGTGGGATGCGCCCGGCATCTGCGGCAAGACCGCGAAACAGTGCAGCCAGGAAGAGATCAAGGCCGAGGTCTGGGAGCAGTTGAAGCGCAGTCTCAATGTAGGAAGGCAGACACTGCTGGAAGACGAGTATCTGCACGGCTTCTACATGCCGCCCGACGTCTACCGCAGCGCGAGCGGAATGGCGAAGAACGAAGAGCCCCTGCTGGTGAATCTGATCAATACCTGGCGGCTGCGGCCGGAAGCGGTCACGCAGATCCCCAATCTCTTTTTGGCCTCGGACTATGTGCGGACCTACACGGATCTAGCCACGATGGAGGGCGCCAATGAGGCCGCGCGACGCGCTGTCAACGGCATTCTGGACGCTTCGGGCAGCGCCGCCGCACGCTGCGCGATCTGGAACCTTCAGGAGCCGCAGCTCTTCGTGCCCTGGCGGGAGTTGGATCGGGCGCGCTACCGCAACGGACTGCCCTGGGACGACAAAATGGTGATGCTGGGCCTCTCCACCCTGAATGTGGCAGAGAGCGCCTTCCGGTTCTTCGAGCAGGCCACCGGGCTGAATACCAGCGCTCAGTTGCTGCAGACACGCACCCTGACACAATTAACTGGAGCGATCCTCCCCGTCCAGGTCGGACATCGTGGCGACCCGGAGTCGATGGAGATCCGGCCGGAGTTGATGGAGGTTCTGCAGCGCTCTCTGACCGGACTCATGCAGGGCTCCTCCAGCGTGGTCGGCCAGGTTGCGCCGGAAGGCAGCGCCGCACCGGGAACCGAGTCCCGTATCGGGGCTCCCTCTGCGCCTCGCGTGCGCTCCGGCCGCGTCCGTATCCTGCCGCAATAAGCGCCTCTTGAAAGGGGCTTGAAGTCATAACGTCGGCCTGCGAACGGCCTGACCCGATGAGGTATGTCGTGTCGATCTCTCTGCCTGACAACACTATTCTGCCTGAAAGCGCATTGACGCAGGGGCTTCTGCCCCTCCTGGCGCGTTATCGCGAGATGACGTTGCAGGGCATGCTCGCCGCCCTGCCTGCGCGAGAGCCGCGTCGCTATCTGTACGATCCGCTGGCCGCGCATATCGCCCGTATGGGCAAGGGCCTGCGCCCCGCGCTCTGTATCATCACCTGCAAGGCCTTCGGGGGCTCGGAGGAGGAGGCGCTGCAGTCGGCGGTGGCGCTCGAAATGCTGCACAACGCTTTTCTGGTCCACGATGACATCGAGGATGAGAGCGAGTATCGGCGCAAACTGCCCACGATGCCTGCCGAATACGGCGTGCCGCTGGCGGTCAATGCCGGGGACGCCATGAACGCGCTCAGTCTGAAATTGGTACGCGACAACCTGCCGAAACTGGGCTCGCACCTCACCTGGAAAGTGTTTCAGGAGTTCGAGCACCTGATGCTTCAAAGCCTGGAAGGCCAGGCGTTCGAGCTGGGCTGGATCCGCGACAACCGCTGCGACATCACCGCCGACGACTATCTGATGATGGTTCTGAAGAAGACCTGCTGGTACAGTTTCATTCATCCCTGTCGCATCGGCGCACTGATCGGCACGCACGACACGCTGGACCTGAACCGTTTCAACCGGTTCGGCTACTTCATGGGAGTCGCCTTCCAGGTGCAGGACGACATCCTCAATCTGGTCGGAGACCGGGACACCTACGGCAAGGAGATCGGCGGGGACCTCTACGAGGGCAAGCGGACGCTGATGCTGGTCCATCTGCTGCGCCACAGCGAACCCGAGGAGCGTGACCGCCTGACGGAGTTTCTGGGTCG
>JAYUMV010000409.1:0-2169 GCA_043762265.1 Chthonomonadaceae bacterium | reverse complement strand
GCTGCCATCCACTTCGGCGACCAGGCTGTCTCCGGCGTAGAGATAGTAGGTGCTCTGCCCGCCTGCCGTGCGGCTCGTGAGATGGCCGGAAGCGTCGTGGGTGTAGGCGACGGTGTTGTCCACGCCCGAAAGCTGGCCCTGCGTGTCGTAGGACAGGCTGTGCCCGTTCATGCCGGTGAGATTGCCCGCTCCGTCGTACTGAAGGCCGCTCGCGCCGGGCAGACCGCCGGAGGGAGGCGCGCTCGTCAACTGGTTGTTGGCGTTGTACGTCCAGCCGCCCGCGCCGCCCATGAGGTTGTCGCAAACCTTGCAATCGAGGAGGTTGCGGCAGTACTCTCAGAGTGAGTCCTGTTAGGCCGCTATTGCCCCATTCAAACGTAAGATCGGCGCGCCGCGTTTAAGATGAAGGGATGCTGAAAACGTTCGAACAGATCCAGAATCGCATTAGTGCCGTCGCGCAGTTTCAATTCGCATTCGGCGGTGGTGAGTGGAACGACCCAGAGCAGATGAACCGGATCTTTTCCGATTTGCAGGTGCTGATCCAAGGTCGCATCCGGGTAGACAATGGAATCAAGCAACAGGAGGGTATCGAGCGCAGATTCTTCAAAAAGAGGTTGGGCAGGGTTACCGTTGGGAAAGGTATGTCCGTGATCGAGCCAGGTGCGGTGGTCATGCGGGAAATGCGCGAGGAGGCGGAGGATGGCGATATACTCTTCTTTGGGTTCGTGGACATACAGAACCAGTTCAGTGCGTCTGACCTTCTCTCCACGCGGGACATGCATAGGGAGATCGCTCATGCCGCCTGTAACCAACGTAGAGAAATCCCGGCCTTCATAACCGGTCGGGTAGACATAGACGTCCACATGCGGAATTTGCAAACCGACCTCATGGTCCACGAAGTCGCAGGGACCGAAAAAATCCCGGTAGACGCTCTCGCGCTGCTTCCGATTGCGCTCCGTGGCTTCGAGCGGAACGCCGACCGGCGTTTTTGCAGCCACGTACGGCAGGATCTCGGACCCTCCCGGAGTTATCTCGGTTCGGCGTCGGCCTTTGCCGCCCCGATTGTCAGAGTTCAACATTACTTCTCCCACCTGTCAAAAGACCACCAGCCGACCGTCCGGCCAATCGCCGACCTTCCAGCCACAGGGCAGGTGGCCAGCCTCATAGACCCGCAGCAGTTGCCGAAAGAAATCGGTTGGTGGATTGTACTCGATATAAGCGTCTTCCATGAAGGCGCCGATCAAGTTCCACTGGACGGAAGCAACGAGATCCTCCGGGTGACCAAGTCGTTGTCGGACAGCCTCGATTTCCGGCGTCACCTCGTGTGCAATAAATTCTCTTACCTCCATTACCAGAGGATTCCAGGCCCCATTATAGGCCTGTTTATGGTTGAACGCCAGATGCATAGTTAATGCGTTCTGAGCTTCCAGAATGGCGTATGACCAGGCCTGCCTCTTTTCATGCTTGATCGCGTCTTTCCAGGATATCGCACGGACGATTTCCATGTCCAGGGGGAGATCCAGCGGATCTCCGCAATGGGCGAACCACTCGACAGCACGGATGCATTGGAACATCGTTGGGTTTAAGGTGATCATCGTCCCCTCGCGTTTAGCGGATTGGGAATCCGGGGGATGTCATCGAAGTGTATTTCATTGCATTCCCCTTTTAAGTCCCTGGCAAGTTGGGAGTGACGGAACTCGCTACGGCCCAGACAGCCGTGAAGCGCTTCATGTCTGATGTTCGCACTACCAGGGTCGGTTTCCCGCGCATGGCCAGGATCGCCTCTATTCTGCGAAATGCCGGATCGACACGCAACGTCTTTGACGGCGACGCCTGCGTCCCGTAGACACACAGTTCTGTGACTTGTGCTGCCGTGATCCCCGGAAAATCGCTTACCTGGAAGATGCGATCATCCAATCCTTCCGGGTTATGCCACTCTCCGATGCATTGAAAATAGAAAGCACACGTGGGGCGTTCCAGTAGACAGACCCCCTCGATGGGACCATCATGCCAGTCGAGCAGGATCAGGCTTTCCGTCTGCCATTGATCGACAGGTATAGACGAGAGAATTTTCTCAAGTGCCGATTTCATCGCTTTGTCCTTCCGAACAGTTTGTTGAATAGGTCGGCAACTTCTCTCGTTAACGGCTTTGGTAGTTCTAAGGTGTGA
>JAYUMV010000408.1:0-4326 GCA_043762265.1 Chthonomonadaceae bacterium | reverse complement strand
GTCACTTCCGCAAGACCGATAAACGCGATAGGATAGCCGACCTTGGCATGCAAAAAATGCGCCGTCTCCACGGCAAGCCGGGTCTTGCCCGCACCTCCCGGCCCTGTCAACGTGATCAGGCGTGCCTGCTTCTCCGCGTTTTGCCCGGATGCATCCGACCGGAAGAGCGTGCCGATCTCCGGGGCGGCTGCAAAATCGTAGTGCAGATCCTGATTGGCCTTGATGTCCGCGTGCGCCTCCGCATCCAGCAGGCTGGCAAGTGCCCGCACGGCCTCATACCGTCCAAAACAGCGCGTTAGGAAGAGGGGCAGACGCAGATCCAAGGAGGGCGATGGGGAGGGGTCTGTTCGGGACGGGGGCTTCTCTGCGGGATCGGGTTTGCGTGCGGCGATGGCGGGAAGGGTTGCGGCGAGGGCTTGCGCCTCGCTTCCGGGCAGACCTCCGAACGCCTGTTTTATCACGCCGACCAGTTCCGCATACTGCTGGGCCGCATACTGAGGACGGTTGCCCCGAAGATAGAGGCGCATAAGAGCCAGATGCGCCGCTTCCTGGAGAGGATCCTCCGTAACGAGCCGGCGTGCATAGGTGATGGCCGCGTTCAGGTCTTTCTGCGCTGCCGACAACATCACAAGTTGCGTCAGCCCTTCCAAGTAAGCATGCCGCAGGCGCTCGCGTTCAATCAGCGCCCACTCCTCATAGTCGCCGGGCAGCAGGTCGCCCCCATAGCCATGGATCGCCCGGATAATCAGACGTATACGTTCCTGCGGTTCCGTTGCGTGCTGTGCCTGGCTCAGATCGCTCTCAAAGGCGGCGACATCCGTCTCGATGGCGTCGGGATGGAGGCGCACATGGGTGCGGTCGGCGACCAGGACCGCACCCGCCTGTACCCCGGCAGGTTCCAGTTGGTGGCGTAAAGAGGTAAGAGCGAGGCGCAATTTAGTCCGGCCAGTCTCCGCCGTATCCTCCGGCCAGAAACGATCGGCCAACTCTTCGCGTGCGTGCGAACGATTCCGATGGCAGGCCAGAAAGGCGAAGAGACTGGCAGCCTTCCGGGTACGGAAACGCGTGATAGTAGAGAGGTTCTGTTCGGCTTTCAGTTGGCCCAGCAGTGTGACACTCCAGGGTTCGACGAGCATAGAGGGATGTCCACTCCTTCGTGGCGGTCTCCCTTGCAACGCTACACAGGAGAATTCCGCTTGCTTATAGGTTCACCTATATCTACGGACAATACGTGTAAGACGCGGTACAAGTGCCGGAATCAGATCGGTTGTCTGATTTCAAGCCGATTCGGCCTACATACGCTCAGGGACGGCCGATGCCGAGCCCGTCGGCAACACGATTGATGTAGTTGAACCACGAAGCGATGAGGTTTATTTGAAGGATGCCCGTATCGTCGAAACCGTGTTCGCGCAACGTTTCGACATCGCCACGGGTCATTTTCCAGGGGGATTTCGTTAGTTTGGTGACGTAGTCGAGCATGGCAATGTCGGCGGGAGGCAGCGCGGCATTATGATAGTCGGTACGGATGGCGTTGACCAACGCATCGTCCAGGCAGACGCGACGCAGAAACTCTGCGTGAGATTCTGTTCAATAGAAACAGGAGTTGGCGACCGAGACCGTTGCCGCGATCATCTCATGCTGCGCGCGACTCAAAGGCAGATCCGGGGAGAGCAGGGTGCCGAAAGTGGCAAAGGCATGATAGAGCGTGTCGGGCAAAAGGCTGTGGGAGATAATGATGCTTTCGTCCGGGTCGGAACTCTGCGAATTTGCCGCCTCCACACGGACGCCATACTCCTTCGGAAAGAGGTCGCGCTGTGCCATGAGCGCTTCCATCAGTTTTGCGTTCTCCGGTGTGGGCTTGATAGTCTTGATCCAGGCCATAATCGTCCTTTCAGGGCTGATTTCCCTTAACCTTAACATACGTAACTTAAATTTTCCTGAAGACTGCCTTAAAATCGATTCAGGTTCGCCGCCCTCTCCTGTTATTCTAGCGTCGCAGCGACGGATCGGATATAATCGGCGGCAAGCCCGTATTCGGATGCATCCGGAAGATGTTCGAGAAGTAGGGGGATTTCCGGGCTTAGTTGGCGGATCTCGCGGAGGAAAGTCGCGTAGTGAAGTCCGCCCAGACCTGGCCGTACCTCGTCCAGATGCACGGTTAAACGCGAGTCGAGCTTGATGTCTTTGGCATGGCACGACTTGATCCACGGGCCAAGTTTGTGAAAGCATTCGCGCAGAAAGGGAGCATTGTTGAAAAAGAGCTGTGGGCTGGAGATAAGGTTGACAGGGTCGAAATGGACGGCAAAATTACGGCGTTCGATCGACTTCAAGAGGTCGAGATAGGAATCAGGACCGTCCGGAAACGCCCATGGCATCGTTTCGAGCGTATAGTAAGTGCGTTCAGGCCGTACTGCATCGATGATTTCCCGTACCGTATCGACAATGAGATCGAAGGTATCCGTTGTCAGATTATCGGGGTGGGGGCCGTCCCACTGCTCACCACGCGATCCTGCGATGTTGACGCAGCACCTGGCGCCGACCCGCTCCGCCAGATCTAGCTGCTTTTGACAGTGAGCGATGGCCTCCCGCCGCGTCTGCTCATTCGTGCTGATCGGGTTGCTCCACGCACCGACCTCGGCAATAACGATGTCCGCCTGCTTTGCCGCCTCTACATAAGCATGCACTCTCGCCTCATCGGCAACGGCGTCGAGCGGACAGTAGGCCGCCCGATATCCCTGTTTCTGTACCGCCGCTACCCACAACTCCGGCGTGGAAACATCTCCGAAAACAGGTCCTCCCAGTCGCATCGCCTATCCCCTCCCTTTCCACCATTATACCGATTTGCCGGAGCGGTGTCCATCTTCGAGAGGGGCAGGTCGTCCACTCACGCAAGTGCGATGCCAAGGGCGAACGGCGTGGGCCTCGCTATGCGATAGAAGGAGGCAGGATTTCGCGCGCAGATTGTGCAATACGACCGCACGAAACGATTTTGTGGGGAGGCGAGACTGTGGGGGTTCTTATCGTGAGTGCGCCGGGGCGATGTGGGATCGTGGGGAATCCATCGGATATGTATGGAGGCAGCGTGCTCTCCTGCACCGTTCAGGAGCGGGCGCAATGCCGCCTCACGGATACGGAGGAGCCACTCACCCTCTCCAACGATGGCGAGATCGCGGTGCTGCATACGCGTGAAGATCTGCGCCTGCAAGGGGACAAGCTGGACATCGCGCGGGCGGCGCTTACATTCTTTGAGGTCGATCCTGCGACCGCACGCTTTTCGGTAGCCCTCCGTACTGATATTCCGATGCGGGCGGGTCTGGCCGGCTCGACCGCGCTACTGGCAACGCTGGTCGGAGCGCTCTACTCGCATAGGGGGCTCTCGCCGACGCCCTACATGCTGGCGGAGACGACTCGCAAGGTAGAGGCGCGGGTGATGGGCGTCTTCTGCGGGCTTCAAGATCAGCACATGGCCGTGTTCGGCGGGCTCAACTTTATGAACTACGCCGGGAAAGAGATGCTGGAGCAGCGGGACGACGAACCGCTGGCGACCATCGAGCCGCTGTCAGCGCTCGTGCCCGATCCGCCCCTGCTCCTCGCCCACACAGGCATACAGCACCACTCCGGCACCGTCCACTCCTCACCCAGGGAGCGCTGGCTGGCCGGAGAGCCGCTCGTTCGGCAGAACTACGCCCGTATCGCGGAGTTGGCGATCCAGGCAAAGCGCCGTCTGCTCGATCGGGATTGGAAGCGCCTCGGCATCCTGATGAACGAGAATCACGAACTCGTGGCGGAACTAGGTGGATCCGGTCCTGCCAACGAGCATCTCATCGAGACAGCGCGCGCCGCAGGCGCATGGGGCGCGAAACTGGCGGGCGCAGGCGGCGGCGGAACGATCCTGGTTCTGACCGATGCGCCCGAACGCATCGGCAACGCTCTGCTCGCCGCCGGCGCAGAGCGCCTGCTTACTCCGAAACCTCAGCCTGGTCTGACGATCCATCGGGAGTAGGCGCTCCCAGGAAGAGGGTCAGGCATTTCGCCGCGCCGCCTGCTTTCAGAAACTCTGAAAGATCGACGGAATGTACCGTATAGCCGCGTTGTTGCAGGGTGCGCGTCAGTTCGGGGCAGCCAGAAGGCAGCACGATCTGCGACCCGATCCGTACCGCGTTGCAGGCGAACTTCAAAGCCTCCCCCGTTGTCACTTCGAGAGTGTGGAAGTTGTCTCGCAACACGGTTTGGGCATAGCGGTCGAACGCCTCCGGGTAGAAGACGAGGGTCTCTGCATCCAGTGGAAACAGGCAGGTATCGAGATGATACCAGCGGTCGTCCACG
>JAYUMV010000407.1:0-2880 GCA_043762265.1 Chthonomonadaceae bacterium | reverse complement strand
CCGCGCGCCCCGGTAAACAGTTTGCAGAGGTCGTATCCGGCGACGTTCTTCACGACCTTACCGCCGCCCTTTACTTCGACTCCACCGGTCATGACCGCTCTCATACCGATGACAAGGTCACGGGGAGATCCGTAGGCGGGTCTCCAGAAACCGGAGGTAGCCGCGGAGACGATTCCTCCGAGGGTCGCCCTTTCCGCCATCGGCACGTCGAGCGCCAGAAAGAGGCGACGCGAGGCAATGTGCTGTTGCAGGGCCGCCAGAGTGACGCCGGGTTCCGCCGTCACCGTAAGATCGTCCGGCTGAAAATCGGTGATATTGTTCAGTCGCGAGGAGGACAAAAGGAGGTAGGGGCGATCGATGGAAGGCGGATAGCCCGCCCCGCCCTCTGTCGCCCCGCCCCAGGGGATCACCGCGATGCCTGCCGCCTCGGCAGCCTGGATAGTAGCGATGACCTCCGGCGTCGAGCCAGGAGTAATGAACGCGATAGCGGGCGTAGTCAAGCTCACCTGAGCCGTAAGGGTCGAGTCGGTATGGAGGTTCTGGGGGCCGCAAATGGCCCTAAGTTGTTGAAAGAGCTTGTCAGTATTCACGGCCTTAGATTCGGCTAGCGTCGTCAAAATCCTCCTATTTGGCCCCAGCATTGACGCGATTCCTCTCACAGGGTTATAATGGAGATAGTGATGCACGAATGAAGACTGCAAAGTGAGGGAGCCGTTGCGCGACAAAAGCGTCAGAAACGAACCACCGGAGCCTAGCGAGCCGCCGGGCAAAGAGCTTGGGGTCGTCGTGCAGGGTTCGCTTGCGGATGGTCTGGAGATGCGTCTCCACGATGGCATCAGCGTTGAAGACCTGCGCGTCGGCAAATTTGTAGTGGCGCAGGGAGAGCGCAATCGGTTTTTCGCTCTCTTGAGTGATGTGCGTTTAGCGGCCTCTCACCCTGGCATCCTGCTGCGCCCGCCACGTGCGGAAGAGACTCTAAGCCGCGCCGTACTGAGCGGAACGAGCACGTTTGGCACCGTCAAACTGCGTCCGATGCTGATGGTGCCCAACGACGCGGTCGCGGGAGACGAGGAGTCTTTGCTGCCGGTCAAGACCGTCCCCGCCCATTTCAGCCCTGTCTGTGAGGCCAATCGGGACGATGTCGGCCACATCTTCGGCGATGAGCGGCGCAGCCCAAAGTACTTTCATGTCGGCACGCCGTTGGACATGGAGACCCCGGTCTGTCTGAACCTCGATCGCTGGGTCGAGCGCTCCAACGCGATTTTTGGAAAGTCTGGGACCGGCAAAACGTTTCTCACGCGTCTCTGCCTCTGCGGAGTCATCAAGGCGGAAAAAGCGGTCAATCTCATTTTCGACATGCACAGTGAGTATGGCTGGCAGGGCACGACCGAGCAGTCAGGACGCAGTTCCGTTCGCGGCCTGAAACAGTATTTTCGCAGTCGGGTTCAGATCTTCACTCTCGATCCAGCCTCTTCAAAACGGCGTCAGGTGCCGTTCGACGAGGCGATTCGTATCCCCTACAGCCAGATCACCGTCGAGGACATTCTGCTGTTGCAGCGCGAGTTGAATCTGAACGCGACGGCTCTGGAAACGTGTTACCTGCTCGTGCGCCACTTCAAGCAGAAAAGTTGGCTGCAACAGTTTCTGGATATGAGCGTCGAAGACATCAAGGATTTCGTGGGAGAGAACAACGCGCATCAGGGCGCGCTGTCCGCCCTGCAACGCAAACTGCTCACCCTCACCGAACAGTGCAAGGATTTCCTCGTGCCGGATATGGCGGCGGAAGACGACGCAGTCAACAAGATCCTGAGCACCCTGCGGTCGGGACGCCATGTTGTCTTGGAGTTCGGGCAGAACGATCGCCCAGTCCAGTATATGCTCGTGGTCAACATTTTGACACGCCGCCTACACAGTATCTATGTCGAAGATACGGAACGGTACTTGAGTCAGAGCGGTCCCAAGCCGCATCCGCTGGTCATCACGATCGAGGAGGCGCACAAGTTCCTTGCGCCGGGTCTCGCCGATCAAACGATCTTTGGGACGATTGCGCGCGAGATGCGTAAATACAATGTCACACTGCTGATCGTCGATCAACGCCCGAGTGGAATCGACGACGAAGTGCTCTCCCAGGTGGGAACGAAGATCTGCTGTCTGCTCGACGATGAGAAAGATATCGACGCCGTCCTTACGGGCGTCAACGGCGCTTCCAGTCTGCGCAGCGTCCTCACCAGTCTGGAGACTCGCCAGCAAGCCATGATCTTCGGCCACGCCGTCCCCATGCCGGTGGTTGTGCGCACCCGCCTCTACGACGACGAAGCCTTCCGACAAGCGATGGCGACCGGGCTTGCTCCTGCCGAACAGGACGAAGATCCGCTGGCCCGCCGCGAACGCCTCCGACGCGACCGCGAACTCGATTTCGCATGAAAGACGCCCTCCCGCCACGATGAAGAGACACCATTCGACCGCTGCCTTCCGCACCCGGCTACTTATCATATCAGGGTTTGCCCTGTTTCCCGCCGTTCTTCCTGCGCAACAAGCCACGGATCTGCTCCCGGTAGTTCACGCCGCTCCTGTCCCCCCACGCAGATTAGGACTCGTCGAAATAGATCAGTGCCAGACGATGACCTACCTGCCGGACACCAGTGTCTGGCACCTCGAGGACACGGTCCGGATCCGATATACCGATCCCCAGACCTCCATTCCGACCGTTCTGGAAGCAGATGTCGTCGATTACAATATCGCGACCGGCGAGTTGAAAGCCAGTGGAAACTTCAAAGACTTTTTGCATCCCGTTCCTTTTCGTCTGACGCGGCAAGACGCGATTTTCAACGGCAGGGAAATGACGTTGAATTTAAAGGACGGCAACGGCGCTCTTACCAA
>JAYUMV010000406.1:0-4678 GCA_043762265.1 Chthonomonadaceae bacterium | reverse complement strand
GCAGAATCGCAGTTGCGAATCGCCTGCCGCGTGATCTCGTCGCGTTCGGGCACATCGTCCACGCCCGGCGAGTCCATCATCGTCACGCCTGCGGCGCAGAGCTCTGCCGGGAAGCCGACCTCGAAATAACGGATCCCTTTCAGTTTGGATTCGGTCGCCTCCTGGTTGTCCTGTGCGACAGCGTCTCGCAGATAGCGGGCGAACGACCACTCCTGCCATCGCCCATCGCTGCCCCAGACCCGCACATAGGGTTGTTTCGCGTAGACGACGCTGGTGATGATGGCAGTACACGGCAGATCGTCGACCGGCATTGGTCCCTGATTGGGCTGGAGGTCGGGGACGGGATCCGTCAATTTACCGAGCAGAGCGTTGACAAGGGTCGATTTGCCGTTTTTAAAGCGGCCCACTACCATCAGTTTGAAGGTATCCGATGCCAACTGCTCCTGAATATCGTTCAGGTCTTTGGTCGTATTCGCCATCTCCAGCGTCGCCGCAATGGTGGTCAACTCCTGGATACTGCTGCCCGTATCCTCGGCGATACGCTCGCGCAGTTCCGCAATAATCGTTTTCAGGTCGGTTGTCGGCATATCGTTTCAGTCCTTGTGCCGGAAAATTCCGGCGGAGATGTTTTCGCTAGGCTGCCTCGAGCCACGCGAAGAAATCGGGAGTCAGCGCCCGATAGCTCGGCAGCATTGGCGCTGTCAGATGGATCGTCAATTTCTGCAGCAGCGCCTTGCGCGCTTCCTGGTCGCCCGCTTCGCCCGCGAAGAAAAGGGGAGCAAGCCCATTCATCTGCTGCGTGATCGCTTCGGCATCGGCAACCACCTGGGCGACGGTTCTCGTCTCAGGCGGCAGTGTGACACGATCCAGGGGGATTTCGGGCGCGAACGCTTGGACTCGCACGAGCGCATAGAGCGCCAGACGCCCGTTGTCGGCATTCACGATCCACCAACGATCGGGCGGGCTGTGCGTGATGGGGGAGGTGAACAGGCTGGAGGTCGCATTGGCAAAGAAGGCGAAGCCCGGCTCTCCACTCCGCAGCGTCGGCATCGGCAGAGAGACCTGGAACTCGGTCGGAATTTCGGAGGCGCGCAAAGATCCCGTTTTTTGTCGAACAAGAATCTGACTATAGGAAAGCAGGTTTTCGAGTGTCGCGGATGTCATGAAATCTCCCTCAATTTTTGGGCTTAGGACGCGGGCGGATACGCAGAGCGCCGAGCCCCAGCAGTGGCAGAGCGACGGCGGCAGCCATCAGACCGGACTGGCTCTCCGGAGTCACGGCGCTGTCCGGTCTGACATCGCCCGAGGGATCGGTGCCGGGAAGGGCTTCCGGCATTGCCGCTGGCCGACCGCCTACGGTACCGATGGCCTCGACAGCCGTTCCACCGGCGTTGACCCATCCTTGCTGAAGATGGTCTACGCTGATAAACTGCGCGGGCAAGGGCGCGCCGGTATCGTTGATATAGATCCCCACGACCTCCCCGGTCTGCGGGTCCCGCACGATGCCGGTAACGACGATCGCATGGTTCGCTTCACTGGGGTTGGAGCCTACCGCTCTCGCGCAGACGTCCTCGGGCAGGACGCCTTGAAAGAGGACGCCCGCATTGACTTCGATGATCACCTTGTGGCCTTTTTCGAAGGTGCTTGCGAGTTCTTCCACGCTCATGGACTTGTGTGGCATCGCCATGATGCCCATGTCTGCCAGAAGCTGCGTCTGAGTTTCCAGGGTCGTTCCACCGCAATCCTCTGCGGCGCCATGCGTTTCGCAGAGATGATGTGCGGCCGCGAACTGGACCATCTCGTCCTCTGTGATCGGCAGACCGTACTGATTGGCGATATCCTGCACGGAACAGAGCCCGCAGGTGCCCTCAAAATGGAGACTGTTTTCGCCCTGGTGATGGGCGAAATGCCGACAGCCTTCCGGGTCTCCGCTCACCTCGAATTCGTGCCCCTGAGTGTCGTGTACCTTGAAGTGCGGCACCGCATCCGTCGCCCCTTGATCTGCAGTCTGCGGGGTGATATCCCCGACGGTCACAGGCTGCTCAGACGAGTCTGAGAAAGGGGGGGACGTACCCGTGGAAGGGCTGGGAGGAAGATCTTGCTGCCGATCCGCACCGGATGAAGGGGATGGGGGAGCGTCGAACGCGTGATCGCGTTCCTCAATATCCGAAGACATTCAGAATTCTCCTGAGATGACGTTGAGACTCGCGTTACAAGCGAGGGAGAAGATCTACATCCTTCCGTTGACTAAGGCAGCGCAACAGCAAGACCGTTCCGAGGAACGCCGTAAAACCTCTCTATACAGGAATATTCTCTGGGATCCGAGAAAACTCCTGTATTTTTCGGGCGCGGTACGCAAAGATAGTAGCCCGGTAGGCGACTCCCCCGTCTTCCGGAGGGGAAGCCATAGTAATCGGGACTTTTCATTGACGACCAGCACCTTTATCCACTATAATAGAATATCTCCTGTGATGCCGATTCTTTATGCTCGCTCAGAGAGCGGTGCAATGCCTGACGGTCGTCTCACACCCGACACCCTTTCCAGACGCAACATTTTTGCCGGAGGTATCTGCACTTGGCCTCTTCCGCAGTGGACATCGAACTCGAAACCCTGATCCGCGCCCGCTATCCGATCATCTACATCGTCTCTTGGGAAGAGAAGCGTGTCGAAGATGCGCTGCGCACCATCGCCCGCGACCGGGGCAAGAAGATCTTTTTCTGGACGATCACCCAGGGCATGGTCCAGAACCCCAACCATCGCGACAATGCGACCCGCGACCCGATCGCCGCCCTCGACGCGGTCATGGACTCGCGGGAGCAGGCGCTCTTCGTCTTGAAGGATTATCACGCCTTCATCAGCGATGTCACCGTGACCCGGCGTCTGCGTGACCTGACGGCCGCGCTCAAGACCAGCTACAAGACGCTGATCATTCTTGCGCCGAATCTGAAACTGCCGAATGAACTGGAGAAGGATGTCACGGTCGTGGACTACGGTCTGCCGGACCATGAGGATCTGGATCAGTTGCTGGAAGGCATCGTTCAGTCGGTCAAGGACAATCCGCAGGTCGATACCACGCTGACCGAGACCGAGCGCGACTATATTCTGAAAGCGGCGCAGGGCCTTACCGCCAATGAAGCCGAGAACGTCTTCGCGAAATCGCTGGTGGAAAAGCACAAGTTCGATGTCGATGTCATCCTGAGCGAGAAAGAGCAGATCATCCGCAAGTCCGGAATTCTGGAATACTATCCGTTCAGCGAGAGCATCGGCGACGTCGGCGGCCTCGATCTGCTGAAAGAGTGGATGGAGAAACGCACGGTCGCTTTTACCGAGAAGGCGCGTGACTTCGGTCTGCCCTCGCCGCGTGGGGTGCTGCTGCTCGGAGTGCAGGGCTGCGGAAAGAGCCTGTCGGCCAAAGCCATCGGCTCGCTCTGGCGACTGCCGCTGCTGCGCCTGGATGTCGGGCGCATCTTCGCAGGCATCGTCGGCTCCTCGGAAGAGAATATGCGCAAAGCGATCCGCGTCGCCGAGTCGGTCGCACCGTGTATCCTGTGGCTGGACGAATTAGAAAAGGGCTTTTCGGGCACGCAGAGTTCGGGGATGTCGGACGGCGGTACGACCAGCCGCGTCTTCGGAACCTTTCTCACCTGGATGCAGGACAAGAAGGCCCCGGCCTTCGTGGTCGCCACCTCGAACGATGTCACTTCCCTCCCCCCGGAACTGCTGCGTAAAGGCCGTTTCGATGAGATCTTCTTTATCGACCTGCCGGCAGGCGAGGAGCGTGAACAGATCTTCAAGATCCATCTGGAGAAGCGCAAACGCAATCCAGACGATTTCGATCTGGTCAAACTCGCGGCGGCGACCCCCGGCTTCTCGGGCGCGGAGATCGAGGCATGCGTGGTCGAGGCGCTCTACGATGCGTTCGACGATGAGAAGACTCTGACGACGGAGGCGCTCGTCAGCGCGGCGCACCATACGGTGCCGCTCTCCATGACGATGCGCGAACGCATCGAAGACCTGCGCGAGTGGGCTAATACCCGAGCACGTATCGCGTCCAGCGCACATTCCGAAGACATGAACACCATCGCGCAGCAACTGATGTTGGCCAAGGCGACGGATCCCGCCACGGACATCATCGATCCTTCTGCGATCGATATGAAGTCCGTTATGCCGCCGCAGACGCCGCGCTATTCGTCGGACAACTGAGCGCTAAAGAACACTTATGAGCGATCGATTCGACTTCTTGGAACTGGGAAACGAGCGGCCTGCCGTCCTTCCGACTCCTGCCGATGCGGAAGAGGCAGGGTTGGGGATGGGCTGGAAGCCTTTGCGGCTGCGTGCCGTCGAGGTGATCGGCGAAAAAGGAACCCAGGCCGGACAGTTCGACACGCCGACCGGGCTGGCCGTCGATCCCTGGGGCTCGCTCTATGTGGCCGACAGCGGCAACCACCGGATACAGCGCATCACCGCCGGAGGTGATGTCTACCTTTACGGGAAGGCGGGCAACGGTCCGGGGCAGTTGTGGGGGCCGCAGGCGGTCGCCATCGATCCAAGCGGGCAGTTCTTCTTTGTGGCCGAGCAGGGCAACAATCGGGTGCAGTGCTTCCGCTTCACGGGGCAGCACTATGTGATGTACAGTGGGTTCCGCAGCCCGAGCGGCCTGGCGTTCGATGCGCAGGG
>JAYUMV010000405.1:0-6286 GCA_043762265.1 Chthonomonadaceae bacterium | reverse complement strand
GAAGCGCTGGGGCCACGGCCAGGAGGACACCTTCCCCGTCGCGCAGTTCGAAAAGCTGTGGGGCGACATGACGGCTCTCCCAGAGTTCGACACACGCTTCGTGGTCGTGCCTCGTCTGCGCAGTCAACAACTCAAAGAACAAGCCCAGCGCGACGGCTCCACCGCCTATGTATAAACCCTGTGTGAGTTCTAACCCATTCGTTGACTTCCGGAAAGCCAGGGCTATGCGTTATCGTTATTCTTTGGGAGATGTCACTTATGTTTTTCCGGACTTGAAATCGGTGCTGGCGAAGGCAACGCCGCTGCGTTCGGGCGATCTGCTGGCGGGTCTGGCGGCGGAGAGCGCGGAGGAACGGGTCGCGGCGCAGAGGACACTGGCGGATCTGCCCCTGACCACCTTGACCTTGCAGGCGATGGAACGCGGCGCGCCCGTCGATCTCGTCTTTCAGTCGATCGGTGGCACGGAAGCGACCAACAGGAGTTTCGGGGTCTCGCTCGCCCTTTTGCAGGAAGCGCGGGAAGCGGCGCTCAGTCTGAAGCGCAGTACGCTCGGCGGTAACAACGTGATGTATTTCGAGACCGGTCAGGGCAGTTCCCTTTCCGCGAACGCCCATCATGGGGTGGACCAACAGACACTGGAGGCGCGGGCCTACGCGGTCGCGCGGCAGTTCTCGCCGCTGCTGGTCAACACCGTCGTCGGGTTCATCGGGCCGGAGTATCTGTTCGACGGCAAGCAGATTACGCGGGCGGGGCTGGAAGACCACTTCTGCGGTAAACTGCTCGGCCTGCCGATGGGCTGCGATGTCTGCTATACCAACCATGCCGAAGCCGATCAGGACGACATGGACGCCTTACTAACTCTGCTTGCCGTAGCAGGCTGCACCTATATCATGGGCGTTCCAGGCGCGGACGACATCATGCTCAACTACCAGAGCACCTCTTACCATGACGCGATGTATGTGCGCCAGACGCTCGGCAAACGCCCTGCCCCCGAGTTCGAAACCTGGCTTCAGCAGTTCGGCCTTTTCGATGCGCTGGGGCGCGTGCAGTCAGACGGAAAGTCCCTGCCAAAGGCGCTGCTTCCTGCCCTGACAGCCTTCTGAAAGTTCTAAAAGGAGACGCAGAGGATGGCGATGCATGATCCGGCAAATGACGAAGGCGCGCTCTCGCAGCGTCTGCGCGACTTCACGGCGGCGCGGGTGGCCCTGGGGAGAGTAGGAGCAGGGCTTCCAACACAAGCGCATCTGCGTTTCCAGCACGATCATGCCCTCGCTCGTGACGCCGTCCATTCTGTTCTGGATACGGAAACTCTGCTCACCGAATTGCAATCGCGGGGATTGACGGCGTTCACCCTGCACAGCGCCGCCGCCGACCGGCGTATCTACCTCCAGCGCCCCGATCTCGGTCGCCGCCTCAACGACACTTCCCGTACACAATTGGCGCAACTTTCCCCACAGGAGATCGATGTGACGTTCGTACTCGCGGACGGCCTTTCCGCCACCGCCATCCACCGCAACGCCCTGCCCTTGCTGGACGCACTGTTGCCCCTGTTAAAGGCAGAAGCGTTGAAAATAGGACCCGTTGCCGTTGTATCACAAGCACGGGTTGCGGTCGGAGACGAGATCGGAGCAGCGATGGGAGCCAGCCTGGTCGTGATGCTGATCGGAGAACGCCCCGGCCTGAGCGCCCCCGATTCGATGGGCGTCTATCTGACCTGGCATCCCCGACCAGGCACTACCGATGCCGAACGCAACTGTCTCTCCAACATTCGGAACGGTGGCCTGCCTTATGACATTGCCGCCGCCCGACTGTGCTATCTTCTGACCGAATCCCGTCACCGCCGTCTCTCCGGCATAGCGCTCAAAGAGGACGCACCTGACCTCCCGCCTGCTCTGCCTTCAACCTGAACAGAGAAAAGCCAGATCCCCTTTTTTGCATTTCCTCTGTGTAACCTCTGTGCCCTCTGTGTCCTCAAGCGCAGCGGGTGGTGAAGAAAACCCCCTACAGTTTGATATATTTGGCGATGCGGTCGACGGCTTCCTGGAGACGTTCTCCGTTTTTGTCGCCCATGACGGTGAGGGACATGCGGATGTAGCCTTCGCCATACTCGCCGTAACCGACGCCAGGGATGACCAGCACGCCAGCCTCTTCCAGGAGCAGTTTGGCGAACGACATGGAGGTCTGACCCTGCGGCACTTTGGCCCAGATGTAGAGCGTGGACTTCGGTCTGGTCACGTTCCAGCCGAGAGCGTTCAGGCCGTCGCAGAGGATGTCGCGGCGGCGCTCGTAGAGGGCGAGCGTGCGATGGTTGTCGCCATGCAGCAAGGCGTGCGCGGCGGCGAGCGAGACGGCCGGGAACTGCTTGCTGTCCAGGTTGGACTTGAGTTTGTTCAGGGTGCCGATGGCGTCCGCGTTGCCAATGGCGAAGCCGATGCGCCAGCCGGTCATGTTGAAGGATTTGGAGAGCGAGTGCAGTTCGATAGAGACATCCTTCGCGCCCGGCACCTGTAGGATCGACGGGGGCCGATAGTCGTCGTAGTAGACTTCCGAATAGGCGGCGTCGTTGACGATGAGGAGGTCGTTCTCTCTGGCGAAGGCGACGGCGTCGGCAAAGAAGGAGAGCGGTGCGATGGCACCGGTCGGGTTATTCGGATAGTTGAGCCAGAGCAGTTTCGCCCGCTTCGCCACGTCGGAAGGGATGAGGGTCAGATCGGGCAGGAAACCGTTCGCTTCCAGCAGGGGCATGGTATGGACTTCGCCGCCCGCCATCAGGGTGTTCACTTTATAGACGGTGTAGGCAGGGTCGGGCACAAGAGAGATGTCGCCGGGATCGATGTAGGACCAGGCCAGGTGCGAGAGGCCCTCTTTGCTGCCGATCAGCAGCATCGCCTCGGTAACGGGGTCGATCTCGATGTCGAAGCGACGCTTGCTGAACGTGCTGACCGCCTCCAAGAAAGGCGTCCAACCGGCGTTCGATTCGTCGTAGCGATGGGTTTCCGGGTTTTGGGCGGCCTGGGCCAGGGCATCGATGATGGAGGCAGGGGTCGGCTGATCGGGGTCACCGATGCCGAGATCCACGAGGTCTCGGCCTTCGGCAGCGGCCTTACGCTTCAGTGCGGCGATCTCGCCAAACAGGTACGGGGGAATCATATCCAGGCGCTTTGCGCGTGCAATCACGGTCAACTCTCCTCATTGGGGCAGTGTGGTGCAGATAGTTTACCCCGCAAAGGCGCGGTTTGCGACGGCTCCCCAAGGCACGCGGCAGGGCTAATCCTTGCCACCAGCCTTTTTCAGCAGCGCAGCGATTTCGGTCAATTGGTTATCGTCCGCTAACTTCAGGGCGGTGCGGCCTAGCGAGTCGGTCGCATTGAGAGAGGCTTTGGCGGCGATCAGGGCTTTGACGATCTCCGGATTGTGCTTATCGACCGCGCAGATCAGGGCGCTGGACCCGGCTCTGTCTCTGGCATCGGGATTGGCGCCATATTTCAGGAGAAGCCGTGCGATCTCGGCATCGCCGTGCTGGCCGATGTTGATGGCGTAGAGGAGAGGAGCGCCGTTATCCCCGGCGATGTTCGGATCCGCGCCGTGTTCCAGCAGCAGCCGCAACGTTTCGGGATCGTGGTCCGCCCCGGCCTCGCACACGGCGACCAGCAGCGTTTTGCCGTAGAAATCCCGTACATTCGGGTTCGCTCCATGCTCCAAAAGCAGCTTTACGACCCCCGGATGGGCAGAACCGGCGAGACGCAGAGCGGTCTCCTGCCGATTGTCTTTCGCATCCACTTTGGCCCCATGCTCGAGCAGTAACTCCGCAATCCGCGTATACCCATGCAGAGAGGCGAGCATCAGAGACGATACTCCTTCCTCATTGATAGTATTCGGATCGACGCCGTGTGACAGCAGACGCATCACCGTCTCTCCGTGATTATTCTCTGCAGCGTCCAACAGTCTTTGACCGCTCTGGCCCCGCTGGAACCAGACAACGACCCCCACGACGCCGACAACGAGGAAAATCCCGAGGACGACAAAGAGCTGTATGAGGCGGCGAACGGCGAGCGCCAAATCCGCGTCTTCGGACTCGGGCTTGCGAGATCTGCGTGCATCAGGCATAGAGTCCCTGTTCTCCTCCATGGCTAAGAATAAGACCGCCGAAAGGGGCCTGTCTGTCCGGCGTCACTACGTCATTATTACATATGGATTGGCTGTTTGTGTGCGAGCAGGCCTTCAGCCAGGATCTCTTGAGCCACCCTCACCCGGCGTGCCCACTCTTCCGGGTTGGCATCGATGCTGTCCGCCAGCCGTCGCTGCGCTTCGGCGTCGGCAGCGTGCGGTTGATGGCGGTCGGCGGTCTCATAATCGAGCCCGTCGGCCGCGCGATAGGCGACCGTGAATCCGGCGCGCTGCGCCAGGATCGCCCACGAGACATCGCCCCAGCCATCGGCAGGAATGCGGGGGAGCAGAAAGCGGACAAGATTGCGGCTCAGTCCCTTGGACCCTGCGCAGATATCGACCGGCAGGTCGAGCAGATGCGAGGCGACGTCGTTGATAACGCGCTCGGTCGCAAGCATCGCCTCCGGGTGCGAGGCGTAGGCGGCAGTGGTGCGACCGAGGATCAGGCAGTCGGAGGCAGGAAGGGCTTCCACGATGCGGCGAAGCTCGTCGGGCTGCGTCTCGATCCAGCGTATCAGCCGATCCATGTCGCAGTAGTGGAGAGTGTCGGCGTCGGTTGCGCAGGCCGCGTGCAGGGCGGCCATACGGCTATGCGCCCCATCCGGCGGCAGCACAAGCTGGATCGCAGGCTCTCGCTCCAAGGCTGCGCGCGTCTCCGCATCGTAATCGATCAAGGCGACCACGATATGTGTATAGAGCGCCTGGATCTGCGGCAGGTAGGTCAGCAGGCGCGGCAGTTCGCCGTGCGGCCGCCAGGTACAGGTGAGAACCACACTCATGCCGCTGCCGTAGCCCCCTCTGTTTTGCGAAGAGCGCCGTGCGGCAAGACCGCATGCACGCCCCGAACCCCGTTCACGATCTGCGTGACGCGCAGATCGACCACCACGCTCGCCAGCGCCAGCGCCTCTCCACGCTCCACCCCGTACTGCTCGCCGATCAGGCCGAGCATACTGTCGAGGGCAAGATAGGTCGCCTCTTGCAGATCCTCATGGACGCCGAAGGTGATCCAGGCGGTGGGAGTCAGGGCACGAGGCGCGGTCAGCGCTAATTCCGGATGCAGGCGGAAGGTGAGAGCGACCCGCTCTATAGGGCATTCGATGGCGGTCACGCAGACTTCCCCATCGCCCTGGGCCGCGTGGCCGTCCCCGACCGAGAAGAGTCCGCCAGAGACAGCGATCGGGAGAAAGAGGGAGGTTCCTGCCACCAACTCCTTGCAGTCCAGATTGCCGCCGGTGACGCGGGGGGGAGCGGTGGAGTGATAGCCCTCTTCGTCCGGCGGCATGCCCATCACCCCCATAAAGGGATGCAGCGTCACCTCATGCCCGTTCTGATTGACTCCGGTTCCGGTGTCGGCATCGAGGGTCCAGACCAGCATCGTTTCGCGTTCGGTCGTCCCCAGCCTCACATGCACAGGATGCTCCCAGCCTCCGGCGCTGGTCCATCCGCGCCGCGCAGGCCGGACCTCATCGATCACGATCTCCAGGGTCATCCCCGGCTGCGCGCCCGCAATCGCAATCGGCCCACAGAGCGCATGCCCTCGATCCCGCTCCGGATCACGCGGCTCGAACTTCACCGGTGGATCGGTCGCCGCCCTGTCGGGAGCAGGCGGCAGATTCCAACCGGCATCCAGAGTGCTGTAGACGATACTGTCTCCGGACTCAATCGTCAGTACCGTTGGGAATTCACGCGAGAAGGTGCCGTGCAGGGTGCTGCGGTCCGGCTGGATGGAATAGTGCGCCATAGTTGTTTCTATCGTTGCCTCTCTGGACTTCGGGGATGGATATACGGTACTATTCGCCGTCGTAGGGGTGGGTTCCTGGATTGTCTGAACCACGATTTTCGCGATGAGACGATTATCACGCAACAGCCGGAGAGAGATTCGCAATATTATGTCGGACACGGTGGAAATCGTATATATCGGGTTTGTCCTGGGGCATGGCGGCGATGCACGGCAAATGCTCGATCTGGCTGCCGGTATGGCGGCACGAGGGCAAACTGTGCGAGTGGTCGTGCCGATGTTGGAGACGACGATTCGGCTTGCGGAGCAGGGCGCGGAGCGGGGCATTGTGGTGGAGCGCAGTCCGCTGGTTCGGGCAGATCCGCGCGGGGCACAACAGTC
>JAYUMV010000404.1:0-5621 GCA_043762265.1 Chthonomonadaceae bacterium | reverse complement strand
CGTCTCTCTTTTCAGATCGGCGGCGCTCCCCACCCTGCTATCGCGAGATGGTCAGGGGACGGATCTCCCGTGTGACCGTGCCGTCCGAAGTGATGGCTTTGACCTGGAGCAGATAGGTGCCCGCAGCAACGGAAGCTCCCTTGGTATCCTTGCCATTCCAGACCTGAGAGTTGTCCCCGCTGCTGACGGCTCGCGTGGAACCTACCAGAGCAACCGTCTGACCGTTGTATCCAACGACCGCGACTTCCACCTGGGCTGCCTGCGACACAGTATACCCGATTTGGTAAGCCCCGACTGCCCGTCCGCCTACAACGCGGGGAGGATTGACGTTGATATTGGTCAGAACAGCGCGTCCGCCTGCATTGGTGGGATGTGCAGTGAGCGTGAAGGCGCGTGTGGTCGCGTTATGCCCGGAGTTGAACTGATAGGAGGCCTGATTGCGCAGATCGATCTCTTGGCCGGTCGCCTTGTCCTGAAGGGTCAGGCGATAGTTCTTAGGCAACGTGCTGATGTTGGGCCAGCGTACCGTGATGTCGGTATTCGGCTGATCGGTCATGACCGAGACATTCCAGGTCTTTACCCCACCAGCCGGCTGAAGATCCTGAGCATAGACAAGCCCATTGTTGTTCTTATCCGACACTCCCAGCGTCACGTAGGGCGACGGGTGCGGCGGTTTCGGGACCAGCGAGTTGGCGGCGGCCGCCGCGCGGGTCACTCCGATGAAGTTGTAACCATCGTGCAGATCCTTGCCGCTTGCCTGGAGTTGAATGGACCAACTGCCTTCTCCCGTCACCTTCGGAGTCGCTGTCAGGAACGCAGGTTTCGCAGTTGCTCGCGTACCAGATTTCTGCGCCGCTCTGGTTACCCCGGAGACCGCGACGGGCGTGGTAATCATCGTGAGCACCGTATCCACCCGCAGATTGGAGGCATCCTTCGGAACCACGTAGATCCACTGGCCTTCCCACGCGTGCAGGTTGCCGGCCGGAAGACTCTCGAACTGATACTGCCCCCCGACATAGCGATAGATGAAGGGCAGAATCATTTTCTGATCTGCGGCTGCCTCCGCCGTCACGCGTGATCTGGAAGGCAGTTCGAATACCAGACCGTCGAATGGAATCGCGAACTTGTACGGGTTCCCAATCATGTTCCAACCTTCGTGCAACGGAACGCGGAAGGAGGTCTTATCAAAGGACTGTCCATAAGTGATCACCGAAACCGGGCCAGGCGCATTTAGGAAGTAGCCCAGACCGAGCGGGGAGACATTCGATGGTAGGCCTGAACTATCGGGTACTGGCACAAAGTTCGTCGGATGCAGAGACGCATTGGCGTCATTCTGCCCATTGCCGTATGCGGCATAGGTGCCCTGAACAACGCTTCCGACACCGGTTGTGGTGGTTGTCGGCAGGTTCAGCCAGCGGTAGAGAGTCACGTTTGAAGCCAGCAGGTCGGTCGCATCCCGGGTCCGTCCAGTGGGCGAGTCGGCAGCGGACTCGAAGTAGGGAATCGATATGAACGAGATCCCTGAAGGAAACACATGCGACTGGATCGTAAAGGTACGCGTATCGCTTGCACTCGTGCCAGTAACCGGATTGGTGCCGCTGATCGTGACAGTATGGTTGAACGGCGACGAGGGCGCGAACTGATACCGGAAAGCAATCACGTATTGCGGATTTGTACCTGTCGTAGTGCCGGATTCCACCTGATTCTGAAGGAAGGCCGAGGTCAGGTCAACCTCTTGGGCCGTCCCCGCATCGATCTTGATAATCAAGTTGGCGAGTGGCACATTGGAGATATGGAAGCGCAACGTAGGCTTCAATGTCTCCGTTGGGGGCGGCGGCAGACCGGAGGGATCCGTCGAGATTCCTGAGGAGTTGATCCCGATCGGATCGTCGATGATGACGCTGATAGAGACCTTAAGCAGGGCGGCATAGGCGTCCAAGACACCGTAACCGTATTTCGGGTCCGGTAGGGTACCGATGCCGAGACCGTTGCGGTTAGCAGTGCCAAGCAATGCCTGTTTGGCTTGAGCGGTGGTGACTCCGGGAACCGACATCAGCAGGCCAATGACGGCGCTTACATGCGGGGCGGCATAGGATGTGCCATCCTCAAATATGTAGGTGCTATTCCAATCCAGTAGATCGATACCATCGGCAGGAACACCAGTAGCTCCCATGTTACCGCCTGGAGCAGCTATATCGACTTTACCAAACGACGAGTAGCCTGTGATCTTGCCGTTCCGATCCACAGCTCCGACCGAGATGATGTGCGGGAAGTCTGCAGGGGTATTCGTTGGATTGCCCCTATCACCGGAGTTCCCGGAGGATGCCACCATTAGCACACCCGCATCTGCGAGCGCCTTGGTTGCCACGAATTCCGGATCCGTTCCGCCCGAACCTCCCGGATCGCCCCCGGCCAGCCCATAACTCATATTGACGGCGACGATATTGTCTTTGACATGGTTGGCCAGGATAAAGGCATAAGAGTTCAGAATCGCGGGTTCCTGAAGATTGCCCCCCGTCTTCTGGACTTTGAAAGCCAGACATTTGATTCCCACCCAGTCGACTCCGGAGATGCCTTTGGAGTTATCGGTGATCGCAATGGCGACGCCGCTCGTATTGACACCATGACCATCTTCGGCAGCATCTGTCACACTGCCTCCGGCACTGATATCCGAGTTGTTATCTGCGAAGTTATAGCTATCAGGCAGAAACTGCCCTATGGCATCTTCATGTTTAGGATCGAAACCGGAATCGATCCAGCCCAGATTGACATTGGCGGCTCCCTTGGTCAATACCCACGCTTGAGGAATATTGATCAAGGGAAGCGCCCACTGTTGGGGAAACATGGGGTCGTTGGGCGTCAATTTGGGTGCCGCCGAAGCTTGATGGAGTGTGAATATACGGCTGGCGTTGACCCAGCGCACGTTCCCGTTCATTTTCAGAGTTGCGACCGCAGCGGACGTGTCCTGATCGGTTGCACGAGCAGCAGGCAGTTCCAGTACGTAGCAGTCTTTCAAGAGAAGTGGAGTTATCGACGTAGGATTGACTGTTGCAGCGAGAGCGTTTGCGACCGCTGCATCCGTGCCGGGCTGCATATAAAGAATAATTTCACCGGGTTTGGTCTTCGCGGCCTGCCCGAACGCACTATGAGCGGCTCCTGTTGCGAAGAGTGCCGCGAACGCCAATGCCCGGCCAAGATGCCGGAGCCTGGGCTTATGTATCATCTTAACAACTCCTTCATTCCGGGGCGGTTGGAAGGTTGCCGCCACGCATAGATTGTCTGCGCGGAGGGAGCGAGACCGGATTCAAAATGTGGGTGTCAGGCGTCGAAGTGATTTCCGACGCCTGACTCCTTCAGAGTGCAACGACTAGTTGCGGTGGCGGTTGCCCAGCAGAATCTGCTGAGGCGTCTGCACGGTGGAGTGCAGGGTAGCCGCGCTTTTGGATGTCGCGCCCACGCCCAGGGTCTGGAACTGAGCCCTATGGTCGGTCGAGAAGGCTCGGTTCAGGATATTCGCAGCACGTCCGCCTGGGGGGCAGGGCGGCAGGGGAGCGGGAATGAAGGAGAAGACCTGGCTGTAGACGAAGCGGAAGGTCTTGTCCGGATCCGAAGCGTTCTGGGAGATAGAATGGATGGGTCCAGGCTGATCGCCATCGTGCCGGGCGCCTACACGGTAGTAGAGGCTCGGCGGCGGCGCAGTGGTCCCACCGGACGAAGCGCCGGAACAACCTGCTGCGCTGACGAACGCCTTGAATGTAGGATCACGCAACAGCTCCGCAGACTGAGTCAGGTCGATCGGATTCTGAGTGGTCTGCGCAACGCCATCGGCATTCGGCGCGGAGGAGATCAGTTGATACCGGGAGATCAGACTCGGATTGGAGAAGGTGCGGTCCGGCGAAACCTCGATCTGGAACACATCGGCTCCATTGCGGCTCGTGAACTGCGGAGAGAACTGGGTCACGTTGACCGACGCCGTGTTATTGGCAGGCGAGGTCAGCAGAACCGGGTTGATCGGGGTGGACTGTCCGGAGCGAGAGGGATCGGTTTCGATACACTGGTATCCGCCGCTCCCCGAACCACTGCCACCGCCGCCGCCGTTGGTGCCACCGCCGCCGCCGTTGGTGCCACCGCCGCCGCCATTGGTGCCACCGCCGCCGCCATTTGAACCACCGGTGGTTGGCAACTGGCGCAGAATGATCGCTGTCACCAGGTAGTGGTAGCTGGAGCCAGGCTTGAAGCCAGTGTCGAGGGTTGCCGCTACTGTCAGCGTGCCGCAACCGCCGCCCGTGGTGCCACCGCCGCTATTGGAGCTGCCACCGGTGCCGCCGACCGGGTTACCGTTGCCGGTTCCGATCAGGGGGCTAAGGCCATTGGCGTACGGGAAGTAGGGGGAACCGTGGTCCAGGAACTCATGTACGGTCGAAGACTGCACACCGATCGGGACGGAACCGCCCGCCGTCGTGCCACCGTTGGTGCCACCGCTGGTGGACTGACCGAAGGGGAAGTCCGGTTCGCGATAGATCTTGTACTGCTGCACGTTGCCCTGGCCGAAGATGTTGTCGCTCCAACGGACACGTACGATCGGAGCGTTGTTCTGAACGGACGGCTCTGCGGTAATGGAGGTTGTTGAAGCCTGCCCGCCACGAGATGCCTGTGCGACCAGAACTCCGAGACCGATGACTGCCAGCGTGGTTCCGAGCGCCGTCAGAGTAAACTGCGCGCCTCGACCCGTGGACTTCACGACACTGCCGGATACAATGATCACAGGGGGATTGTAGAGGACGCGAGCGCCATCTTCCGGGCGAATTCCGCCAGGGTTGTTGATGATTGTCGCTTCGCAGTCGGTGGGATAGACACGCGCTACTCTCACGGAGCCGACAGCAGTCTTGAGGCCGTTGGCGCCTTCGCGGAGAATGACGATGTCATCGCCGACTTTGACGCCGTCGCGCACACCCTTGTTGAGGATGACCGCGTCGGACTCGATCCCGATGACGGTTCCGACAGCCAACTGGCGCCCCAGGATCTGTCGAACTACATCCTGTGCGGCGTCGCTGACGCCTTTATTGGTCAGTTCCTCGGAGTCCGAGGGTTCGCCGGGGCGAGCAACGGTGGTTATCTGAGTGTAGCCACCATTGATCAACTGTTTCGAGGCTATCTCACGCAGGCTGGTGGTCAGGGTTACCTGAACTCCTTTGCCACGAGCGGGGCCAGCTGCGACATCGCCTTCGACGATGGCATCCGCGTTGAGGTTCGTCCCGATTCGAACCAGATCGTTCTTGCTGAAGAACGCGGGTTGGTTCGGATTGCTCGGAACCTTGATGCCCAGCGACTGGGCCTCCTTCAGGACTTCAGAGTTCTGAAAAACGCTGAAACGTCCTTGCCCTGAGTTCACCATCTCATTGTAGATCGCTGCCGTCGCCGAAACGCCCAAGTTCGGGCTGCCCGGTGATTTGTTAACGAAATCGGCGATAATCACCCGAAGTGGCTGTTGCGTCTGCGCTCTGGCGACGCGCCCTGCCAAAAGGCATGGCGCGACCATCGCCAGGGTCACGAGCCAGGCGGTGGCGCGGGTTATCGGACTCCTACGAATAGTTTTCAATCTTTTCGTCTGCTCCCTTCCT
>JAYUMV010000403.1:0-14821 GCA_043762265.1 Chthonomonadaceae bacterium | reverse complement strand
CACCGCGCAGATCCACCTGGCAGCGGCGTTTAGGCGAAGCCAGCGACGGGATGCGGAAGATAGGGTTGTTCGAGTGCAGCCATCTCGTCTGCGGAGAGTTTGACGGCTAGGGCGGCGACCGCATCTTCCAGGTGGTGGGGCTTGGTGGCGCCGACAATGGGAGAGGTCACCCCCGGTTTGGCCAGCAGCCAGGCCAGGGCGATCTGCGCGCGCGGCACCCCATGCGCCTGCGCGATCGTCCCAACCACCTCGGTGATGCTTTTATCGACGTCTTCCATCTTGGTGTAGAGGGTTTTGCCGAACTGATCCGTTTCAGCGCGTTTGGTGGGCGCCTCGTTGTCCCAGGGTCGCGCCAGTCGCCCGCGCGCTAAGGGGCTCCAGGGAATGACGCCTACCCCCTCGGTCTCGCAAAGGCCCATCATCTCCCGTTCCTCTTCCCGGTAGAGCATATTGTAGTGGTTCTGCATCGAGACAAAGCGGGTCCATCCATGTTTATCGGCAAGATAGAGCGCTTTGCAGAACTGCCAGGCATACATGGAGGATGCGCCGATATAGCGCGCCTTTCCGGCCTTGACCACATCGTGGAGGGCTTCCAGCGTCTCTTCGATCGGGGTGTTATTGTCCCAGCGGTGAATCTGATAGAGGTCCACATAGTCCGTCCCCAGGCGTCGGAGGCTGGCATCGATCTCCGTCATGATCGCTTTGCGCGAGAGGCCCGCACCGTTGACATCCGAGTGCATCCGACCATGTACTTTGGTCGCGATCACCAGCTCCTCACGTTTCGCGAAATCCCGCACCGCGCGCCCGACGATCTCTTCGCTGGTGCCGTCGGAATAGACATTGGCGGTATCGAAGAAGTTGATTCCGAGCCCCAGGGCGCGTTCGATAAAGGGCCTACTCTCCTCTTCATCGAGTGTCCAGAGGTGCGCCCCACGGTCCGCCACCCCATAACTCATGCAGCCCAGGCAGATACGCGAGACCTTCAGCCCGGTCTTCCCTAGATTCATGTATTCCATCGTTGCCCTCGTCTCTTCGGTATTTTCACAGAGGCCCTCCGACCTTGAAACCCGGATCTACATTCGCCAAAGGAGCGCTGTTTCCTCTATGTGCTTCGGAGCGGATAACCCCTAAAAATCTCCAAGGCAGTTTCTCGGCGGGGAAGAGGGACGGTCCCAGCACGGGCGACGTGGCGATACCGAGTTCAACAGTCTTCTACCTCGACACGCCGTAGGAATCGGGATCGGATCTCTCTCTCGCTCGATAATGTCCGGGATCTGCGTCCTGGGGCGTCCAGGTAACGGCGACCTCGGGCTCCACATGGTACAACGTCGCCAACGTGTTCAGGTCTCGACGAGTGATGCGCCAGGAACGGCCCATGATATGAGCAGGATACATCAGGTCTTGTGAGCTGCTGCTGTGCCCGGAGAGGCCGAGTGCATGGCCGAACTCGTGCGCCGCCGTGCACTGCAGGTCGCGCAGGGAACTGCTCGCTACTCCCATCAAGATGCGCGCATGCACGATACGTGCTCTGGTAAAAGAAGTGGTCGTGTGTCCATCGTCGCTCGTGGGATCGAAGCGGACGGTGATCTGGGCACGATTCGGATTATCGACGATCTTGTATTCGACAAATCCTCCGGTTGCCTCCTGCCATCGATCCATTCCCGCGCATGCCGCCCTTTTGCGTGCCTCACTGTATTCCTCGTCGTGCACAAAGGAGACCGTAACGGGCAGTTTCGTCCAGGTGATGTGATTGTTGAGCAGATCATAGTAATCTTGTCGGACACCAGCATCCTCAAGCGGAGGATTGCGCGCCGACGCGGGAGGTGCGAGATGACTTATGAAGAGAAGGGCGAAAGCGATCAGGACGAACACGGGGTGCCGAATAGCGCAAGCAAACCACTTCAATTCCATGGGTTCTCCTCGAATTCCGGACGGAGAGAGGCGAATATGTCCCCCCTCTACCGTTGCATATGAAAAAACAACCGGTTATAGTTCCCTTGCCCGAAAGGATCTCGGGCGTCGAACGGCTCTTGTCTTTGAAAGAGGAGATCGCCCTGTCGAAGGAGAAAGAACTCCGGCAGAGATCCTGCCTTGCATAAGAATGGAGGCCTGTTATGAACGCCGTCGCGTCGCCCACTTATACGGGTTTCGAAGTCAAAATGGAGTATCCGCTCCTGGCCTTTCTCTATGCCCTCTGTCCCGTCTATGTAGTCATCAACGGCACAAAGATGCAGGCGAAGTGGGGAACACAGTTCTACCCTGCTGTGCCTGGGCGGTACAATATCACCTGCTTCGTGCACTACCTGGTCACTCCACAGGCGGGCAAAAACAGTATCGAAGGCGATCTGTTCGAAGGACAGGTGGTGCGTGTCACCTGGAAAGCGTCCTCGATTGTCTTCTTAAAAGGCCCGATCCGATGGGAACTGATTGCTGGCCCCGGAACCTGAATAGACAGGATCCCTCTCGGGAAGCGTCCGTTCGCCTTTCCGGTGATGCGAACGGGGAGAACGATCATGAAATCGAGCGTGGAAGCGAACTCTCTTGAAGCGGAAGAAAGAATGACACATCCATGAATTGGGGTTTCTTTGGATATGCCATCGCCTGCATCGTCACTCCTGTGATTTGGGGTCTGGTGGTGGTGTGGGCCTCGCGCAAGTTAGAACAGGCGGTTCAAAAGCGACGTTCCGCCTCCTCTCCTGCCACCGAGGAAGCGCCACTGCCTCCGATCGAATATCATATTTGAACCCAGAACGAAGGAGCGTGCAGCGTGCTCGAAGCGCAACTGGGTGCAGGAATCGGCCACCCCGTTTTTCTGCCTGCGCTGGGGTTGGTAGGGCTCTTCGTCGGTTTCGTTGCAGGGATGTTCGGCATGGGCGGCGGCTTTCTGCTGACGCCAACCCTGATGTACGCCTTCGGAGTGCCCGCGCCGATAGCGGTAGGCTCGGCGCTCTGCCAGACATGCGGCACCTCAATCGCCTCTTTTGTGCGGTATCGCCATTTGAAACGAGGCGAACCGCGCATCGATCTCGTGATGCTGGGGGGAAGCCTGATCGGAGTGGATGCCGGCACGCGCCTGCTCGGTTACCTCACGGGGCTAGGTCGGTGGCGAATCGGGCATGGCTCGCTGGTTCCTGCCGTGCAAATCGTGCTGGATGTGCTGTTTATACTGCTTCTCGCGGGCACGGCGCTGTTTATTCTGAGGGATGTCTGGCAGACGCGGAACCAGTCTCGGCCACGTGGGGATGTCACAATTCCCGGCCCTCTGGTGACTCGGATCCGAATCCCTCCGTATATTGACCTGCCGCAGGTGCAACTCCAACAGGTCTCCGTTCCCATGATGTGCTATCTCGGCTTTGGTCTGGGCGTCGCCTCCGGAGTAATGGGAATTGGAGGAGGCGTGCTGTTCACTCCGATTCTGCTCTATGGATTCGGTCTTTCCGCCCGCAACGCGGCAGGAACCGGCATCCTGCTGCTGTTTTTCACCGTGAGTCTGGGCACTTTCGAGCAGGCGCTGCACGGCTTCGTCAGTTTGAAGTTGGCGATGGTCGTGCTGGCGGGCTCCTCCATCGGCAGTCAGTTGGGCGCGCTCACCACGAATCGCCTGCCCAACCGAATCTTGCGTCTGATCTTCATGGTGCTGATCTGCACTGTGATTGCCATCATCGGCTGGAATCTCTCGCACCTGCTGCGTTGATATTTCGAATCCGTGGCGATGCTCCGATGACGTTGGAAGAGGGGTGTCGGCTTTGAAATCGAATGGTGAGAGAACCATCGCAGGTCTTGTCAAGGAAGGGGTTGCACGATGTCAAATTTGCAGGCGAAGTTGTTGCTCGTGATTGGGGTCGTCTGTATGGGGATCGGAATTACACTGTCCGTTAAGACCGATCTGTTGGGAACCATGCCGCACGGACTGAATAGTGGGACGGAAAACGCTCTCATCTTCATCGTTATCGGCATTGTCTGCCTGTTCGCGGGAGCGGGGCTCCGTCGCTGAGATCGCAGAGCGCGTCTCTGTCCCTTGGAAAGAACGGCAAGGAAGGTGTCAGACCGGCCTTTTCGGAATTTACTCCCGCCGGAGTATTCGCCGCAAGGCCATAGACATCGGTCTTGCCATGATGTTTAGGCCAGCCGCTTCGCTCAAGCCCTGCCGCTCCCCAACCGAAGCAACGCTGACGCAGACCATCCGGCCCTACCTCCATCGTCTGCCGCTCGCCATCGTAGGGGAAATAGGTGCGCGGCCCGCCATTGATGGCCTTCCAGGCACGCAGACCATCCGGGCCGTAGCCGAAAGGTCAGATGCACTCCGCCACCGCCGTCATAAGCGATCAAGTGACCCGCATCGTCGTACTGGCAGTTTATGCCTTCTTGAGTGGTGGCATTGCCATCGGCATCGTAGCCATAAGCCGCGCCGTTGCCATCACGGGTGACCTGGTTGTCGGAGTTACCGGAGAAAGTCACGCCCCGCAGATTGGTCAGATTGTCGGCGGCATCGGAAGCGGAGGCGTTATCGAAGTCGCCCACTTGGTCCATTGAATTCGGCAGGGTGAGGTTGCGTTGGCTATGCTCACGCGTCAGATGGTCCAGGCTGTCGTAGCTGTAATCGACCGTTCCGCTGACGAGGGGACCTACGGTAGAGAGCGGCAATGCTTTCACCGTCATCTGTGTGAGGTTGCCCGCTCCGTCGTAGTGCAGATTGCTGTAGTCGGAGATGACGGTCTGAAAGCCGTCGTAATTGGTCATGCCCGTCAATTGGCCGACGGCATTGTACTGGTAAGTTGTCTCGGTTTGCGGAGTCTTTTTGTGGACCAGGCGACCGAGCAGGTCGTAGTCGTAGTGATAGACGCCGCTAGTGAGGTTGATATTGCTCACATCGGTGAGCCGACCACACAGATCATAAGTGTAAATGGTTGAGCCGTCGAATTGGGACATGTAGAAGAGTGAGCCGTCCGGATAATAGTTATAGGAGGTGGTCTGGGCAGGTCCTTCGGCGTATTGGGTGACGACGCTGAGGATGTTGTCGAGAGCGTCATAGGTGTAATCGAGCTTGGTGCTGCCGTCGCTGACCTCGGTCAAACGCCCCGACCCGTCGTACTGGAACTGCTCGCTGTGGCCATCACTGTGCAGCACGGACTGCGGCACGGAGGCGCTTGGTACCAGAATCGTGCTGGTGTTCTGGCCACGCGCATTCGTGAACTGTGTCTGATTGCCGTCGAGGTCGTACTGAGCGTGGATGCTATGGCCCGAGGGATAAGTGAGTTGGGAGAGGTTACCCACGGCATCATAAGCATGCCCAAAAGCGTTCCCATTGGCGTCTTTGAGGGCGCTCAGGCGCTGATTGGCATCGTAAGTCGCACTGCTCTGCTCGGTGGTGCCGGTCTGCGCCAGCCCCTCGCCTTCCCTGCCGGACACCTGTTCCGCATGGCGCACCGGCGAGTTGTTTCCGCTCTCGCCGTAGGCCTTTGTGGCGATGGCGGGACCACCTACATACTGGTAAGTAATGTCGGTATGCGCGCGTCCTGGTCCCGTCTGCCCGGTCGCAGGCAGCAGGGTAGAGACGAGCTGATCGGCGATGTTATACACCCTATCGACCCGATTGCCCATTGCATCGATGATGGCGACGCAGTTTCCACGCCCGTCGTACCGGTAGTGCGTCACCGCTCCATCGGGAGCCATAACCGTCAGAGGCTGCCCCAACGCCTCCGCCTGCTGCGTCGGCCCCAGCGGATCATAGACATAGTTGTATCGATAGACCACCAGTTGCCCGGTTCCGTTCGGAGCGGGCTTCGTGATCATCGAGATATTGCCCAGCGCCGTATAGTAGTAACTTGTGGTCGGCACAATCGCATTTTGTCCTACGCCAAACCCCAAGCCCGGCGAAGGAGTGGTGACCGTTCGGACAAGACCATTGGGATAGTAGCTGTACTGAACCAACCCATTGACTCCTGCCCTATCTATTTGGACCAACATTCCCAGGGCAAAAGTCGAGTAGTCGTAGTCGTAAGAACTTGTCAGCACGCCACCGTTGAAGGCCGCCTGGGTCGTCCGGGCATTTCCATAGGCGTCGTATATGGCTGAGATCGTCTGCTGGTTCGCCGGGTTCCTGCTGGTGTACTGCGTGGGACAGTAGGGATTGTTCGGGTCGCCGTAAAAGACGGCATCGGTGGCGTTGTTGGCGTCCGTATAGCCGATGGCGTTGTTGAACGGGCCGATGGCCTGCGTCCAGTGATCTACCAGCGCGCCATTGGGCGCAAATACCTGAACGGAGGTGGTGGTGGTATAAGTATATAGGCGCGTGTTTTGGTTGGCATCGACCATCGTTGCGACGCGGCCATCAGGATAGTAAGTAATGGGATGCGCGAGAATCGCCCCTCCCCCTGCGGCGGAGGGATCGGGAACACCGACCGAACTCAACAGCGGCCAGGCGTTGATCGCCGTATAGTCGTACTGCCACTGCAACGCGTTCGAACTGAGTTGCGAGACGCCTGTCAGGCCGTATCCGCCGTTCGTCTGCCCAAAGGTGAAGTTGACCCGTCTGGCATAGGGATCGGTCACGCTCATCAGATACCCTGCGGTGTACTGAAAACTGAGCAGGGTATGCATGTGAGTGGCATCGTCCGTCACGCCTGTAAGGCGGTGAGACTGGTCGTAGCCGATAGCGAGACTGCGGCCGACCTTGTTGGTAATGCGGGTCAGGAGATAGAAATCGGGCATGTTTGGATCGGGCGTGAAGGTCCAGTACGTACGATCCTTCCAGGTCAGTGTCAGCGTCAGCCATCGCCCTGCGGTATTCGGGGAGGGCACTCCCTGAACGAGATAGGGCGTGCCCAGTTCGCCAGGGTGCAGAACGCCTGTTGGCGCGCCGTTGCCGTCCAACGCTGGCCCCCACCGCTCCTGAGCGCCGTTAGGATAGGTGAGGATGAGCGCACCCCAGGCGCCTGCAACGCCCTGCACGCAAATATCGTAGTTGTGCGTCCAGCCGGGCGAGAGACCGGGCGAGCCGTAGCCTTGTGCGGCCTGCACGCTGCGATACATCCGGCTGAAGACGGCCGATGGCCCAAGAGGGTTGCGCCCGACAATGTCGGGGCCGGGCGTGTTCTCTTCGACCCCGGAAGCCAGATTGACGCTGTCGGAAGAGCTTGGCCCGCCGCTGGAGGGGCTGCTGTCGGTGGGGATGACATGGAGCGCCCAGAGGGGAGCAGGAATATCGTTGAGGAAGCTGGAGGTGAGCAGGAGCGCCGGTTGCCCGCTGGCTGCCTCTCTGCTGTTGACGCCCAGGCAGAGGCCATCGGGCGCATCGGCGATCACCTGAAGCGTGACCGGCTTGCCCAGTTGACTGAGGACATACCCCGTGACATCGAAAGCGGCGACTCCGCCGTTCAGCGGCACATCCTGGGTAGAGAGGAGTGTGCCCGTGCCGAGGACGCTGGTGCGGTTGAGGCCAGGCGCATTCGCCCAGGTGATCCCCATCTCCGTCCAGGTCGTATCCGCCACTCCGAAGATCCGGACGCGGGCGATGCCGTTCGCAGGCGTGGAGAGGCCGTTGAGCGTGAGTTTGAGCGTTGCGGCAGTCGGAGCGACAAAGGGGCGCGTCAGGTCGAATTTGAGGTAGGTGACTGAATCGCTGCTGCTCGCGTTCGCGGCATCGGTCTCGGTGACCAGATATGGCTGCTGCCCATAGTTGGAATTGGCGTTCTCACCGCCCCGCACCGTGGCGTCCGCGATGATTCCCGCCGGAATGACGGTGCCTGGCCACACGGTCAATGTCGCCTGCTTCGAGACGTCGTTCAGAACGGCATGAACAGCGCCGGTGACGACACTATATACCTGACCGGTCGCCGCCAGGAACGAGCCGCCACTCGCTCCCGCTCGGATCCAGACCACGCTCGGCACCGTGACCGCGCTCGGCAGAGAACTCGACATATTGACGAGAATACCGCCCTCTGGAGCCGGGCCGGAAAGCCTGAGGACCCCAGTGGCATTGCTGCCGCTCGTCACCCTTTCCGGATTCAGGGAGACAGAGACCAGGACCGGCGGGACGATCGTGAGGGAAGCGGAAAGAGAGCCTCCGTTATAAGCCGCGCTCACGCTCAAACTGGTGAGGGAACCGACGGCTCGAGTCGAGACGGAGAAGGTTGCGGTCGTCTGTCCGGCCGAGAACACGACGGTACGGAAAACTTTCGCGATGGGGTTGTTGGTCGAGAGGGCGACAACCGCTCCCTGAAGTGGCGCGGGCGCATCCAGCACGACTGTTCCCGTGCTGCTCTTGCCCCCGGTAACCGAGGCGGGATTTAGCGCGACAGAGAGCAGATGCACGCTGCTGCTACTTGTGCCGCCGGAATCGTCCGGGTTATCGACCGGATTGCCGAACTTATGCAGCGCAAAGGCGCTTCCGCCCGGTGAAAGCTTGTAGACCGCGCCGTACCCCTCCGACGCGCCCGAGTAAGTCGTACCATACAGATTGCCGGCTGCGTCTTGCGTAAGCGGCGCATAGGGCAGTCGTCCGCTCGTGTCATCATTGGCGAACGCATAGATCGGTTGATACCCCGAACCGTCCAGGCCGATCCGGTAGACCGATCCGAAGGCGGTATCGACATTGGTCATACCGGTGTGGGTGGTGCCATACAGATAGCCATCCGCACCCTGTATCAGACCCGAGACCGGATAGAGACCTTCTCCCTGATTCGTCTCGCGCCCAAAGACATGCAGTTGCGTATAGCCCTGTCCCGAAGTCGAGATCGTGAAGACAGTTCCAAACCCGATCTTATTGGAATCGCTTCCGATAAGAGCGCCCTGGCTTGTCGTGCCGTACAGAGCGCCGTTGCTCGCTACCAGCAGACGCGATTGGGAGTTGGAGCCTCCGGATTTATCGCCGCCCGCTTGAAAAACATGCATCGGTTGTGTAGAACCTTGTAAGAGCGGGCATTGATGTCGTATTTGAACACTGTGCCCCGGCTGACGTGCTGAGTATCGCTGGCTCCTCCCTCGGTCGTAGCGCCGTAGAGACAGCCGTCCTGGCCAAGTGCTAGGCCGTCGTAAGGCACAGACCCGGTAAAGAACCAGAACTGATGCAGCGGATTATAGAGCCAGTGGGCTTCACCACCGCCGATGAGTACAGCGCTCCGCTGCCCAGTGATGTCGATGCGAAACAGGACGCCGCTGTTGTAGTCCCCGCCTCGGCGGGTAGTTCCGTAGAGCCAACCATCTAGGATCAGGAAATCCGTCGCCGGGTCCGCGCCGTCCCCACCGTGAAAGGTATGGAGAACGGTGTAGTTGTGGCCGGTGGTGTCCATACGGAATACCACGCCGTGCCCCTGCATGCCTCCGGTGGTCGTAGTGCCATATAAAAACCCGTCGCTTGCCAGCACAACGCCAGCATAAGGATTACGGCCATCCGGCGTGGGTATGCCAGGGGGAACCTGGACGGAATTGCCGGGAACCGTAGGATCGCCGGTATAGCCGGGCCATCCAGGGCCTGGGTTGCCACCACCAGGGCCACCGGGATAACCGGGATCGCCTGGCAAGACTATGATGGGGTCACTTGGATTGAATGGATATCCGGGATCACCCGGCCAGACGATAGTCGGCGGAAAGCGGGGATCTCCTGGCGTGGCAGGGTAGCCTGGATCCCCTGGATAGACGACGATGGGATCACCAGGATACAGCGGATAACCTGGATCCCAGGGGAAAACGATGATGGGATCGCCCCACTGAAAAGGAGGGGTAGGATAGTCGGGGTCGCCCGGCCAGATGATGACAGGATCCCATGGATTGTAGGGATAATTGGGGTCGCCCGGCCAGATGTAGATAGGTTCGCCAGGGCCATCGGGGAAAATGATGACAGGATCCCAAGGCTGCGCGGGATAACCAGGGTCGCCGGGTAAGATGATTACGGGACTACCGGGTTTGGAAGGATAGCCCGGATCGCCTTTAAAAGCGACCGGCAATAAAATCGGGGATGACCCTCCTCCGCCAGTAGTCGCCTGCCCCAAAACCGTGGAGGTACCCAACGCAAAAAACAGCACACCGGCGGCCAGGCGAACGCCTGCCATTGCCGCTCGACCGTTGATTTGGAAGCGCAGGTTCGTTCCTCTCAGCGATTCAGCGACATGAAAACAGAATAGAGCATACAACATCTACGGTCTCTCCTTACGTTCCACTAGCCAACGTAAATCAATAGTCGTAGCATCCAGATAGAAAGACCAACAGTGTGTGCCCAAAACCATGCGATGCGGCACACGGAGGCGTTTCCCAGCACGGTTCATGAACCGGCCAGTCAGCCTCTTCAATAAGATGCGCCCAGTCTAGCATGAAGATCACGCAATTGTCAAATAAAGGGAGCCTTTTTCAAAAGTCCAAAATGCCCTATTTATGAATGTGAACAAATGGCAACTAATGTCAGAAAAACCGACTTTTGCAAAAGGCTCAAGGGAATAACTATTATTTCTCGAAGGCTTTCCAGGTTCCGTCGGGACGGGGAGAGGCTTCGGCAGCGAAACGGTACTGTTCTACGCTCCCCGGAGGATTCGGCATGAAGAATCGGACGTGGTTGAAACCGTAGCGGTCGGCATAGGGCTGTACTGCCTGGCCCAGTAGCGTGAGAACCAGCGAGGGGTCGGAGCGATTCGTGTAGAGGTCGAGGGTGGCGGCATCGGAGGAGCAGGGCTGTTCGGCCGTCAGCGTGTCGGCGAACTTGGAGCGCAGCCACTGGTAGTAGGGCGCGCGGCGGACTTCAAGGTCATCGGCTTCGCGCTGGGTGGCGCTGCGTGGCGGCGCCATCGGCATGGCAGGGAGTGTGGGAGCGGCAGAAGGCGCAGCGTTCGTCCTCAAGTTTGGAGAGGGCGTGGGAGGGAGTACGGACACGTTCGGCCCGCCGACAGGCGGCAGAATGTGCGGGGCGGCGAGATAGTAGCACAGCAGGCCGACACCAACGAAAACCAGCAAAAATACGGCGGATTGTCCCAGCCTTTGCATCTGAATTCGTTCCGGTTTCGGTCCCGATGCGAGTGGACAAAAAGAGCGAGAAAAAGACGCGCTCTAGTGCGGGATGTAAGGCCCGATGATGTTGAGACCGCCGGGCACCATTTCGAACTCTACCGGGGTCGTCCCGACGATCTCGCCATCGACGAGCACCGGCAGCGGTCGGTCGCTCTCTACTTTCACATATTTCGAGCGCAGCATGCGCACCGCAGGATGCGTGATATGCTTGCCTTTGAAAACCTTATGAAAGGTGCGCAGAAACTCGATTTTGCCGACCGCCTCCAGCAGGCAGATGTCGAAGAGACCATCCGTCAGCATGGCGTCCGGGGCGATGCGCATCCCACCGCCATAGTAGCGGGCGTTGGCGATACTGCACAGCATCGCTTTCGTCTCGATGACCTCGTTGTCCAGAGTGAGTCGAATTTGGGTCGCACGGTAGGAGATCAGCGCCTGCAACACCGCCGCGACATAGGCCGAGGTGCCGTGCAGCGACCGTCCCCCGTGATTGACCCGCTCGGCGACCACCGCATCGAAGCCACAACCGGCCACATTCACGAAATACCGGCCCTGCGTTTTGCCGACATCGATCGCCATCGGAACGCCTTCCAACAGATTGTAGATCGCCCGATCTACGTCGGTTCCGATGCCGAGACTGCGGGCAAAATCGTTGCCGGTTCCCATCGGGATCACCCCGAGCGCCACCTCTGTCCCGACGAGTGCATTTACGATCTCGCCGATCGTGCCATCGCCGCCAGCAGCGACCACGATATTGGCGCCCCCTCGCACCGCTTCCAGGGCGAGTTGAGTCGCATCTCCGGGCCTGGAGGTCTCGATGATCTGCCAGGAGATGATCCGGTGCGTGCTCGCGATCGCAAGGCTCAACCGCACCTCCAACTCCCCCATCCACTTACGCGCCGAACCGCGCCCAGCAGCGGGATTGACGATGACGGTTATGCGATGTATGCGGGAAAGGACTTGCTCTGTAGTCGGCTGCTCTATATTCATACCCCATCCACTTTGAGCGCGTTCTCGCCTTCGATCCAATAAGCGCCGTCCGGACAAACCTCCCGTTTCCAGATAGGCACCGTCTCCTTTAACGTATCGATACACCAGCGGCAGGCTTCAAAAGCCTCTGAACGATGGGGCGACCCGACCGCGATGAAAACACTGGCCTCTGCGAGTTCGAGGCGTCCGATCCGGTGTTCGATGGCCACCTCACAGCTCCAGCGTGCTTCTGCCTCTGTGGCGAGTTGCCGCATCTGCTTTTCCGCCATCGGAGTGTAAGCGTTGTACTCCAGATATGCGACCTCGCGGCCGCGCGCATGGTCGCGCACCTGGCCGACAAAGGTGCAGACCGCTCCATTGGCTACCCCGGAAACGCGGTTCGCTACGGCAAGGACATCGATGGCTTCCCGAACTATTTTAGCGTATGCCATACCCTGTTCCTCTACCCCCCACTCATCGGCGGCAAGACAGCGACCGTACAGTCCTTCTTCAGGGCCGTATCCAGCAAAGCATAGTCCTCGTCGATCGCGAAACGACAATGCTGGGCGATCGCTTGCAAACGGTCATCCGATTGGGCGAGCTGCTGCGCAAGATCGTTCAAGCTGGCCCCGAAGGGCAGTTGGACTGCGAGCGGTTCGCCCCCGAAATACTCACTGTAGTGTCCGAAGAAATAAACTTCGATGGCGAGAGCCAGACTCGTTCCCTGCGAAAGACGCTGAAGTCGCGCCAGATTGAGGGCATGCATCGTTTCCGAGTCCGGTGTCTCAAGAATGATCGGCACATGGGCCAGGGCAGGGTCCGTCATCAAGCGCGCAAAGGCAGCCTCGCCGATCTCCCCACCGCCGATATGTTCATGCCGATCTACGCGGCTGCCGAGCGACTTCTTGGCATCGTTGGCATGAATGACTTTGAGGCGAGAAAGGCCGATCTCCGAGTCGAAGCGCGCCCAGGTCTGGACATAGGTCGCCTCATCGCGCAGATCGTAACCGGCAACGAAGATGTGACAGGTATCAAGACAGACGCCCAGGCGCGGATGTTCCCCAACTCCCCGCAGCACCTCGCCGATCTGCTCGAATCGCCAGCCGAGTCCGGTCCCCTGCCCTGCCGTGGTCTCCAGGGCGATTCCTACCGTATACCCCAACTTGTCCGTTTCGTCCAGAATACGCTTCAAGCTCTCGACGAGGCGAGCGACAGCCGCCTCTTCTCCGGCGTTCAGGTGCGCTCCCATGTGGGTGACGACCCAGGGAATGCCGAGCGCCTGCGCGCGATCCAGTTCACCCCGAAAGGCGTTGCGGGAGCGTTCCAGCACATCGGCAGCGGGCGCAGCGAGATTGATGAGATACGAGTCGTGCGCGACCGTAAAGGCGATCTCAGAGGCGTCTCGCACCTTATGAAAAGTGGCGATCGCCTGTGGTTCCAGCGGCGCGTGACTCCACTGTCGCGGACTGCCGGTAAAGAGCTGCACGGCCGTACAACCGATCTCCTGCCCTGCAATCAGGCTCTTGTGCAGCCCGCCTGCCGTAGGCATGTGTGCCCCCAGCGGGCGGCTCGTTCGAAAACCATTGAATTCGATCAAATCAGGTGTCGGGGCGGACTCGGAACCAGTGGATTCGGCAGGTTCTGTGTGTGGAGAGGCTTCGCTCATGTCAGATTCAATTCTCCGTATCCCTGCCGCACAGATCATGCTGGCGCAGAGCGGTCAGTCTACTTGCAAGGAGCTGTAGAGTCCGGCGTCCAGCGCATCCTGCAACGCCTCCTGGGAAATCAGCACGGGCAAAATACGCTGTCTGGTTACCAGGGCCAGGTCTCGTAAAACGGCCGCATCCGCCATATCACGCATGCCGACGTAGAGGGTCTCTCCTTGCAGGGCCATCCCGACCACCCCATAGTGGCGGGCGATATGTTCCGGTATGGTCGCAGCGGCGATCGGATCGACGATATGCCCATCTACCCAGATCGGAAAACGTCCTCGAATGGCTCTCTCGCCTTCGACCAGAGCCTTAAATAGTGCGACTTCGGCAATGGGCGCGGTTTCGCGCGCGAGAAGCAGGTGCCAGCCGATGGTCTCGCTGCTATAACGGCTCCAGAAATCGCGATCCCCCCAGGCGCAGGCGTCGCGGAGGTTGTCTACCCGATCCGCGCATTTGATAAGGCGAACCCACTCTGGAGCCTTCCGGAGTTCAGAAAAATATCGCGCGTCGCGGGAGTAGCGCACCTCCATCGGTCCCTGTTCCGGCTTGGACAGCACCCAAACCGCCAACTCCACATCGCTTCCAAACGCCTGGCGGATCTCCTGGGTCAAATGTTCGCGGCTTTCGGGAGGCTGGCAGTCTTCGATGACATCGTGGATCAGCGCAGTCACAATGGCTGCGACATCGACAACTTTCCACTCCTCCACCAGGATCGACGCCACGCGCAGAGGATGGGTGATATAAGGGATCGGAATATCGCCCTTCGTTTTGCGCAACTGTCCCAGATGTACCCGTTCCGCCAATCGAAAAGCCGTTTCGACCGATTCGCGGATCTCCAAAGGAACGCTTGCGCGCAGTTGCTGCCACAGGGTTTCTACATCATTTAGTTTGTGTAAATCGTAAGTCGACATCCAGGTTTCCGGCGGGTGAGTTCACGCCCATGCGTCCTTCATTGTAACACGATGTCTTCCCCTTGTCAATCGCAATCCGTTTAACTGTCAGCCCGCCTTACCGAATACTACGGAGGGACAGACAACATGTATTCACTCATTTGAGTCGGCACGCGATTGCGGCTCATTTTGCCAAGATGGCAGGAGTTTGCGCCCTCCTTGCGGAACGAACTCCCAAGTAAAATTGAGAAGAGGATC
>JAYUMV010000402.1:0-6045 GCA_043762265.1 Chthonomonadaceae bacterium | reverse complement strand
CGGTCGCGCCGAAGAGTGCGAGTTCACCGGCAATACCCTGGGGGGCGTACGCCTGAACGCCTCTGAGCATCCTCTGTTTCAGCAGTGCCGTCTGAACCGCAATGGCGGCTTTGGCCTCCATGCCTCCCATCAGGCCGAAGCCACCTTCGCGCACTGCGACCTCCGCGAAAATCTGTCAGGTCCTGCCCACATCGATCCCCCCTGTCGCATTGTCAATACGGAATCCATCGTCTGACTTACAATGGTCTTGTCCCAAATGGCCTGGCCCAAACAGAAACAACCTCCTCGTCTTAAGTGGAACGAGGGGGTTGAAGGGATGCCCTGTGAGGCGTTAGCGGCGGTTAGTAGCGGCCTGTTTGGAACCGGACAGGAGGCTGATCCAGTCGGCGAGGATATGCTCACTCTCGGTCAGGGTCGTATCGATAACCGGGATTCCCTCGGTTTCCGGAGTGGCAGTCGGATCGTCCTGGTTGCGCAATACTTTTTTGGCTTCCGCCTTCGGATCGATCGGAGCAGGCAGGCCGGGCGTATCCGCGTTGGCCAGAGTGATCAGGTAGTCCTTCTCTTTCAAAGCGGGTCGGGCGAGCAGTTCCGCCTTGCGCTTTTTGAGGCGCGCTAACCCTTCCGTCTTTTCGGTCGTACGCTGCTGCTCGTTGAGGGAGTAGGTCTTCTCCGACATGAGTTTCCGGAAGCGCACGATCTCATCTTTCAGATAGGCGAAGTCCGGGTCTGTGGCGATACGGGCATCCGACCGGCGTTTCAGTTCCGCCAGATAGGGCTGAACCATATTGACCTTCTCGTAGGAGGAGGTGGGCACGGTGTCCCAGGGCATTGCGTTGTCGAGCGACTTCTCACCCACGTCGATATAGTCGGTCAACGAGGGGATGACGATGTCGGACGGCACTCCGCGCAGTTGGGTGGACGCTCCGCTGGCGCGGTAGAACTTCTGAATCGTCAGCTTGAGCGCACCCGGATCGCCCTTGAGCGCGATGCCGTTGCTGGACATCAGGTCGCCGAGCGGCAGAACGGTCTGGACGCTGCCTTTGCCGAACGTTGCGGTATCGCCGACGATCAGGGCGCGACCGTAGTCCTGCAGAGCGCCCGCCAGGATCTCGGAAGCGGAGGCGCTGAGGCGACTGGTCAGCACGATGAGCGGACCGTTGTAGAGAACGCCGTTTTCGTGGCTGTCGTCTACCTGCACGGTGCCAGCGGAGTCTTTCACCTGGACGACTGGCCCCTGCTTGACGAACAGGCCCGTCAGTCGGATGACCTCTTGCAGCGAGCCGCCCGGATTGCGGCGCAGATCCAGGACAAGTCCCTGGATATTCTCCGTTTTCAGTTTCTTGATCAGTTTGGCGACATCCGCTGTCGTGCTCTTGGCTTTGCCGGCGGGGGAGGCCTCGCTGGCATAGAAGGAGGGCAGATCGATCATTCCCAGGCGCAGGGTCTTCCCATCGCTGGTGGGCATGTCCATGACCTTGCCCTTCGCCTCGGCGTCCGACAGTTTGATCTCATCGCGGCTGAGGACGACGACTTTGCGAACGGAGGTGTCCGGCGCATCGGCGGGGATGATCGTGAGACGCACTTCCGTGTTTTTCTGGCCACGGATGATCTCCACGATCTTGTCGATCTTCATGTCCACGACATCGACCGGCTCTTTGTTGCCCTGTGCGACCGCAACGATCCTATCGCCGACTTTCATCTTGCCGCTCTTGATCGCGGGGCCGCCGGGGGTCAACTCGATGATCTTGCAGTAACCATCTTCCGACTGGAGCAGCGCACCGATCCCGAACAGGGAGAGGCGCATCTGGATGTTGAAGCTCTCCATCGCGGACTTGCCCATGTAGTCGGAGTGCGGGTCGTAGGCATGCGCCAGCGCGTTCAGATACATTTCGAACACGTCGTCGGAGGTAAAATCGTGGTAGGTCTTCGCCAGACGATTGTAGCGGCGCGTCAGGGTCGCAACGATCTCGTCCGGCTTCTTCTTGTTCAGTTTTTCCTGAAGATACTCGTAGCGCAGATATTCGCGCCACTGGACCTGCTGCTCGTTCTCATCTTTCGGGAACGGCGCGTTCTTGCGCTCGAGTGCGATCGAGTCCGGGGTGTCAAACGTAAATTTTTCGGTCTTCAAGAGGCCCGTGGCGTATGCGACCTGCTCATCGACGCGCTTCAACAGGCGTGAGAAGATCACATCTGCCGGCGAAGTGTCGCCGTCGCGCACCATTTTGCCGAGTGTGGGCCGCCAGACATCGAACTCTTTCAGATCGGTGGACAGAAAATAGAAGTGTCGGATATCGAGCGAGTTCAGATATTCGTCCAGGAACTTGCCGGAGATCTCCGCGTCGAGCGGGTGTTTCAGATAGTGGCTGCGGGAGAAGAGCTGCGCCGTCACCTGAGCCACGCTGGAATCGTCGGGACCGGGCCTGAGGCGCTGCGGTAGGCCGGCAGGTCCGTTCTGGGCAACCTGGATGCCATCGGTCGGCTTGATGTTCACGATAGGAAAACTGCCGGGCTGGTCCACAGAGCGTGAGCGGGCTATATAGCCGCAACCGACCAGCGAGAGGCCTAGAGCAACGGCGATACCTAACGGTTGACGTCTAATCATCGGGTCTATACCTTTCCTCGCGCCCCCTGTCGTCTCATCAGCAGGTCGGCACAAAGCCCTGGCCTGAAGGGGCGACAGCGGGCGAGGATGAATACGCATTTTAAAAGGCCGTGCAGCGGTCACGGCAACGGCCATTGTTTCTTATACGCAATCTGCGGAAGGAATACTCCCACCGATTCACCGAAATGAACTCCTCTTTTCGACAAGCCGAAGTTTTTATCTCTCCCTCGATTTATGGTGCGGCGGGAGAATAGCTTCCGAATGCTACGGCCCAATGGCCTGGATGGCCGCTGCAAGTTTGACGCCTAGAGCCTCGCTGGTAGCAGCATTCGGATGAAAGCCGTCGTACGCTTGCGAGCTTGATGTCCCTGAGAGGTCGGCCAGGAGTGGCTGGGTACCGAGGTCGATCAAAAACACGTTCTTATCCGAGGGGTGGCTGGCTCTATAGTTCTGCACCGCCTGGGTAATGGCATCCCGCTCAAATCCGCTGAAGGGCACCATGATACAGATGCGACTCGTTGGCATCGCGCTGCGCGCCGCGACCAACCAGGTTTGAACGGTGGCCATGACCTGGAGAGGATCTGCATGATTGTTCGAGTCGTTCGTCCCCTCTGCGTTAATAACATAGTCCGGAGCGGGGGAGAAGATGCGAGGTTTGCCAGCGAACTCAAGCGGCCAGGAAGATGCGAAGGCCGGCACATTGCTGCCATCGTAGCCCGCAATCGTCCAGCCTTGCCGCGCCACTCCGACGACCCCGAATTCGGCGTTGAGCGCAGCCGCGCAGGTATAGGGAAAGGCATGCGTCGCGTCGTCGTCACGCATGGGGATATTGAGAGCCGATTCCGTCCTGACCCCCTCCGTAATGCTGTCTCCAAAAAACAGAATGCGTTTGGTGAGCAGCGTGGGCGCTACGGTCGTTCCCCCGCCATCGAGCGTCAGGCCGGTTATTCGCAGCGCTTCGGCCGGAACGGTCCAGCGGTCCTGTCGGTAATCCGCAGCCACGAACCAGATTTTGCAGAAATGCTTGCCCGCCGCCAATGGAACTGAGTTGAGCAGTATCTGCTCGTCCCCTGGGGCGATCTGATAATTCTGCGGCGATCCGCCGTCGATCTGCCAGCGCACCACCGGCGTCGTGCCGCTCGGGAGGGAGGCCAGGGCCGTGGTATCGATGTTCAGATGCACGGTCGCGCTCTGAAACCCGAACGTCAGATAGGCTCCCGGCTGCGTGGTAGTCGCCCGTGTCGTCCCCTCCACGGACCAGTTGTAAGGGCTCAGAAAGAGATTTGGATCGTTCACGGCAATTCGCGTATTTCCAACGACGATCTTCGCAGGAGAACTGCTCCCCGAACCGCACCCCGCAGAACACACCACCAACAAGCACCCGATCAATCGGCTAAAACGTCGCATTTTGGTGTTTCCTACTTCCTTGCCAAACTTCATTTTGTTACATCTGTTCACTCTTCAAAACAGACCGTTCGACCAAACTATACTTTCAAATATCTTTCCCTGTCAAGGCGTCGCCGCCTTCAAGCATATTTCCTTTGCCGGACATGCAACCGAGGCGGCGCCTGCGAGCGCTTAGGATCGCTTTGTAAACTAGGAAGCCCTGAGAATCCGCAGGCAGGAATCGACTGGAGCCGGTGGGAATGATAGGCTATCTCTGTCATCCGAGTTTTCCCAGGAGTTTACCATGCATCAAGCCCCCTTGCCGCCGACATCGCAGTTCCGCAGGTTCCTTTCCTTCCTTGTGGTCCTCAGCGCCAGCGCCCTGACAGTTCCTGCCTTTGCGGAGGATTGGGGGGCCTATGCGATCCTTCCAGCGAGCGCGCCTGGCATGGCGCTGGAGGCAGTCGGATCAGGAACCACCGAAGGAACCGTCGTCTCGATCGGCAGACCGACGGGACTGGCGAACCAAAAATGGATGATTACGCCCAAAGGCCCCAACCTCTTTTCGATCCGACCCGCCTACAGCACGACCCTTGTGCTGGCGGCGGCGAAGGGCGGCAAGGCGAACGGCACGGCGGTCGTGCTGGAGACGGATCACGGGCAGCCGTGGCAACTCTGGGCGCTTAAGAAGAACGAGAACGGCACCTACAACCTTCTGCCCTCCCATGCCCCCGAACAGGGGCTGGACGACTTCGGCGGCAAACAGACCCCAGGCTCGCAGCAGGACCTCTGGACGAATACGCCGGGCGACCCGCACCTGCAGTGGATCGTAAAGCCTCTCGCGGGCACACTGGGCGCGACAGCGAACAGCGCCGGAAGCGCCCCCTCGACCTACATTCCGCCCGACCTCAAACCGGAAGATATTCCCCGTGGCCAGATCAAGTCCACGACATTTACGCGCAGCGTCGTCTTTCCCGGCACCGTCCGCCCGGTCACGGTCTTCATCCCGGCCCAGTACGACGGCTCCAAACCCGCCTGCGTCTATATCAAAACGGACGGCTACAGTGCGGGTGAAAAGAACTTTTTGGAGATTCTGATCGCGGCGAAAGAGATGCCGACCACTATCGGCGTCTTTGTCGGGCCAGGAGAGGTGCCCGCCCCGATGAAGGGAACGACGGGACGCCGAAATCGAGATTTCGAATACGACGGTGTGGGAGACAACAACGACCGCTTCTTTCTGGACGAGCTGCTGCCGTTCGTCGCAAAGGAGTTCGGGCTGAAACTCTCCGACAGCGGCAACGACCGCTGTATCTCCGGGGGCAGTAGCGGCGGCATTGCGGCGTTCGATGTCGCCTGGGAGCGTCCGGACGCCTTTAGCCGCGTCTATGCCGCCAGCGGCAGCTTTGTCGCCTTTCGAGGCGGCCATGAGTTTCCGACGCTGGTGCGCAAGTTCGAGGCCAAACCGATCCGCGCCTATCTCACGACCGGCACTAACGATATGGAGAACGTGGCGGGCGACTGGTTCCTGCTGGACCAGGAGATGGACAAAGCCCTGCGTTTTTCCGGCTACGACTATATTTTTCGGATCATCAACGGCGGGCATGTTTCCGGCTACGGAGAAAACTTCCTGGAAGCGATGAGCTATCTCTGGAAAGGCTGGCCCGCGCCGGTCAAGGCCGGAGGCAGCGCGCCGCGTGCGCGTGATGTGCTTTTGCCCGATCAAAGCTGGCAGCCACAGTCTGGGCCACTCGGTGCAACGGGACACCACGACTTCCAGGGCGCGGCATGCAGTCCCAACGGCGAAGTATTCTTTATCGACGCTCCTACCAACAAAATCTATCGCATCGATCTCGAAGGCAGGGCGCAGGAGTTCCTGGCGGATGCGGGCCACGCGAACAGCCTCACCTTCGGCTCCAAGGGCGAACTCTACGCGGTTTCGAACCGCACCGGCAAGATCCTGCGCTACGATCCGGCAGGCAAAACTACGCTGGTCGCCTCCGGGATTGCCGGAGATTATATCCTTGCCTTGCCGAATGGCGGCCTCTACGTTACCA
>JAYUMV010000401.1:0-32276 GCA_043762265.1 Chthonomonadaceae bacterium | reverse complement strand
TCGGCACAGGTGACTGGCCCCGTCGTCTCCGGGTGGACCGCGTTCCTCTACTCTTCCCTGGATCGAGGCGATGACAATTTCCACACGCATGCAGATTGCACACAGCATGGAGGCGAGGCATATATTTTATGGTTCTTGAAGCAGGTACATGCGCACGATATCCAGAACCATATCAGGAGCCTCGATGTGCTGGACGTTCACTTCTACCCCCAGGGTCAGGATCTTTATGGCCCCAATGTAGAAAAGGAGACGCAGGCGAGACGTCTCCGCGCGACCCGTTCGCTCTGGGATCCCGAGTATAGCGATGAGTCGTGGATAGGGAAACCGGTCCGACTGATCCCACGCTTAAAGGAGTGGATCGCAGACGGCTATCCCGGCACGAAACTAGGCATTACCGAGTGGAATTTCGGTGCGGATCAGCACATCAATGGCGCACTTGCCATTGCAGAGGCGCTGGGCATCTATGGTCGGGAGGGAGTCTATCTCGCGAACTACTGGGCCTACCCGCCAAAGAACTCTCCGGGTTATCTGGCCTTTCGTCTCTTTCGTAACGCCGATGGCCACGGTCACGGCTTCGGGGATCTCTCGTGCCGGGCCATCTCCACGAACGTAAAACGGGTTTCCTGCTTCGCTGCGACAGATAGGCAGACCGGCGACCTGACCCTCCTACTGGTCAATAAAATGGATAAAACGACCGTTTCAACGCCAATCACCTTTCCCGGTCGGACCGCTGCCAGCGCGGCAAAGGGGTGGCTGCTCTCGGCTGCAAATCCAACGACGATCGTTCCGATGGCCAAAGTCCGCATGCACGACAATACTATGACACTTTCATTGGCTCCCAGCACCCTCCTGTTGATTCGTGTCCCTGCAAGGTAGTGGCAAGAGAGGAATATCGTGAACAAAACAGAAGCGCCTCCCTTACTTGTCCTGCCCACCGCCAACGAATTCGCTGCAATGGCGCGAAACCGTACCTACCTCTTCACCCTCCTCGGGTGTCTCGTATCCCTGGCCTGTGCCGTTACATATATGTTGTTGCCGTCTCTGATCGTGCCCGCGCTGCTGGTCTTACTGCTGTTGGCAGGCGTGCTCCTCTGGCACTATCCTCGCCTGGCATTCTACACGGTTCTGGCGGCGGTATGCCTTTTCGAAGTGAATTCTGTCCTCTATCCCGACTCGATCACCGAACGCATCCCGTTTTTCGTCAATGTGAACACCCTTATCCAGGTCTTTGCCCACGTCAATTTCAAGGCGATCCCTTTCAGCCCTCTGGAGATCCTGCTGTTTGTAGGCGGATCTTTTTCGTTTATACGCGGTGTGTTTTTAAAGAATCTGAAACTGCGTGCAGGGCCAGTCTTCCTGCCGATCTTCGTCTACTGCTGCTTTGTATTTATGGGTTGGATCAATGGAATGTTGACGGGAGGAGACTTCAAGATCTCGCTGATGGAGGTTCGTCCCCAGTTCCATCTGTTGCTGGCTTACCTGATGGGAACCAACATTTTGCGAAATCGGTGCGACATCGACAAAGTCTTCTGGATCATCGCGATCAGCATCGGTATCAAAGGGATCCTCTATACCTTTCGGCGCTACGTTACGTTGGCGGGGCAGCCCATGCCGGATGGCGGAGTCGGCTCGCATGAAGAGGCTTTCCTTTTCGCAGCCTATATCGCCCTGCTCTTTGTCATCAGTTTTTTCCCTCTTCAGAAACGTCTGTTGGTCTTCATGTGGACGCTCTTGCCTTTCGTCGTTCTGGGAGAGTTGGCGACCAATCGCCGCGCCGGGATCGGCGCGATCGCCCTCTCGATTCCGCTGCTGTTCCTGGCCATAGACCGGGCCATTCCCGCCTTTCGAACCCGCATCCGTGTTCTGAGCGCCGTTCTGCTAATCAGTTTTTTGATCTACTACTCTCTCTTTAAGTCCAGGGAAGGCGCTTTTGCGCAGCCCGCCCATGCCATCAGCTCCATGTTCAACCCGGATGCGCGCGACGCCTCTTCCAATGCCTATCGCGATGCGGAGAACGCCGACCTCATGGCGACGATCAAACTGGCTCCGCTTCAGGGCTATGGATACGGCAAACGGATGGTGCATGCGGTGCCCATTGCGGACATCAGCACGCAGTACGAATTCTGGGACATCATGACTCACAACTCCGTCCTCTGGATCTGGATGCGGCTGGGCACCCTGGGTTTCTTTGCCTTCTGGATCATGATCGCCAATCTGCTGCTCTACGCCTGCCGAGTCCTGCGCAGCAAACCGTCCAATCCAATCGTCGTCCCCCTGGCAGTCTACCTCCTTCTGCTGGTATCGATGCTGCTGGTCTTTGGGCTGCTGGATTTAGGGCTGACGAATTTCCGCGAGATGATTTTCGTGGGCATCTGCGCTGGCGCGCTTGCGGCCGCCGAGGAATTCCCACTGCGCTCTTCCCCTGTCAGCGAGAAATCTCCATGAGTAAAGTTCACCTAGTCGCTCGAAGCGTGGCTGCCACGTTTGTGACGCAGATCATCTCCTGGATACTGACCTTCGCCGTAATGCTCTATCTGCCGCGCTATGTCGGCGCGGTCGGTCTCGGCAAGCTCGCCTTCGCTGGCTCGTTCGTCGCGCTTTTCAGTGTCATCGTGCCGCTGGGCACTTCCACCGTGCTGGTACGCGACATTGCACGTGACCGTAGCCGGACAGGAGAGTTGCTGCTCTCGGCGCTGCTGATCCGGGTGCCGCTCGCACTGGTAATGACGCTGGTTGCGATTGTGGCGGTGAGACTGCTGGGCTACCCGGGGATCACCCGTACCCTGGTCGCGCTGATGGCTCTGGGAATGATCGTCAACACCCTGAACGATGCGCTGGCCGCCGCCTTGCAGGGGCAGGAGAAACTCCCACGCCAGAGCGTGGCGGTACTGGTCGAGAAGTTTCTCTCCTCCGGACTTACCATCGGGCTGGTGCTTGCACACCAGCCTCTCTGGACGCTGGCCGCCGTCGGCCTCTTTACCACGTCGGTCTCTCTGCTGGTCAATCTCACGGCTTTTGCGCCGCTCTTCCCGACTCTGCGCCTGCCTCCCAAAACCACGGTCCGGTATATCGCCGGGGCGGGCCTGCCGTTTGTCGGCTGGGTGCTCTTTCAAACGCTCTATGGGCAGTCCGATCCGATCGTGCTGAGTCTCCTGACCAACGATCAGACGGTGGGCTGGTACGCTGCTGCCTTCCGCTTGATCGGGACGACGCTGATCCTCCCCGGCGCGTTGACGACGGCGCTCTTCCCTACCCTTGCCCGCCTCTACAAAGAGGATCTAGAAGCGTTCCAGCAACTCGCACGCCGCATGCTGTCGCTCGTTCTGCTCTGCGGAGCGCCGATTGCGGTGCTATGCATCTGCCAACCGGATCGCCTGATCGCCCTGATGCACTATCCGAAGGAGTTCGCAGGCAGCATTCCAGTGCTCCGAGTCGGGGGAATCAGCGTCTTTCTGTATTTCGCCGCCTCCGTCTTGAGCGTGACGGTCACCGCTTCCGACCGGCAGGGAAAGATGATGCGGGTCTCTGCCATCGCAGCGGCGATCGGCATTCCCGCCTGTTTTGCCGGATCGTATCTGGGGCATCACTATTGGCACAACGGAGCGGTCGGCGCGATCTGGAGCGATGTTCTGCTGGAGTTCTACCTGATTCAGGCCTATCTGCGGATGATACCGGCACAGACCTTCAACCGTGAGAGCTTCTGGATCATCGTCCGATGTCTGATCGCCGCTTTACCGGTGGCAGGACTGCTGGCGCTCACGAAGCACAGCCCTGCCGGACTCTGGGTATTTCTTCCCTGCATTCCGCTCTACCTCGTTATGTGCTACCTGCTGCGCTGTCTGGACCCGCAGTATCTGGTGATGGCCCGCAATATTCTGAAGCGTCCCGCAAAAGCCTGACGCCACAAACGCGGAGAAGGAGAAAAGAGAGATGACACTCTCAGTGGATCAGGAAGCAGCGTCTCCAGAAGAGGAACCGCCTGCCCGTCTCACTTGCTGGCAACTGATCGCCAGCGATTTTCGGGTCTGGAGAAAAATCTGGAACGACGATAAGCACGATCCCGGCCTGAAAGGATTTCTGCGGAATGCTCATCTCCTCTGGGTTCAGTGCGGACTGCGGGCGACTCTGCTGTACCGCATCAGTCATGGGCTCTCGAAGAGCCGGATTCCCGCTCTGCCGGGCATTTTGTCCCGCCTGAATCTCGTGCTCTATGGCTTCGATATACCCCCCTCCGTCGAGATCGGGCCGGGGCTCTATATTCCGCATCCTGTCGGAACCGTCGTCATGGCCAGGCGGTTGGGAGCCAATGTGAGTCTGATCAGCAGCATCACGATCGGCATGCGGAATGTCCACGGTTTCCCCATTATCGGCGACGGGGTCTTCATCGGGGCTGGAGCGCGTATTCTGGGCGACATCACCATTGGAGACAACGCGAATATCGGCGCCAATGCGGTCGTGGTGAAAGACATTCCTGCCGGAGCCACCGCAGTGGGAGTGCCTGCCAGAATTCTGCCCGAAAAAAAGGTGTCTGAGTAGCGCCTGCCCCTTGCACAAACCCGTCCTCCGCAGCATTTAGAGAGTGTAGCAATAGGCTTACACTCTCGTAGGGATCGATCTATAACGCGTTTGCCTCCTGGCCGCGAGTAGACCGGCAAAGGATGCGGATGTACGAAATCGCGTTCGTCATGGACCAGCAGGTGGGTCTGCGTACCCAGTCTCTGAATTTCGAATACGGCGTCGGGAAAGACGCCTCGATCAAGGCCACCTGGGTTCCAGTACGCTACGAGGCGGACGCAGGTCCTTTGTCGCGCTTGCCGGGCCTGCCGCAACAGATTAAAGGCACACTCAGCGGGGTACGGGAGATTCGCGCCGGACTGGGCGATGCCCGCCGCTTCGACGCCATCATCTGGGCCACCTGGGCCGCGAAAAACGTCCCCGACCTGGTCTCTGCCGCGCCGTCCTTCGTAGTCATGGATATGACTCCTGTCCAGATGGAAGCGATGGGCGCACAGTACGGCTACACCGCCTCCCGCGCCGGATTTCTCCGGGGCTGGAAACGCCGCGCAACCGAACGCCTCTACCGACAGGCGACGACCCTCTTCCCCTGGAACGAATGGGTCGCAGGCAGCCTGCGTAACGACTACGGTGTTCCTTCCGCAAAGATTTCGCCTCTCTCCCCCGGTGTGAATGCAGATCTCTACCAGTGTGATGCTCAAATCAAGCCCCAGGATGGCGTGGTACGCCTGCTCTTTGTCGGAGGCGACTTTCAGCGCAAAGGCGGCGATCTCTTGCTGCGCTGGGCGTGTGAGACCCGCACCTCGACGCCCTGGGAACTCCATATCGTCACGCGGGACGCCGTGCCTGCCACCCCCAACGTCATCGTGCATCACAACATCACCAACAATAGCCCGGAACTGGTGCGCCTCTATCAGCAGAGCGATCTCTTCGTTCTGCCCACCCGCGCCGACTGCTACTCGCTCGTTGCAATGGAGGCCATGGCCTCCGGGCTGCCGGTGGTCATCTCCCGATTAGGCGGCATTCCCGAGATCGTCGAGGAGGGCAAGACCGGTTTCCTGCTCGAAGCCGGCGACTATCCCGCTCTGGCCGCGCATCTCGACCGTTTGATCGCGGAGCCCGGCTTGCGGGCACGCCTCGGCGCGGCATCCCGACAGCGCGCTTGCACAAATTTCAACGCGGATACGAACGTAAGACGGATGCTGGACGCGATCAAACGCGGTTCCCGTCGGTCTGCTGCGGGCGTAGCCGTACTTCAGGGCCAGGGACGTTAAGACAAATGAAACTTTCTGTGATTATTCCGACCTTCAACCGCAAAGAGAGCCTGCGCCGCACGCTCGACGGACTGTCTCGACAGCAGTATCCCTGCGCCGATTTTGAGGCGGTCGTGGTCTCCGACGGCAGCACCGACGGCACCGACGAGATGATGGCGGAATACGCGCGGACAGCCCCTTATGTGATCCGCTTCTTCCGACAGACAAACAGCGGTCCCTCAAAAGCGCGTAATCGTGGTATTATGGAAGCGCAGCATGAAGTGATCGTGTTTCTGGATGACGATGTCGAACCGGCCTCTGAATTCCTGGCCTGCCATGCGATGCATCATGCGCAGAACACGCAGATCGCGGTCATCGGACCGATGTCTCCCGACCCTGCTCGCGTCAAAGAAGAGCCGGTCTGGATCGCCTGGGAACACTCCAAGCTTCAGGACATCTATGCGTTGTTTCGGCCGGGCGGCGAATATGTCGGCCAGCCGGCGGGACCGAATCATTTCTATAGCGGCAACGCCTCTGTCCGCAAGCAGTGGCTGCAGGCAATCCAGGGATTCGACGAAAGCTTTACGCGCCAGGAAGATGTGGAGCTTGCCGTGCGTCTCCAACAGGAATGCGGGGTGAGTTTCGTCTTCGACTTCGCCGCCGACGGTCTTCATCGGCCGCACCGCTCCTTTGAGTCGTGGCTGCGCATTCCGACCGCCTATGGCGATTTTGACAAGCAGCGCATCAGCGCTGGCCTGCTCAGTTGGGCGGAAGTCCAGGAAAACATCGACCAGCGTAACGTGGCGACACGCACACTCGCCTCGCTGTGCCGCGCCTGCCCTGCACTGCTTCCGATACTGGTAACGACGCTTGCCTGGGGCTCCCGCACGCTCTACCGCAGGAAGAACAACGCAGCAGCGCTCGCGGCCCTCAGCGCTCTCTACAATATCTGTTATATCGATGCTGCGACCAAACGTCGGACGATGGCGAACCAACCCGCCGCGTAAAGGTAACGGACTATGTCGGCCAAGGAAAATTCCCCCCTGCGCTTAGGCTTCGCTCTTGAGTACTCTCTCGGGCATACCACGCATGCGCAGAATCTCAAGCGCACGCTCGAAAGCCGCCCGGACATTCTGCCTACCTATGTCGATCTGCCCTTTCACGATACGCCGGGCGCGTGGGCGAAACTGCCGGGTATCCGCTCCAACTGGTCCCTCCGCGCTTCACTCGGCGCGTATCTGGCTCTCCGTCCACAGGCAAAATCTCTTCAGGCCGTGCTCTTTCATACGCAGGTCACCTCCCTCTTCTCCGCAGGGCTTATGCGCCGTTTGCCAGCTATTATCTCGCTGGATGCGACCCCCTTACAGTACGATGCGCTGGGAGCGTACTATGGGCACTCCGCCAGTGGCAATCCCCGTGTCGAGGCGTTCAAGAAGCGCCTCAATGTGCGGGCATTTCAGGCGGCTCGCCATCTGGTCACCTGGTCGCAGTGGACCAAGGAATCCCTGATCGCGGACTATGGCGTCCCGGCAGAGAAGATCACCGTCATTCCTCCGGGCATCGATACCGCGCAGTGGGACTTTCCGCGTACATTTGCACGTAATAGCCAGAAATTGCATCTCTTATTTGTAGGGGGCGATTTTGCACGTAAGGGCGGTGATGTACTGCTCGCAGCCTTCCAGCAGCTCTGCCCCTCCCTCAACGCGGTACTGCATCTGGTCACCAATGCGCCGGAGGCAGAAGAAGATCAGCCGAACATCTGTGTCTATCGCAACGTGGGGCCTAATTCGGAAAAGCTGTTGCAGTTGTTCCGACAGGCGGACCTTTTCGTATTCCCAACGCGCGCCGACTGTCTGCCTCTGGCGATCATGGAAGCGATGGCCTCGGGCCTGCCCATTATCACTACGCGCGTCGGAGCGCTGCCGGAAGCGATAGTCGAAGGAGAGACAGGGTTGGTAGTCCCTCCGGACGACCCGATCGCTCTGGCTGGTGCTATCACGAAATTGGCGGCAGATCCTGACCTGCGCCTGCATCTTGGTTGTCAGGCGCGTGAGATGGCGCTGCAACGCTTCGATGCGACGACGAACTACCGACGACTGCTCGATGTCGTCGCCAGTGTCGCCCGATAATGTCCCTGACATGTCCCGCAATCTGAGGACTTACAACTATGAAATCCCCTCTCGTTTCCGTTATAATCTGCACGCGTAACCGTGGCGACAATGTGCTGCTGGCGGCACAAGCGGTGCTCAAAGGCGACTATGCCGACCTTGAACTCCTCATTATGGATCAGAGCGACGATGATTCTACGGCAGACGCCCTCCGTCCGCTGTGTCAGGAGGATAGCCGACTCCGGTATATTCATTTGGAATCGCCTGGGAAACCAGGGGCGCTCAATGCGGGGATGGAAGCAGCGCACGGTTCCTATCTGGTCTTGACCGATGACGATTGTGAGCCGGATGCCAACTGGGTCCGTGCGTTGATCGCCCCCATGGAGCAAGATGCAAAAGTCGGAGCGACTTTCGGAGATGTGCGCGCAGCCACTCACGATCAGATCCAAGGCTATATTCCGGACAACCCCATCGAATACAATTGCACGATTGCCTCGCTTCAGGACTATTTGAAAATGCCGAACATGGTGAACTTCGGTATCGGGGCGAATATGGCCGTGCGCGCTGTTGCCTTGCAAGCCATCCACGGTTGGGATCCCTGCGTGGGGCCAGGAGCGAGATTTCGGAACGGCGACGACCACGATCTCACCATACGCATCCTGCTCGCGGGCTACACCGTTGCTTTTACCAGTGCAGCACACATCGTGCATTTTGGCTTCCGCTTATGGAGTGAATCCGCCAAGGATGTCACGAATACCGGCTATGGCTTCGGCACCTCTTTCACGAAGTTTTTGCGCTGCGGTTCCCTCTACACCGGCTCCCTCCGGATGCTGTTCCATTTTACCCGTCAGATCGTCCGCCGAGCCATCCGCTTGCAGCGACCTCTGGGCTTCGCATTTCTCAAAGGTTGGGTGAAAGGCGCCCTGGAAGCCGCGGCCTATCCGGTAGATCGCCCGACACGCAGCTTCTTAAAACGGGATGCGGTCGAAGATCGCCGGGATGGACAACAGTATTCGCACGTCGTTCTCCGCAACGAGCAGGCGGAACTGGTGCAGGTGTCTCCTTGCGTATCCGCGTCGCCCGTGTCGAGAAGCGAAAGCAAGGAAAGGCCTCCGTGCCCATGATGGCAACAGAACGCAATGCGCCAAGCAACACGCTTTCGGTGACCCTCGGAATCCCCACACGCAATCGGGGGAAGTTGCTCTACGAGACTCTGTGTTCCGTGACAGCTCTCGACTATCCGAACCTTCAGATCGTCGTCGTCGATCAAAGCACCAATGAGGAGACAAAAACGGTGGTGGAACTGTTCGCGCGGGAGGACCCGCGCATCCACTACCTGCCCAGCGACACGGTCGGCTCTTCGGCAGCCCGCAACCTGGCCGCCGCCTACAGCCAGGCAGATATTATCGCTTATACCGACGATGACTGTATTGTGGAAAACACCTGGCTGGATAGCCTGCTGGCCGAGTTTCAAAATCCGCGCGTGGCCGCCGTCTATGGCCGTCTGTTGCCCTATGAGGGAGGGCGAACAGGCCGTGAAGTCGGCTTCAAAGACAGTTCGCATCGCAAGTTTTTCGACCGGCGCACTTGTCCATGGTACATAGGGCATGGCGGCAATATGGCCTTTCGACGCGAGCGCTTGATAGCCCTGGGAGGATTTGATCCTACGCTTGGGGCCGGTGACCAGTTTGGGGCCTGTGAAGACAGCGATATCTCCTACCGACTATTGGCGGCCAACCAGTGTGTTGTCTACTCACCGCTCGCCATTGCCCTGCATAAACACTGGAAACAGTGGAACGCGCAGCAGAGTATGGAGCGACATTATGGCGTAGGCGCAGGCGCCCAGTTCGCGAAATATATCCGTTGCGGCGATCGTTATGGCTGGAAGCTGCTGGCAACCTGGATATGGGAACTCGGCGTGCGTAGAGTCGGGGCCGGACTCTTCAAATGGCGAGACTACAAAGTGGTCTACCTGGGCTATTGCCAACTGTTCTACCCGTGGATCGGCATCCTGTCCTCCTTGGGCTGCCGAATCGACAAAGAGAAAGCCCTCTACGTCGTGCCGAAATAGAAAACCATGGAGAAGTTACACAACGCTTCCGCTGCCGAGAAAGGTGTGTCTGCCCCCGATACCGTCGCCGTACCCTGGATACCGATCCTGATGTACCACCGGGTCGTGCCGGTCGTCCCCAGTTCGGATACTGTCGGCAACTGCGTGTCGAGCGCTGCGTTCGAGAAGCAGTTGCAGTGGCTGGTCGCGCGCGGTTACGGATCTCTGCCGCTGGAGCGGCTGGCCGCCGGTTTCGACAAGAACGGCGCTGCTACGCGTTCCGCCCCTCCCGCCCGACCCATCGTGCTGACTTTCGACGACGGCTATGCAGACAACTACGAATACGCCTGGCCGCTTCTCCAGAAGTATGGTTTCACGGCCACCATCTTTTTGGTGACGCAGGCCATAGGCGGCGCCAACGCTTTCGATCAAGATGTGGTCGGCCCGTCTGTGCCCATGCTGTCTCTTCCGCAGATCCGGAGGATGCAGGAATCGGGAATCACTTTCGGATCGCATACCTGCACTCACCCCACCCGTCTCGCGGACCTGGAAGAGCGTACACTCCAGGTCGAGTTGCTCGATTCCAGACTGATGCTGCAGGATCTGCTCCAGATCTCCTTCTGCCCCTTCGCCTACCCCCATAGCAAACTGGACGCGCGGGTCGAGGCAGCGGTGCAACATGCTGGCTATGAGATCGCCTGCGCGGGAGTAGGGACGCGTTTCTCACAGTTCTGCCTGCACCGCCTGGATCCTGGGTCCCGAACCGGCATAGAATTCGAAGCCTACTTACGCCTCCGCCAAACCAAATGGTTCCTCCGCAAAAAGTTCCGATAGCGCTCTCAAAGGTGCTTTACTTCCCCTGCCACCCCTCTCGAAAAAATCTAGAAGTTTGCCCACACAATTGCACAGAATCACGAAATCAGGTATCTTCTCTTCAGGAGCCGATCTCCACGTAAAAAGCGTACGAGAAGTTCCCAAAGTCTTTCGCCGCTATGCGCTGCACACGAATAAAAACGATGAAGACCCTTTTATTAATTCCCAGTATGATGAAAACCGGATTGGAAGAGGCCGTTGCAGGTGACCGCCATCCTACCATGGACTACGATGCCCTGGCAGCCTCGCTGCGCACCGAAACGGGCGCTCAGGTCGATCTCCTGGACTACGCCGCCGTGGAGCGGGAGAGCAACCCGCTGATTCGCCTGGCTCGAAAAACCGCAGGCCGCGATGCCGCTCTGGCGCTGATGGGATTTCTGCGCCGCAGCCGGTACGATACGATTTTCACCAACGGAGAGAACGTGGCGATTCCCCTCGCTTTGCTCTTCAAATCAACGCGCAAGCGACCAGGCCATGTCACCATCGGACACCGCCTCTCCACCGGCAAGAAGCGCCTCTTCTTCAAGAATCTGCGTGTCCACCAGCAGATCGACACGCTTTTCGTCTACGCGCAGACTCAGCGCGACTATGCGGAGCAGACGCTTGGCATTCCGGCGCAAAAGCTTGCTCTGATCGCCTTTCATGCCGACGCCTCTTTCTACCGGCCTATGCCCGAAGTTCCTGCCGAACCGAACAAGATTTCCTCGGCTGGTCTGGAGTGGCGGGACTACCCGACGCTCATCGCGGCGGTAGGCGACATGCCCGAATTGACGGTAAAATTGGCCGCCGCCTCACCGTGGTCCAAACATACCGATGAGACCGCAAGCCGCATCCTGCCTGCCCATATCGAGGCGCGTCGCTACGAATACAGCGCCCTCCGTAATCTCTATGCGAGTTCAAGTTTTGTCGTCGTGCCGCTCTATGAGAACGATTTCCAGGCGGGCGTAACGACGTTGCTCGAAGCGATGTCCATGGGCAAAGCCGTCATCGTAACGCGCACCACCGGCCAGACGGATGTGGTACGGGACGGAGACAACGGTCTGACCGTGGCTCCCGGCGATGTGCAGGACCTGCGACAGGCGATCTTGCGCTTGCAAACCGACTCGGCCTTGCGAGAGCACCTCGGCCGCAATGCCGCGCAGTGGGTCCAAGATAACGCCACCCTCACCCGGTGGGTAGGTCATGTCGTGAAGGCTTTGCAGGTCTCCTCGGTTGGAGATCCCCAACCTAAAACTTCCACCGAGCGGCTGCCCTCCTTTTAGAGAATGACATTATGTTCGGCCACAATGCGCCTCTGACCCTGCTGGAGATTTTCCTCTCACCGAGACGCCATTGCACATCTATGCATCAAAGTAGGACAACATGGCTCTCGTCGACACGACGAATAAATTTTCCGTGGACACTACATTAGCGCTTACCCACAGCAGCGCTCCACGCGTGCGCCTGGAGTTCTTGGATGGCCTGCGGGGAATCGCGGCGCTCTATGTCGTCCTCTTTCACGCGACCTATTTTGCGGGGGGGATGAAACTGTCTTTCCTGGCACAGGGGATGCAGGCAGGACTCCGATTCGGCCATTATGCCGTCGATGTGTTTATCGTGCTATCCGGTTACTGCCTGATGATCCCGGTTGCGCGTTCCGCAGACAAGCAGATCCCGCGTGGCGTCGTCGATTACATCAAACGGAGAGCGCGCCGGATCCTGCCGCCCTACTATATCGTTCTGATCCTCTCCCTGGCGCTGGTGATGGCCGGGCAGTTTCTGAGCCATACAGGTAAAGTGCAGGGCAAGGCTATTCCGGAGGTGCTGACGCCGGGGATTCTGCTGTCGCACCTGTTCGTGGTCCACAACCTGAGCTTCGACTGGGCCTTTCGCATCAACGCCCCGTTGTGGAGCGTCGCCACCGAGTGGCAAATCTATTTTATTTTTCCTTGCTTGCTGTTACCGGTCTGGAGGCGAACGGGCGAGGTCGTAACGGTTCTGCTGGCATTTCTGATCGGGATACTTCCGCTCCTGCTTCTGCCAGCGGACGGAAACTTCTGGTGGGCCAGTCCCTGGTTCATCGGCCTCTTTGCAATGGGGATGGCAGCCGCATCCGCCAATTTCGGAGGTCCGGATGCCGCCGTTCAGTGGCGCAAAACCCTGGTCTCTCCGCTCACGATGCTGGCGCTCTTAGCAGCCTTCGTGATGCTGAATCTGGCGCACGCTCCCGCACTCGTAGAACTCGTAGGCAGTGACTTTCTGCTGGGTCTGGCCTCCAGTGGCCTGATTATGTTTTGTGCCCAGGCCGCAATGAGTGGTCCGCAACAGCAAAAGAGACCGCTCCTCCTGCGGCTTCTGGAAGCCCCTGCGGTCGTCCGTCTTGGCGTCTTCTCGTATAGTCTCTATCTGATCCATCATCCGCTGCAACAGATCGCCTTGCGAGTATTGCAAACACGCGTACACTCGCCAGAGATCTTGCTCTACCTGCAGTTGGCCGTGAGCACTCCCCTGATCGTCGCAGCCGCCTACCTGTTCCATATTGTTTGCGAACGCCCGTTCCTGTCCCATGCCAGACAAAAGGCCTAGTAGCCGCCCGCTCATCTAAGAGGTACTTGCCGTCTGCCTTCCTACTCCTCTTCGCGCCAGCGCAAAATTTTTATCGGCTGTTCAAACCAGGGATATTTGGCCTTGGGAGCCTGAAGCGTGATGACCGATCCCGCCAGAGGATCCGCCTCGATCCAGTTGCGGTCTCCAAGATAGGCCAGGGTGTGAGATCCGCTCTCTGTGACGGCGATATCTCCGGTTTGAAGATGCGCGTAGTCCAACCTGTTGAGTGCAGAGGCGGTCTCCGCCAGTCGCGTCCTATCGCGGTACCCTGCGCCCAGTTCCTCGGCCGAACAGTCCTGCCACCAGATCTGCGCGCCCTGCCGTACCAGTCCCGGATTCAGCGTGCGCAGTCCCGTGCGCAGATTGGCATCGATCCATCCACAGCGGATCAGTCCGGAACAGTCGATCCCCATCCCGTTTTCCCCGCCCCAGATATAGGCGGTCCCCTGAAAGCCTTCCAGAGACCGTACATACTCCGCTCGTAGGGTGCGTGAGTTCGGCGTTCGCCCAGGCAAGAGGAGAAAGCCTGCCATCACTCCTGCCCCCGCGACCAGCGAGATCAGGACACGCCGACGCTGCCGAAATACCACCACGGCAGCAAGCCAGAGAACGGCAAAGCCGCCCATCAACAGGAGCCGTGTGGTTCCCGTACGAACAGGATAGAACGAGATCAATGCGACGGTCACCGGAATCAGTCTCAGCCAGCGATGCGGCCAGAAAGCCAAGATCACTCCCACCCAGAATCCTGCCAGCCCTAGCAGCAACAAGATCCCCTCTCCCGAAAAGGAGAATGGCAGCAGATAGAGTCCGACCAGCAGCAGATTGAGAGCCATCCAGTAGCGAAAGCGCGGGGCGGCCGGTGCAGACGCCGTTTCGCTTGGCGCCGATGGCGAAATGTTCGTTGTCATGGCATCTATTTCTACGTTGGAGCGAGGTTTCCCTGTCTCTGTTCCAACATTCTTGAGAGCCGCCGAAACGTTCCACACGCGACGTTTACTGCACTCCGGGCTGGACGAAAGCCCTTCTCGGTAGCTCGCTCGTCTGGTGGAGGAAGCAGAGGAAAGAAAGGATCGACACAATCCCTACCCTTGCAGAGAAAGCGACGGCAGGAACTTGCTGGAGCGGCGCGGAATCCTGTCGTGGCCCGTTGCCAGAACAAGGCCGTGGAAGGGAAACAGGTTTTAGCCTTGCGAATGCCAACAAAAGGAATAATATGAACACAACACTGGCGGAAGAGACACTGCGAACGGGTGAGAACCTGATGATCGAGTGCATTACAGCGCCAGAACCGACACGGGAGGCGCAGATACGCCCCTTTCTGGGCCATAAGCCAGGAAACTACCGCGCTCATATCGAGGCGGCCCTGACCGGACAGTGCGACGGCCTCGAGACCCGTTTCTACATCGGCTTGCTGGGCGGTGAGATGGTGGGCAATATCATGACCGTGGAGATGGGTGGAGTCGGCATTTTCGGCCATGTTCACACGCGGGAGGATCAGCGCCGTAAGGGGATCTGCGACGCCATCATGCGCCATCAAATGGCCGATTTCCAACGCAGGCAGGGCCATGTGTTGCTGCTGGGAACCGGTTACCAGAGCACCGCCTATCGCATCTATGCCGCACATGGGTTCCGGGATTGGCCGGTCGGAAAACCAGGCACGATGCGCTATGATGCGGTTTCTCAGGAAGAGTTCGAGACCGATTTCTTTGCCGCCGCACCTTGTAAATCGGTTCCTGCTCGCTGGAAGCACTGGCCTCTCGTCGCACTGCTGGCGACCGTTCCAGTCCCATCTCTGCTGCGCAGCCTGACCCTGCCGCTCTGGGGCGTAGCCCTTCTGGAAGGCCCTTACTCGCAGTTCCTGCACACCTACGGCGTTCGCCCCGACGCCTGCGCTGCCGTACTGGAATCGGAGACGGGAGCGGTGACCGCTCTGGCGACCTGCGTTCCCGATAGCCGCTGGCCCGGCATGCAGTTGCTCGACCTATTCGCCCATCCTGTCGCGACCATCGAAGATCTGACCCTGCTCCTGAAATCGCTGCCGCTTCCTCTCTCCCCGGTTCAGTCGTATGCCGATGCGCGGGACACGCAGAAGATCGGCGCGTTAGAGGCAGCGGGCTTCCGCAAGACAGCCGTCTTACCGGCCCAGTTCCAGGAGAAAGCGGACGGGCGTGATGTCTGGCTCTACGCCCGCCCCTAAGGCGAAGTAACTTTAGCGCCCGAAAAAGAACCGCTCCTGGAGTTCCTGAAGCGTAATGTCTGCCAGCGAATTCAAGAGGAGATCGGCCTGAATCATGTTACTCCCTCATTGTTTGGAGGCATCGTAGGTCTGGTATGAAACTAACTCCTCGGTTGTCCTGTCATCCCCTACAGAGACAGGAGTCCTGGAAGGTTTGTGCACAGGCGATCCGCAGTTTTTCGGCGCGGAATGAAACGGAGCAAGAGGCGATGGCTTTGCAGTTGACGGAGGCGGCGCCGTGGGGAAGGCTGGCAAGCGAGTATAGGCGTATGTTCGCCCTGACCCCGGAGGATCTGGAGGGACGCATTCTGGATTGTGGAGGGGGGCCGAGCAGTTTCACGGCGGAGATGACGGCGCAGGGCAAGCGGGTGGTGAGTTGTGATCCGCTCTATCAGTTCACGAGCGAGGAGATAAAGCAACGCATCGACGAGATCTATCCCCGCATGGTCGCGCTCACCACCGCGAGCCGCGACAATTTCTTCTGGCACGAATACGGCTCTCCGGCGCAGTTGGGAGAGATGCGGATGCGCGCCATGCGCCTGTTTCTGGACGATTATGCCGCCGGGAAAAAGGAGGGGCGCTATCTGGTCGGAAAGCTGCCGGAGCTGCCGTTGCCTCCCAGCCGATTCGATCTGGCGCTCTGCTCCCATTTTCTGTTCACCTATAGCGAGCAGTTTACCGAGCATTTTCATCTGGCCGCCCTGCGCAACATGCTGGACACAGCCCGAGAGGTGCGTGTCTTCCCGATCCTGACAGCCTTCACCGGCCAACCCTCCCCGCATCTACCGTGGGTTATGGACTGGCTGACCAGAATGGGCTATGCGACGGAGATTCGGCCGCTCGAGTATGAGTTTCAAAAAGGCGGAAATCAGATGCTGGTGGCGTATTCGCGGATGGGCGAATAACGATAATCAGGATCGAAGAAGGAGAGTGGGATCCGATGCGTGTGATCGTCTCGACACCGGAAGAGTGTCTGCGCTATGTGGAGAGCGTGGGGATATGTACCTGGCGCACCCAGCCGAAACTGGCGTGGATGCCCTCTCTGGAGAGTGTGGCCACCTGGAAGGGCCGCGACCTGACCTATCAGACCTGGTTCTGGAAGGACGATCTGCACATCGAGCGCCGTCTCTACTTCGGTATGCTGGTCGCCCCCGATATTCCCGTATTCGTGTCGTTGACGCTGCTGCCGGCCTTGATCGCCGCGCAGGGCGACAACGATGCCCGGACGCTCCACGAGAAGGGCCTTCTAGCGTCCAATGCCCTGCGCGTCTACGAGCATATCGAACGCCACGGCCCGACCGCAACGCAGGCGCTGCCCTGGCCGTCCGGCAGCCGCATGCTCTACCTGGCGACTCTCCAGCAGAGGTTTCTCCTGACCAAATGCGACCTGACTGGCCGCACACGCGGCACCTACGGCTACCTTTGGAACCTCTGCGAAAATGTCTTTCCCGACAGCTTTGCCCTGGCCTCGCGCCTCAGCGTCTCCACGGCCCGCACACAGATCCTCGCACATCTTAACCTGCACGGAGAGGGTGTGACGATGGAGCGAGCCTCCAAACTCTTCCGCTGGCAACCGATCTAAGAACCCTTTTCTTTCTGTCTTCTTTACTCCTGCCTATCCGTAGGCTCCGGAAGGCAGAAATCCGAGCAGGCGTTTAAGGCGAGGATTCGCGTCCTCATAGCAGTGTGGAGGCATCTGGTAGTTCATGAAAGGATAGTATTTGTGACCGACGAGGCGGCGGGCGTAGCTGACCTGAGTGATGTAACGGACGCGGTCGGTCTGGTTGGGGCCGCCGCGATGCCAGACCTGATTGTTGAACAGGACGACGGTTCCGGCTTTACCGAGGCACGGCACGATCTGACTCTCCCACTTGGTGCCGACCATGCTCGGGGGCGGGCTCGCCCCGAACAGGTGGGAGCGCGGAATCACCTCTGTCGCGCCGTAGGCGGGATCCTCGACATCGGTCAGGTAGTAGTTGGCAGTCAAGAGCAGAACCGGCAGATGGACATTGGTCGGGGGTTCGCCGTGAGTGACGATGTAGTGCGCGGGGTCGTCCTGATGCCAGGTGGCGATGCCCATGCCGCGCCGGGTGCGAAACGAGTTGTTGTGGATGACATGGCAGTTGCGGTCGATGACTGCCTCCGCAAAACTGACGATCGGCTCCATGTCGAAGAGGCTGAGATTGGCCGGACTCGTCTCGAACAGGCGGTGGTGTAGTTCGATCGCCTGCCCCTCGAACGAGCGGTCTCCCAGAGCGGTATCGAGATCCGCCTTCAACTCCTCCATCAGGGCAACTGGCAGTATCTCCGGGAGGACCAGATAGCCGTCCCGATGGAAGGTCTGCACCCACTCCTGAATCTGCTCCTCGCTCACCTTCTCGAACCCATGCACGATCTTCTCTGCCACGATCTGTCTCCTCACGCCGCTCCGTGTGTTGAGGGATAGTTTAGCAGGTCTCGCGGCTCGGGTCAAGCCTGAAAAGAGGCTCAAGCACAAAAAGAGGGCAAGAAGCAGATCTGCCTCTCACCCTCCGTTTAATGTTCCCGGTTATGGGAAAGGAGTTTAGCTGCCGCAACCGCCGGAGCCGCATCCACCGGAGCCACAACCGCCGCCGCTGCTCGCCGCTTCGCCATCTTCGGTGGAAAAGGAGCTGCCGCAGCCGCAGGAGCGGGTCGCGTTGGGGTTGTCAATCTTGAAGCCGCCGCCCATCATGTCCTCGACATAGTCCACGGATGCGCCGCGCAGGTAGTTGATGCTCAGCGGATCGACCACGACTTTGACGCCATAAGCATTGAAGATGAAGTCGCCCTCTTCGATGCTGTCGTCGATCGCCATGCCGTAGTTGAGGCCGGAGCAACCACCGCCGGAGACGAAGACGCGCAGAGCGGCATCCGCTTTGCCCTGTCGCTCCAGAAGTCCACGAATCTCTTCCGCCGCCCGCTCACTCAAGGCAACGCCGGTAGTGGGCGTGATTTCAATAGTAGCCATAGTCGTTGGTTCGCTCCTTATCGTTGGATCGGTTCTCACCGTTGCGTTTGCAGTGCGGAAGACCGTTTCGGCAATCAAAACTGTTGGCGGAGACACACTGTTTTCTCCACACTAGGTGCATTTTACACTATCGCGACCGGAAATGCAACTCCTGCCGCGTTCGCTTCTTTTCTTTACGCGGGAGGGCACACAAACTACTCCCGAAAAACAGAGGGAATCGATACTTCTCCCTGTATCCCTTCTTCTGGAAGAGGCCGAGTGATCCTTTCAGCCCGCTTTCCCGTCTAACACATTACCCTTGAGAAATAGCGGCCTCCGGCGAGAGAGCGACGCATCCTGCTCGGAAATTGCTCAGTCGCCTTTTGCGCGGTGGCTCATTTGTCAAGCCCTCTGCCTTGTGATATAATGGAAGTTATTATGCTAGCACGAAGAATTATTCCCTGTCTCGATGTCAAAGAGGGTCGTGTGGTCAAGGGAGTCAACTTCCTGAATCTGCGCGATGCAGGCGACCCGGTCGAATTGGCGGCGCAGTACGACGCCTGGGGCGCTGATGAACTGGTCTTTCTGGATATTACCGCCAGCCACGAACGGCGCGATGTCATCGTCGAAGTCGCCGCGCGGGTTGCGGAACAGGTCTTTATCCCCTTTACCGTCGGCGGCGGCATTCGCACGGTCGACGACTTCAAGAAGATTCTGCGCGCCGGAGCCGACAAGGTCGCCGTCAACACCGCTGCCGTCCAGCGTAAAGAGATCCTGACCGAAGCCGCAGAGCAGTATGGCCGCCAGTGCGTCGTCGTGGCGATCGACCCCAAGCGGGTCGGGACCAAGCCCGATGGCTCCCCGCACTGGGAGGTTTTCGTACACGGCGGGCGCACTCCTACCGGCCTCGATGCGCTGGAGTGGGCGCAGGAGGCGGAGGCGCTCGGCGCAGGCGAGATTCTGCTCACCAGCATGGACCGGGACGGCACTCAGATCGGCTTCGACCTGGAACTGACCCGCGCGGTCGCGCAGAGCGTGCGCATTCCCGTCATCGCCTCCGGAGGCGCGGGCACCCCGCAGCACTGCCTGGAAGCCGTCACGGAAGGCCATGCCGACGCCGCCCTGATCGCCTCGATGGTCCACGACGGGATCTACACCATCGCCCAAATAAAAACTTATCTCGCCGGCCACGGCGTCTGCGTCCGCCAGTAACACGATCCGGTAAGGCCCAAAAAGGAGCATTGCAGTGCAAGTTTTGGAGGGGTTGAAGTTCGATGCCAATGGCCTGCTTCCTGCGGTGGTGCAGGATGCCGTCAATGGCCAGGTGTTGATGGTCGCTTATATGAATTCCGAGGCCGTAAAGCGCACGATCGAAAGCGGACGCGTCACCTTCTGGAGTCGCTCGCGTCAGAAATACTGGGTTAAGGGCGAAACATCCGGCAACATACAAGTCGTAAAGGAAATGAGCGTAGACTGCGATGCGGACTGTCTATTGATCAAAGTCGAGCAGACAGGAGCCGCCTGCCACGAAGGCTACCGCTCCTGTTTCTATCGCCGCATCTCCGCCGAAGGAGAGGCACTGGAAACCACCGATACACCGCTCATGGGAGCGTATTAAGCCTCGCTGTCCGCGCCAGGGATGAAAAGGAAGAAGAAGCGCAGCGTCGCGCTGTCTTAGGTCGAGTATGCCGAAGTCAGGGTGAACGTTCGCTATATACAGGATAGAAGAGAGCCGGGGCTGCCACTCGGAGAAACCCCGTGCCTTCTGGAGGGATAGAGTTCATGTCCGTTGTCCGCCGCTTTTTCGGCCCCCGGCGCGTGCTTGCCGCCGCTGCGGGGGGGTTCTCTATTTTCAGCCTGACCGCCGGCTCACCCGCTCACGCCGCCGAACCGCCCTATCCGGATATCATGCCGCTCAACCAGTTAAAAGCCGGTATGACCGGCTACGGCTTGACCACATTTCATGGCACCACGATCACACGCTTCGAAGTCAAGATCATCGGGATCCTGAAAAAGGAGAACCTGGGTCGCGACCTGATCCTGATTCGTATGAACGGTGGCCCGATCACGGAGCGTGGAGCCAACCTGATCCACGGCATGAGCGGCAGCCCCATCTATATCAACGGCAAACTGATCGGCGCATTCTCGATGGGCGAGGCGTTTCCCAAAGAGCCGACAGGAATGGTCACCCCGATCGAAGACATGCTCGATTCGTGGGATCCCAAAATCCCGCAACATCCGACCTACTTCGAGCCCGCCGAAAAGAACAGCCCTCCCTCCACCAATGGCAAACCTGCCTCCACGCATACCGGGCTGCGCTGGCAGACCGACAACAAGGAGCGCGTCGCCGTGCTGGCGCATCCGATTCTGATCGGCAATCGCCACATCACACGTATTGTGGTGAATGCGCCGCTCAACGCTACCCAGCATTCGACGCGTGATACCGCCGTCATGCACCGCGCGACCAGCTTCATGTTCGCGCCGGGCATTTCGGAAAGCAGCCGTAAGTGGTTCCAGGGAGTGCTGGACCAAAAGGGCTATGCGGTGACACTGACCTCCGGTGCGGGCGGAGGCATGGGAGCGGGCGGGAACTACGAGGGGCTGAAAAATGTCTATCTCAAGCCCGGCGCCTGCTTCGGAACCTTCCTTGCGACCGGCGATGTCTCCTTTGGCGGCTTCGGAACGATCACCTACCGCCAGGGCGAGCGCATCCTGGGCTTCGGCCACCCCCTGATGGGCCTTGGGGCGCTGGAAGGCGCCATCACCTCCGCCTATGTCGTCGATGTCTTCTCCGGTTATCAGACCTCCAAACTTCTGCCGGTGGCGGGACCGACCCTCGGCACCCTGCGTCAGGATCGGAACTTCTCCGTCAGCGGCGACCTGGCGCACAAGCCGCATCTAGTCCCGTTCGATGTGACAATCAACGACCGCAATACGCACCGTGTTCATACCTTCCACTCCGATGTCTTTCAGAATCCGGACCTGACCTCCGCTCTGCTCAGCCTGGTGGCGAAAGAGACGATCACGCGGGTGCACAACATTCCCGGCGACGTAATGGCGGATGTGACGACGATTGTAGACTCCGCCGAAGTCGGCTCGGTGACCCGCACCAACCGTGTGTACGATGCCGCCGACATCAGCGGCCCTGCGACCCAGGATCTCAACGACATCACCGGCATCGTCAGCGGCAATCCCTTCTATCCCTTGCCGATCCGCAGCGTAAAAATGAATGTGACGCTATACGATGGCCACGACACGGCGGCTGTGGAGCGCATCTACCTCAAACAGGGCCGTTTCGAACCCGGCGATACGGTCGAAGTCGGGGTGGTGCTCAAACCCTACCGACGGCCCTCTGTGCAGAAAACCCTCTCCCTCAAGATCCCGTCCGATACACCCTCTGGGCGCTACCAACTGTCGGTACGCGGCGGAATGGCCAATTCGATGCGTTTCGGGGGGCTGGTCTTTGGCGGCGGCAGCAGCGATCCGCAGACGCCGCCGGTAAACGTGCGACAGATGGTGGCTCGGCTCGGCCAGAAAGAGACCAATACCGATCTCGTAGGCCGCCTGATCCTGAACACGGTTGCGCCTGCGCTGGAAGGCGAGAAACTGTCGCAGCTTCCGCCCAATCTGTCGGCGCTGATGCGGTCGGACCGCAACTCCGGCGTACGCCTGGAGCGCGACGAGGTCCGTTCGACCGCCCCGACCGACTATGTCGTGAGCGGAACGCAGCAGCTCGTCGTGACCGTGGTGCACAAAAACACACAGGAATCGACGCCCCCTTCCTACGGCACGCTCCCCTCGCTCGGCGGCGGAGGAAGTCCCTCCCTGACCCTTCCCGGCGGCGCCAGTCTTTCCGGCAACTCGGTCGGTGGAGACGATTCGACCCTGGAGTCCGGCGCTGTCGAACTGTTCTCTCTCCCGGAAACCACTCTGCGCTGGAAGAATGCCCTCCATGGGGATGCACCGCAAAACAAAAAAAAGGACCAGGCCAAAACTACCGATAACAGGCCCGGCGCAGGCAAGGAGACCCCGAGTGCGGCGAAGCCTGAGGCAGACGCCAAGACCGAGCCCCCGAAACCGGTTGCCCCCGAAAAACCGACAGCGCCGGATCTGAGCAACGACAAGCCGGTCGGCCGACAGTTGCAGGTATGGCGACAGGTCGCCCACCCAGATTTCCAGGCCGGTAAAGTCGCCGGGGCCAGTGTGTCCGCCTCGGGCGAACTGCGCCTGACCGCCGCACTGCATCGCCTCGCCACGACGACGGAGACCTACCTCTGGTCGCTCGTGCCGGACAGCGCCGGGAACCTCTATGCAGGTACGGGAACAGGCGGTAAAGTCCTGAAGATCGACGCTCAGGGCAAGTCGAGTGTACTGGCCGCTCTGCCGGTCGTCGCGGTCCACAGCCTCCTCTACTCCGCCAAAGACAACGCACTCTATGCGGGCGGGGGCGGCAAAGGCAACGTCTACCGGATCGCTATGGACGGCTCGTACAAACTGCTCTGCGCTCTGCCGGAGAAGTATGTCATGGCGCTGGCGCAGGACAGCGATGGCAGCCTCTATCTCGGACCGGGCGGAGGCGGGAGCGTCTATCGTCTGACCGCAGCGCAGATCCAGAGCACGAAAACCGGCGGACCCGAGGCCGATGTGGCGGCGGTCGTCAAGCCGGAAACGTTTTTCAAGACCAACGCGGACCATATCATGGCGCTGCTAGTCGATCCTAAGAACAACCTCTATGTCGGCACCGGCAACGACGGCATCCTGTACAAAGTCACACCGGCTGGCACCGGCAGCGTCCTCTACGATGCCAAGGAGAACGCGATCTCCGGGCTCGCCATGACGGCGAATGGCAACCTCTATGCCGTCACCGGCCCTAAGGGCATGCTCTACAAGATCACCCCGAGCGGGGAGACGACGCTCGTCTTCGACCGCGCCGCCAGTTTCTACACAGCCATTCGCACCGCGCCCGACGGCACCCTGTACGCCTCGACGGTCAATGCTCTGTTCCACATTTTCCCGTCGCCGACCGACCCGACACAGACCATCGTGCAGCCGCTCGACAATCCGAAAGATGTGGACTTTCTGACCATCGCCGTTCAGTCGAACGGAACGGTCGCCGCAGGCACCGGCAATATCGGGGAGATCTACACCTCGCAGGCCGAAAGCAGCGCCCGCTCGGCCGCTTCCGGCACCTTCACCTCGGTCGTCCACGACACAAAGTTGAGTTCGCGCTGGGGCACCCTGCGCTGGGAAGGCACGCAGCCCGACGGGGCTAACGTGATGGCGGAGACGCGCACCGGCAGTGTCGCAGAGCCCGATGCAACCTGGACCCCCTGGTCGCAGGTGCGCGGCAGAAGCGGTTCTCACGAAAGCGCGATCACCAGTCCGGAAGGCCGATTCATCCAGTACCGCCTGACGCTCCAGGGGGGCAAGGAGGGCCTGAGTCCGGCAGTGCGCGAAGTCACGCTCGGCTATCTCCCGCGCAACCAGGCTCCGAAAGTGACGTTTACCAGCCCGACAGGCGGAGAACGCTGGTCGAAAACACAGACGCTGCGTTGGAGCGGCACGGATCCCGACAACGACACGCTCACCTACGAGGTCACTTACTCGACGGACGATGGCGTCACCTGGAAACCGCTGCCCGCCTCGACGAAACCGACCCTGCCCACCACGACTCTCGCAGACAGCGCAGCAGGCGCTCCGACGATTACGGAAACCGCCAACAGCGCTAAGATCGTCCTGGCCGTCGCAACCGATACGCCCGAAAAAATGCTGGCGGAGTACCGCACGAAAGTCGCGGCGATGAACCTTTCGGAGCCGATGAAGGCCTCGATTATCGAGGAGTTTCGCCTCAGTCAGGAGCGCAAAGCGGTGACTCCCGCCGCTTCTTCCCAACGGGAAAACTCCAAATCGATCGACACTGCCCTGCTGCCCGATGGCAACTACTGGTTTAAGGTCGTCGCTTCGGATCGCGTCAGTAATCCGGTCGATTCACAGACCGCTCAGGCCCTCTCCGAGCCGATCCTGATCGTGAATGCCGTGCCCAAGATCACCTTTTCCGGTCAGCCCACCATCACCTCGGACAAGCGTGTGCGCCTCGAAGGCACCCTCACGCAGACACGGGTCAACGTCACTGCTGCCCAGTACCGGATCGACGGAGGCGACTGGTTCGCTGCCGCCCCCACAGACGGCCTCTTCGACTCCATGCGCGAAGCCTTCACCCTCGAGACGCTCCCGCTCTCTTCCGGCAAGCACACCCTCGAAGTCGAAGCCTTCAATGCCGCTGGCGGCAAATCCCTCGAAAAGATCGAAGTCACCATCCCCTGATCTCGAACCTAATTCCCCTTATTACCCGGTCAAACTCTCCGTACTTGACCGGGCGACCTAAACCCCCCGTCCCCCTTCCCGACACGGGAAGGGGGTGCCCGCCTCTTCCTTTGCCTCGTAGTGCCTGACCTGATTGCCAGTGCTGCGCCCCTGGTTTGAGAGGCAAAACGCATCCCAATGCTTCTTCTTCCAAAATCGGCAAAGTCAAATACAACAAGGAAACTGCGTGTTAGGGCACCCCCCTTGCCGGTGAGCGGAGCGAACGAAATTCATTGCGCGGAAGAAATCCTGTGCGCGGAAGCGCAGGATTTGAAATCTTCTCCGCTTCAGAATTGGGGGTGCCCGAAGGGCGACCTTTCGAGAAGGCGGGGTCGGGGGGGTTAGGTTAGCCGCCTTCGTGCCAGAGCAGTCCCATAGGATGGCGGTAGCCATAGCAGCGGGCGATGTGTACGATGCGAATGGGGTCGGTAGAATACGGGCGGCGGTAGACCGGGAAGGGTTGCTCCCACTCCACGCGCTCGAACTCGTAGCGTAGCGGGGCGTCTTCCACTTCGTTTTCGTTGACGTAGATCGCGTCATAGCCCTTTTTTTCCTGAAGGTTTTCGACATAGGCCGCGTACATCGTCAGACGATTGTGGATGAACATATCGTTGGTTTCGGGGTGATCGGGAAGATAGAAGGCGAGAAGGGCCGGGAACTGGTAGCCGTTCCCCGCGATAAAGACATGGGAGTGACCTTCGGCTGCCATCTCCGAGCGAACCTTCTGGACACGTTCTGCGACCTTCCGCCAACCGTAGGCGGTATTGGAGATGTCGGCGTCGGGTTTGAGATGGATACCGAGGAGCAGGCGCAGGGGAGCGGAAATGAGCAGCACGGTTGGGAGCAGGCTCAGCACGCCGATAGCGGCGAGGAGGCGCACCTGCTTGAGGCAGGTCTGCGCGGAGCGCTGCATCTTTTGTGCAGACCAGCCCGCGAAGAGGATCGTCGGCGTCAGCCAGGCGCACACCGCCCAGTTGCCCTGCACCTTCGCCTTAAACGCCATCAGGGTAAAGAACGCGAAGACGGGCAGACCGAGGCAAGCGAGAAAGAGGGCGCGGGCCTGCGCCTGCTGCGTGGCGGTCTCTTCTCCGAGAGGGCGCAGGGTCTTCAGGGCGGCGCGGAAAGGGGGCACGCTGACGGCCAGGGTCGCGAAAAAGAGGCCAGGGCCGAGCAGGACCGCCTGGGAGCCGAGGTAGTCCCCGATCCGACGCAGAGGCGCATCGGAGGATTTGTGCGTCAGAAACAGCAGATGCCCGAAGGTCCACCAGTGATGGTGCGCATTCCACCAGAAGACGCCCGTATAACAGAGCAGGGTGAGCAATAGCGCCAGGTAGGGCTGCGGGCGGAGCAGCCAGCGGCGCTGTCTGGGAGGGGCTAGCAAGAGAAACAGCACGAGGCAGGGCATAATGAGCAGCATCGTGTGCTTGCTCAGGAAGCCCAAACCGGTCGCCAGGCCGGTCGCTGCCCAGCCCCAGTTGCACTCCTTTTCGGTTGCCGAGAAGAGGGCTTTTTCCAGACAGACCGCTGCCAGCGCCCAGAAGAAGACCAGGGGAGGGTCGTAGGTGGCGATCAGGCTGCCGACTTCGAGGAGCGGTGTCAGACCGAGCAGCAGCGCCGCCAGGAAACCCGCCAGCGGAGAGAAGAGCCGCCGGGTCAGAGAGACAGCGCAGAGCAGTGTGCCGAGTGAACAGAGCAGAACGCCGATGCGGACCCCGAACTCGTTAGTGCCGAAGAGAGCGGTCGTCGCGCGGATCAGGTAGGCGATGAGTGGCCCCTGATCGTAGTATCCCAGCGACAGATGCCGCGACCAGTCCCAGTAGTAGGCCTCATCGGGCGCCAGTTCCAGGGAGGAGAGTTGGAGCAGGCGCAGGCCCGTACTGAGAATCACAAACCAGAGGGTCAGAGAGCGCCAGCGGGAATGAAAGGCGAAATTCGGAGCGGGTGCAGGAGATTCTGTCGGAACGCTCACGGCCGCCCCCCGTCGGACGGCCGTAGATTAACTTGGGAACCTGACAACGATAAAAACACGGAGCCCTCTTCTACGGTGTTATTTCGAATTGGCTGTCGGGAACCTTTTGATTGGCTTTCGCCTCGCTGAAGACGACTTCCGCCGCAACCGCGCCATCGGCGGTTTTGACTTCCAGACGGGCAGGCAGCCAGACCCCTGCGGTCACTTCGTGCGGATCGAGATAGGTGAAGGTGGCCTTGAGTTTGTTGGCGCCATCGAACCAGTCGCGCCGAACCGTGATATGGGTGTGGGTATCGATCCAGACGCGGTAGTGGGAGCCGCCTGCTCCGGCGCCCTGATAGGTCAGGTCGAAGATCGCCGTGTCGGCGCCGTTCAGCGATGTTGCCTTAACGAACTGCGCCTGCATGAAATGGAGCGTGTCCGGAACGACCAGTCCGGCGTACTCCATTAGCGACTGCCGTTTGCCGGGCGATCCCGCCAGATCCTCCGATTTTTTGATGTGGAACTTCGGCACGGAATAGAACCGCGTCGTTCCATTCAGGATCATCAGCGCTGTGCCACGGGTGACGGAGCGGCCTTCCAGGCGGAGTTTGTCGGGCTGCTTGAACTGAAGATTAAGATTGCGCACGGAGTAGGTGGTCTTGAAGTCCGGGCTGATCTTCTCCAACTCCAGCGGCTCGTATCGCGTCACTTTGAGCGTGGCATCCAGATCGTCTAACTTCGTCACGAACGTCTGGATGTCGTTGGCTGCGGGTAGGCGCCCCGGCCTGGGGTCGTCTGCGAAAGTGCGGTTCGCCAGGGTAGGCAGCAGCGCCAGGGTCAGGGCGGTCAAACCGAGCGCGCTACGCAAGCGGGCGCCGCGAATCTTCTGCGGCGTGTGCCGTTTTTGCATCCTGTCTCTCCCTCCTAAAATCTCCGGGGTTGTGTGGTCGGGGCACGCGCGGGACGGCGCTGGCTTTCCCAGAAATGCGTCCCACCCTCTTTTACGTAAAGAGAAGGGACATCATTTGCGGGGTTCTGCGCCTGGAGCCCAGCGGGCAGGCGGAAGGGACGTGCGTCATGCAGTATAATAGAGTGTTGCGCAGGATTGCACCCTGCACAGGCAACCGTGCAAGAGTATAACCCAACCGGGCAGAAAAGTCAAAATGTGGATGCGGGAGCGATGGCGTGAGTAAAGAAATAATCGGGCATAGAGGACGGTTCGCACTGGCTTCATTGGCGGTCGCAAGCTTGATACTCATGCTCGCGGTGACGCGCTCCGCCTCGAACCCACCGCAATCTCCCCAAAAGACGGCTCTTGCCGCCCCGAAGGATACCAAAGGGCCTCTGCTCTGGGTTTTACCGGGGGAGGCTGTCAACCGCTGGCAGGGCGATCACCTGGTCAGCCTCTGGCGCGGAGAAAAGTCTCGCCGTGAGGTGGCCCTCACCTTTGACGATGGTCCGCACCCGGCCTTTACGACGCGCCTGCTCGACTTGCTGAAACGGGAACATGTGAAAGCGACTTTTTTCCTGGTGGGGATGAAGGTGGACGAAGCGCCCACGATGGTCGCGCGGATCGCACGCGAAGGTCACGAAGTCGGCAATCACACGTATCATCATAGGAACCTGGACAAACTGACACCGGAACAAGCGGGCGCAGAGATCCGGCAAGCGAATGAGGCTATTCGGCGTGCCTGCGGGGTCCAACCGATCAGTTTTCGCCCTCCTGGTGGCCATCATACGGCAGTCGTCTACCAGGCTGCCGCACAAGAGAAGATGCGGACGATCTTCTGGACGGACGACCCCGGCGATTTCGCAAAGCCGGCTCCGGACGTCATTGAAGCGCGTGTTCTGAAAGATCTTGACAACGGTTCCGACATTCTGCTGCACGACGGCATCGAGCCGACCTTGCAAGTTCTGCCCGACCTGATCGCCCGCCTGCGCCGCGACGGGTATCGTTTCGTTACCGTTTCGGAAATGGCGCAGCATCTGGAGACCGTGCATCGTGGACAACGAACCATCACACACTGAGATCCCTTCCTCTTCGGGCAAAGCCACGCCCGACGGATCGCCCTCTCCTGCCGCCCCGAAGTCGGAGGCTTCCGCCTCTGCTCCAGGCGCTCCGCCCAAACCTTCCTTTCCCGTTTTCTACGACTCGGATCGTAGGCGCTGGCCGTGGGTGCGGCGTGGCCTCATTACCGGCATGTTTCTCGTCGGCGGCGGCGCATTTCTGCTGATCGTCAGTCTGATCGCCCTGCCTCTGATGCCGCGCACTGCGCTGCCGAGAGTGGTCGCAGTGCGCGACTTCGGGCATATGGACCCGGCGCTGGATGCCCATGATCGGGGGCAATTGGAATACAAACAGGCGCAGGAAGAGAAGATCCGCAAGGAGTTGGCTGCCAAGGATGTCCACGATCGCATAGACCGCAGGCGTAAGGACGCACAGCGCCGCGAGGCCATGCCTACTGGCCCGAAGGCGCCCGTCGTCGTCGGCTTCTACGTCAACTGGGAACAGACCTCCAACGCCTCTCTGCACCGCAATATCGCGGCGATCACGCACCTGGTTCCGGAGTGGCTGCACCTGAAACCCGCTGGGACGAACTATGTAGACCCCAAAACGACGCCGTTTCTAGATGCCCGTCAGAAGACCGACCAGTCCGATGTCACCCCACTGGCCCATGACCATAAAGTGCCCGTTCTGCCGCTGTTCAACAACTTTACCCGCACCAGCAGTGAAGAAGAGGGTCGAGGCGACTTCGATCCAATCGCGCTGCATCAGGTAGTGAGCAGTCCCAAAGCCCGTGCCAATGTCATCCATCAGTTGCGCCTCTGGCTGCTGCACGAGAAGTACCAGGGCATCAATATCGACTTCGAGGAGGTCGCGGGTGAGGATCGGGCCAACCTGGTACAGTTCATGCGCGAACTCTATGCCGACCTGCATCCCCACGGCCTGCTGGTCACGCAGGACGTTCAAGTGGAAAACGACACTTTCGACATCCCGAACCTGGCAAAATACAACGACTGGATCGTTCCGATGTTCTACGACCAGCATACCGGCGGCATGCCGCCGGGACCAGTGGCTGGCATCGACTGGACGGAACGAAGCCTTAGCGCTCTGCTCAGCGATGTGCCACGCGAAAAGATCGTCATGGGAGTCGGCAATCAAGGGTACGACTGGCGCATAGGGGATCCCAAACTGGGCGCGGACTCGACGACTTATCAAAGCGCGGTCATTATCGCCAAAGAGAGCCAACCGGACGCCGTCATTCAGCTTGATCCGAACAGCCTGAACCCCACCTTCCACTATAGCGAGACCAAAGTCGATCCGGCAGGCAACCCGCAAGAGGAAAAACACGAAGTCTGGATGCAGGACGCCGTCAGCGTCTTCAACCAGTTGCAGGTCGGCAAGGCGCGCGGCGTGCGCGGCGGCGCACTCTGGTTTATGGGAGCGGAAGACCCCAGCCTTTGGACGTTTTTCCGGGCGGAGCTCTGGAATACCGACTGGGCAAAAATCGTCGATAGCGGCGGACTGGATAAGATCGAGTACAAGGGCCAGGGGCAGGTCGATTTCGAAGGCGACGGCGAACTGCTGCAGCCCCAGGCCAGCCCGACCGAAGGCGCCCGAACCGTTATCCGCAGCCCGAGAACAGGCATGATCCTCTCCGAAAGCTACCATAAGAACGCAGACGGCACTCCCATGCTGCCCTCTGGATGGGTGGTGCGCCGCTACGGCGGCGGGCGGGATGGCAACCCCGAGAAGAAGGTTGTCCTGACCTTCGATGACGGCCCCGATTCGACCTGGACGCCGCAAGTGCTGGATATTTTGAAGCGCTATAAGGTGCCCGGAACCTTCTTCGTGGTAGGCAAGCAGGCAGAGGAGAATCCGGGACTGATACGGCGGATGTGGGAGGAAGGCCATGAGATCGGCAACCACTCCTGGGATCATCCGGATCTGTATACACTTAGCCTGGAACATCAACGTCTGGAGTTGACCCTGACGCAGCGCGTCATTCAGGCCGTGACGGGGCATTCCACCACTCTGTTCCGTCCGCCGTACGGAGGAGACGTCGAGCCGCGCACCGGCAAAGAGGTCTCGCCGATGCTGGTCGCCGCCGGAATGAACTATATCACGGTCGGAGAGAAGAATGATCCTCAGGACTGGCGGCTGACCAATCTCAAATCGGGGACGAAGCCCGAGGATTTAATCGAGGATCTCAACAGCCCACGTGACTATCGCGACATCGTGAACAGCGTCGTCACTAACCGGGATGTGGGCAGCGTCATTCTGTTGCACGATGCCGGTGGGAACCCGCCGGACCGCAGCCGGACTATCCGGGCTCTGCCGGAGATCATCACGAAACTCAGAGCGTTGGGCTACACGTTTACCACCGTCGCCGACATCAGCCATATGCCGAAGACTAAACTGATGCCTGCGGTCACCGGCAACGACATCTATCTGGTCGGCGCCGACCGATATGTGTTCGAGGTCAGCTATCTTTTCCAGCGCACGCTCACGACGCTGTTTACCCTGTCGATCGTGCTGGGCGTCTCACGCGTCGTGATCTTTGTGCTGCTGGCGCTGATTCAGCGCCATCGGGAGCAGCTGCGCGTCTTTCCGGTCGATTTCACGCCGTCCGTCTCCGTAGTGATCGCCGCTTACAACGAAGAGAAGGTCATCATCAGGACCGTGCAGTCGCTGCTGGACTGCGGCTATCCGCGTATGCAGGTTATCGTAGTGGATGACGGCAGTAAGGATAAAACGTTTGCCGTGGCGTCCGGCGCGTTTATCGACGATCCCCGTGTGCTGGTAGTCCATAAGGAGAATGGCGGCAAGGCGACGGCGCTGAACCGTGGAATTGAAGAGGCGACAGGCGAGATCTTGATCTCTCTGGATGCCGATACGCTCTTCGCGCCGGATACCGTCAGCAAGCTGGTGCGCCACTTCGCGGACCCAAAAGTAGGCGCGGTTTCGGGAAATGTGCGCGTCGGCAACACGCATAACATCTGGACCCGCTGGCAGGCGCTGGAGTATATCACCAGTCAGAACTTCGACCGACGCGGCTACGACCTCTTGAACTGTATCACCGTCGTGCCCGGCGCAGTCGGCGCTCTGCGGCGTGAGGCCGTGCGACAGGTCGGCGGCTACACGCACGACACCCTGGCTGAAGACACCGATCTGACCTGGAAACTACGGCGTGCAGGCTGGCGCATCGAGAACGAGAGCGGCGCGATGGCCTATACGGAAGCGCCGGAGACGATGCGGAACCTGGCCAAGCAGCGGTTCCGCTGGGCGTTCGGCACGCTGCAGTGCCTCTGGAAACATCAGGATGCACTGGGTCAGCATGGGGCGTTCGGCTGGATCGCGCTGCCGAGTCT
>JAYUMV010000400.1:0-9576 GCA_043762265.1 Chthonomonadaceae bacterium | reverse complement strand
TACAAAGTGCGCCGGTTCAACTTCTACAAGTACACGGCGGGCCAGCCCGATCCGGAAAAACTGCGCGGCAACAACGACAGCCCGGTGCTGCAACTGCTCTCCAACCCCGAAGTGACCGTGCGCGGACGCGGAGTCATGGAGAAATGCTCCTACTGCGTGCAGCGAGTCGATATCGCGCGCCAGACCGCAAAGAAAGAGGGTCGGGCGATCAAAGACGGCGAAGTGGTCACCGCTTGCCAGCAGTCCTGCCCCACCCAGGCCATCGTCTTTGGCGACATCGCCGACAGGACCACCCTGGTTGCGAAACTGAAAGCCTTGCCGACCAACTACATGATGCTCGGCGAACTGAATACGCGCCCCCGCACGACCTATCTGGCGCGACTGCGAAACCCGAACCCGGCAATTCAATCGGACGTACCGAACGGCCTCGACACGCCGGTGGTGGAGTAACACGGTGGATATAGAACAGACAACACAACCGGTTGGGCATGAGGAAGATCTCGTCACCGATAGCATGCTGCCGGGGAAGACCCATACCTATGGGAGCCTCGGCGACCGCATCTCGACGCTGATTTTTAATCAACGCGTTCATCCTTACGCCTGGCTCGTGACCTTCGGGATCGGTTTCCTCCTGCTGAACGTGATGCTGATGAGCATCACCTGGCTGCTCTACAAGGGAATCGGTATCTTCGGAGTCAACGTGCCGGTCGGGTGGGGCTTCGACATCATCAACTTTGTCTGGTGGATCGGTATCGGCCACGCCGGAACCCTGATCTCGGCGATTCTGCTGCTGCTGAAACAGCAGTGGCGTAACTCGATCAACCGCTTCGCCGAAGCCATGACCCTGTTCGCGGTCGCCTGCGCCGGACTCTATCCGCTGCTGCATACCGGCCGACCCTGGAACGACTATTGGCTGCTCCCGATCGGGCCAAACATTCTGGGAATGTGGCCGCAGTTCCGCAGCCCTCTGCTCTGGGACGTGTTCGCGGTCTCGACCTACGCCACGGTCTCTCTGCTCTTCTGGTATGTCGGCCTGATTCCGGATCTGGCGATGCTGCGCGACAAGACGACCTCGAAAGTCATGAGAGTCGTCTACGCGATCCCCGCGCTCGGTTGGCGCGGCGCCTCCCGCCACTGGTCGCGGTACGAGGCGGCCTATATGGTCCTGGCCGGTATCTCCGCGCCGCTGGTGCTTTCGGTACACACGATCGTCTCCTTCGACTTTGCTGTCGGAATCGTGCCCGGTTGGCACACCACGATCTTCCCGCCCTACTTCGTCGCAGGCGCTGTCTACGCCGGTTTCGCGATGGTACTGACCGTGGGCATCCCGGTGCGCGCCTGGTACGGTCTCAAAGACATGATCACCATGACGCACATCGACTGGATGGCGAAGATCATGCTAACGACGGGCCTGATCGTCTTCTACGGCTATATCCTGGAAGTCTTCTTCGGCTGGTACAGCGGTGACAAGTACGAGTGGGCCATCATCCTGAACCGTTTTACCGGGCCATATAAGTTGACCTACTATGGTCTGCTGCTCTGTAACGGGGTCATCCCGCAGTTGCTCTGGATGCGGAGTGTGCGGCGCAACCTGGTGGCAGTATTCATCATCTCGCAGTTCGTCAGTATCGGTATGTGGCTGGAGCGGTTCGTCATCATCCCGGTCAGCCTGCATCGCGACTATATCCCCTCGTCGTGGGGTTACTACACGCCGACCTTCTGGGACTGGTCCCTATTCGTTGGCACCATGGGCTTCTTCATCTTCCTGATGTTCGGGTTCATGCGGGTGCTGCCGATCATCAACATCTTCGAGATGAAGGAACTGCTGTTCAAGAAAAAGCATGCCGAGGCCCACGATCACGACGATCATGCAGGTACCGGTCATGCCATCGAAGAGACACATTCCTAGAGTTTGCAACAGTCCACTATTCTGAGTAGCGAGTGACGCCCATGAGTTCAACGGTTTACGGCCTGGTGGCCGAATTCGATGATGCAGATGCCATCCTGGAAGCCGCGGATAAGATTCGCGACGCGGGTTACCGCGTTGTCGAAGCCTATACGCCCTTCCCGGTCCACGGCCTTGCTGAGAAGATCGCCAAAGAAGATATTCGTGTGCCGTGGACCATGTTCATCTGCGGAATCATCGGCCTCATCTCCGGTTATGGACTGGAGTGGTCCACAACCTCGCCCTACGTCGAGAAGCTGCTGAAGCGTGCGCCGGTCGATATCGTCACGCGGGCATGGTCCTACCCGATGAACATCGGCGGCAAGCCGTTCCATAGCTGGGTCTCTTTTATACCAGTGGGATACGAGATGACCATTCTCTTTACCGCGTTCGGAGCTGTCTTCGGAATGCTGCTGATGAATGGGTTGCCGCGCCCCTATCATTCAATCTTCAATGCGAAGAACTTCGAGCGGGCTTCGCAGGATAAATTCTTCCTCTGCATCGAAGCGGCGGACCCGAAGTTTGAATACGAGAATACCTGGCAGTTCCTGCAGAGCCTGCATCCGTCGGACGTTTCGGAAGTGGAGCGATAACGTGGTGGAAGTGACACAAAACATATCTGGTAAAGGTCGATTGCGCCGAGCGGCTCTCGGGCTGGCGGCCACGACCGGCGCCCTGTTCCTACTGACCGGCTGCCACATCGACATGTGGGTGCAGAAGAAAGCCAAGCCGCAGACGGCCAGTGAGTTCTTCGCGGATGGCGCGTCCTCGCGCCCGCCGGTGGCCCATACCATCGCCCGGGGTGGCATGAAGACCGACGAACAGTACTTTACCGGCTATGCTGGTGGTCAGGTCGTCGGGGAAAAACTGATCGGGGCGCAGTATGTCGAGACCATTCCGATGGCCGCCTACAAAGCCTTCGACAACGATACGAAAAAGATGCTGGAGCGTGGACGAGAGCGCTTCGATATCTTCTGTTCGCCCTGCCATGGCAAAGTCGGCGACGGCAAAGGCATGATCGCGCTGCGCGGCTTCAGTTCGAAGCGCCCTGTCGGCAACTATCATACCGACCGTCTGCGCAAGATGCCTATCGGACACTTTTACGATGTGATCACCAACGGCTACGGCACGATGACGCCGCGTGCGTTTCAGGTCGAACAGCCGGATCGCTGGGCCATTGCCGCCTACATCCGCGTCCTGCAGACCAGTCAGAGCGCACAGCCCGCCGACCTCAGCCCGGAGGATCTGAACAAGATCGCCCATCCGGACACTGGCGCGGCAAAGGAGTAGACCGGAGGAGTTATGACGACACAAGAAACAATGCCTCCGGGCATAAGTCGCCTGGGTAAGATCGGCGCCGTGCTCGCGGTTCTGGGCGTATTCGCCTTCCTGGGCGGCTCGCTCCTCCTGAAGGATGCCAACGGCGTCTTCGACGTGAAGCTGTTCTGGCAAGCCTACTTCTTCGGCTGGCTGCTCTGGACCTGCTACGCCATCGGCTGTTTTGGGCTGATGCTCCTGCAGACAGTGGTGCGGTCGAACTGGGGCTATCCAGTCATGCGGCTTTTCGAAGCCGGTGCAAAGACCCTGCCGATCATGGGAATCCTGTTGATACCGATCCTGCTGCTGGGAGCCAAATTCCTCTGGCCCTGGGCCGATCCGCAGATGGTCGCAGAGAGCGCCGTGCTGCAGCATCGGTCGGTCATGATGAATGTCCCCATGGTGGCCATTCGCAGTTTGATCTACTTCGGCTTCTGGACCTTCTATACGGCGGTGCTGACGCGCTGGTCGAAACTGCAGGATGAGACAGGGCTGGAAGAGTACGCGCAGAAGCGTTCCAATATGGCGGCGTTCGGGATCCTGGTGCATATCATCCTCGTCACGTTCGCAGTACTCGACTGGGTGATGTCGCTCGAACCGGAGTGGTACTCTACGATTTACGGCGTCTGGTTCGTCATTGCGCAGACAATGTCCGTAATGGGACTGGTAACGCTGATCGGCAGCCGGGGCTATGCTGCCGACCGTGCGCCCTGGACCCGCATTCTCATTACCGAGACGGTGCGCAAAGACTGGGGCAACATGCTGCTCATGCTGACCATGGTCTGGGCCTACTTCTCGCTGTCGCAGTGGCTGATTATCTGGAACGGCAACCTGCCGCAGGAGATCGTGTTCTACGTGCATCGATTCCAGGGTTTCTGGCTCTATGTCGGCGCGTTCATCGTGATCTTCCAGTTCTTCGTGCCGTTCCTGGCGCTGCTCTCCGGCAAGACCAAACGCTATCCCGGCCTGCTCTCGGGGGTAGCGCTCTGGCTGATGTTCATGCGGCTGACCGATCTGACCTGGCAGGTTCTGCCGATCCTCCACCCGGAATCTCCGGGCAGGATGGTTCTGCTGGCCTTTGCGGCAGTCGTGGCTTTCGGAGGTCTTTGGTTCGCGCTGTTCGTAAACTTCTTGAGCAGGAACGCGCTTCTGCCGATTGCGCAGTTCGTGAACGGCTATCGGGAGGTGACACACCATGCATGATGAACATTCCACACCGGTGCATTCGACCGAACATGCGGAAAAGCTCGGATACGAAGATAGCGATATCTCGATCCCTGTCCTGATGAAGTGGGTCTTTTCCCTGGTCGTGTTTGTCGGCATCACCTCGATCGTGGTGCTGGGTCTCTACGCGCTGCTGGTGCCGCAGTTCACCAAGCAGGTCATCAGTCACAACGCGGAGGCGGCGCTGGTGCGCAAACCGCTCCCTGCCGATGTGCCGCAGCTCCAGTCGGACCCGGTCAAAGACATCAAAGAGTTTCGCAGTCGAGAGACTGCACGTGTAGTCGGTTATGGGACATGGAAAGATGGCGATGGCAAGGACGCGCAGTTCATTCCGATCAGCCGCGCAATGGAAATCGTCGCAGGCAAAGGGCTGAAGATCGAAACCCCAGAAGACGCGAAGAACGATGTCACGCCGCCGGCTGTCGATCGCGGCTTCGTCGATAATCCGCTGCCGGACGGCTCCGCGCCTCCGGTACAGGGCAAAGTCGGACCCGACAATGGCGCCTCGATGGACGAGTCCAGTTTCACACGCCACACGCCCGGCATGTAGGACGTATAAAGGAACGGGGTGGTTCTTATGACCCGACGGTTCAAAATCGAATCCAAATCTAAATCTCGGCAGTTCTTGAGCGCTCTGTCGCTCGTCTGCGCTCTGGCGACTCTGACGTTTGTCGGCACGCGGCCGGCGCTCGCGCAGTCGCCGCCCGTACAGCCCAATGTGAATACCGATGCGAATATCGGCATCGATCAGAAACTGGACGCACAGGTCCCGCTCGATCTGACGTTTACGGACCAGACAGGCAAAAAGGTCAAACTCGGCGACTATTTCGGCAGCAAGCCGGTCGTCCTCGCGCTGCCGTTCTACCGCTGCGCAGGGATGTGTACCCTGGAGATGGACGGAATGGCGAAGGCCTTCAATTCGATCTCCTTTACCGCCGGCAAAGAGTTCAATGCGGTCACGCTCAGCATCGACCCGAAAGAGACCTGGACCTTGGCCTCCGCCAAACAGAAGGACTATCTGGATCTCTATCCCCGCCCCGAGGCGAAACAGGGCTGGAGTTTCCTGACAGGTGACGACGCCAACATTCACAAGTTGGCGCAGGCGGTCGGTTTCCGGTATATAATCGATCCGAAGACGCAGCAGCCGCTGCATGCGGTCGGCATCGTGGTCATCACCCCGGAAGGGCGCGTCTCGCGCTACCTGCTCGGAGTAGACTACTCGCCGAAAGACTTGAAACTGTGTCTGGTCGATGCCTCGCACAATAAGATAGGCTCGATGGTGGACAAGTTCACGCTGCTCTGTTCGCACTACGATCCGACGACGAGCCGGTACGGAGTCGCGATCGACCGTATCATCAAGTTCACCTGCACCCTGACGGTGTTGATCGTAGGTTGTGCGATCGTGATGCTGTTCCGATTCGAGAAACAGCGTCAGGCCGAAATGATCGCTCTGGGGCATCTGCCGGATCCCAAGGCCAAGACCAGTACGATCTAAGTGAAGTGAGAGATTTTCCGTCTCTTAGCAGGCGGTTGGCGTAACGCCATAGTGACGGGTGAGACACACACCCGCCCTCGAAACCGGAGGCGTTTGGATGAATTTTCCCTTCTTACCGGAGCGGGCCTCTACCTTCTCCGAACAGATAGATGCACTGGGATTGGTGCTGACTGCGCTGACGATTTTCTTCACCGCGATCGTCTTTTCCCTGCTGCTCTTTTTTGCCGTTCGCTACAAGCGTGGCAGTAAGGCCAATCGTAAGAACCCGCAGCACCACAACCTCGTGATGGAGCTGACCTGGTCGATTATCCCGCTCGTACTCGGCCTGATGGTCTTCTTCGCGGCGATGATCCCCTATACCCAGGTCTACAATCCGCCCGCGAATGCCGAGGAGATCTTCGTGATCGGCAAGCGCTGGATGTGGCATATCGAGCACACCAACGGGATCCGCGAAAACAACGAGCTGCATGTTCCGATCGGGCGACCGTTCAAGCTGACGATGATCTCTCAGGATGTCATCCACGGTTTCTACGTGCCTGCCTTCCGTATCAAGCGCGATGCGCTTCCCGGCCGCTACAACACGGTCTGGTTCGAGGCGACGCGCCCCGGCAAGTACCATCTGTTCTGCACCGAGTACTGCGGCACCAACCACTCCGAGATGGGTGGCTGGGTCTATGTCATGACCCCCACCGACTACGCCGAGTGGCTGAAGACGGGCGGGCAGGGAGAGAACAAGAAGAAGGTCGAGACAGCGTCAGATCAGGGACGGGAGCTTTTTAGCACGCTCGCCTGTTCCAACTGCCACGGCGGGCAGGATACTGTGCGCGCGCCTACGCTGCTCGGTCTCTACAACCGACCGCGCAAACTTTTGAGCGGCCAGATCGTTACTGCGGATGACGAGTATCTGCGGGGCGCGATCCGCAAGCCGGAAGACCATCTGCTGGAAGGTTACGGGCAGGTCACGACGATGCCGGCCTATCGCGACGACCAGTTGACCGAAGAGCAGGTCCACAATCTAATCGTCTATATCAAATCGCTAAGCAGCGTTGCCAGCAATTCGGCCTCGCTGCATACGGTTCGCGGTAATCTCGGGTCGGCTTCGATCAATGGATCGCGGGTTCCTAATACGGATGCTCCAACGACGCTGGCGCACCCTACCAGCTTACCGACTTTGCCGAACGGCATGACGCCCTCTACCGGCGGTACGACTACCCCGGCGAACGGCACGGCTCCGCCAGACGGCAGTGCGCCGCCCGCGACGGATGGTGCCACCCCCCCGACTACCTCCGGAAAGCCCTCTGCGGCTTTCAAATTGAAGAGTGGAGCGCAGACGATGTCCTCTCCGTCCGCGCCGACCCGGAATACAGGAAGCACACTATGAGCGCAACCGCACTGCCACCTGCCAGTCTCCCCGCATACGCCGGGGAGCAGAAACCGAACTACCTGACCTGGAGCTACACCGTCAAGAGCTGGCTCCTGACGATCGACCATAAACGCATCGCCGTTCTTTACCTTATCTCCATCTCGATCATGTTTCTGCTGGGCGGCTTCGCCGCCATGATGATCCGAATCGAGTTGACTTCGCCGCACGGGCAGTTGTTGACCTCGGAAGTCTACAACAAGATGTTCACCATGCACGGCGTGCTGATGGTCTTCTTCTTCCTGGTGCCTTCTATTCCGGCGACGTTGGGGAACTTCGTCATCCCGCTGATGATTGGAGCGAAGGACCTGGCCTTCCCGCGCCTGAACCTGCTGAGTTGGTATCTCTATACCATCGGCGGCCTGCTGGCGCTGGCGGCGATGATCATGGGCGGCGTCGATACTGGCTGGACCTTCTATACCCCGTATAGCAGCGTCTACAGCAACAGCAACGTCTCTCTGACCCTTGTCGGCATCTTTATCGCCGGTTTCTCGTCCATTTTGACGGGCATCAACTTCATCGTGACGATCCACAAGATGCGCGCGCCGGGCTTGACCTGGTTCCGTCTGCCGCTCTTCATCTGGGCGCACTACGCTACGAGCGTCGTCATCATCCTGGGAACGCCGGTCGTCGCGATCACGCTGGCGCTAGTCGTCGTGGAGCGGCTGCTGCATCTGGGGATCTTCAACCCGGCTCTAGGCGGCGACCCGATCCTGTTCCAGCACATGTTCTGGTTCTACTCACACCCGGCTGTCTATATCATGATCCTGCCCTCGATGGGAATCGTCAGCGAGATCATCGCCTGCTTCTCCCGCAAGAGGATCTTCGGCTACAGCTTCGTGGCGTTCTCGTCCATCGCGATCGGCGTCTTCGGCTTCCTGGTGTGGGGCCACCACATGTTCGTGACCGGGCAATCGATGTACACCGGAATGGTGTTCTCGGCCCTGAGCTTCATTGTGGCCGTGCCTTCGGCCATCAAAGTGTTCAACTGGACCGCGACGATCTACAAAGGCCAGGTCTGGTTTACGGCCCCCATGCTCTACGCGATGGGCTTCATCGGCCTGTTCACCGTCGGAGGGCTGACCGGCCTCTACCTCGCCTCACTGGCGATGGATATCCACCTGAACATGACCTATTTCGTGGTGGCGCACTTCCACTTCGTCATGGTAGGCGGCGCAACGCTGGGCTATCTGGGCGGATTGCATTTCTGGTGGCCTAAGATCACAGGGCGCATGTATCCCGAAGGCTGGGCCAAACTGGCCGCAGCCATCTCGTTCCTCGGGTTCAACCTGACCTTCCTGCCGCAGTTCATCGTCGGCTACCTCGGTATGCCGCGCCGCTACCACTACTACCCGGCAGAGTATCAGGTCTGGCATGTGCTTTCGTCGGCGGGCGCTTCGGTGCTCGCAGTCGGCTACGGTATCCCGCTCGTCTACTTTATCTGGTCGCTGAAATACGGTCCCAAAGCGGGAGACAATCCCTGGGGCGCAGTCGGCCTGGAGTGGATGACCACTTCGCCGCCGCCGATGGAGAACTTCCATGAGATCCCAGTGGTCACGTGGGAAGCGTATGCCTACGACGACCATGAGGACTACGGCGTGGAAGAGGGCGCTCAGGCAGAGCGCGCAGAGATGCCCGGAGCAGGCCCGGCCGTACGGGAAGAAGCCGCTCGCGATGCGGAAGAGGGTCACCCGCAGGGACATCCTGCCGCAGACTGACGCCTGTCACCGACACATTGGCGAAGCCAATTTCAGGAGAGTGTATTATGAGTGTGGAAGTGGCAGAGGAACACGGACATTATCATGATCCGGCGCTGCAACATCAGTTCCAGGATATGGATCAGCAAAACGAGTCCTACGTGGTCGGAATGTGGACCTTCCTGGTCACTGAGATCATGTTCTTCGGGGCTCTGTTCCTGGCCTATACCATCTATCGCCGTGAGAATCCAGGGGTTTTCCTGGAAGTTCATCACCATCTGAATGTATTGGCAGGAGGCATCAACACCATGGTGCTGCTGACCAGCAGTCTGACCATGGCGATGGCCGTCTATCACGCGCAGATGAAAAACCGCCTGAAGCAGATGTTGTTCCTGGCGATCACGATCATGTTCTCCTTCTGCTTCCTCGGCATCAAAACCGTCGAGTGGAAAAAGAAGTTCGACGATCACCATGTACC
>JAYUMV010000399.1:0-14520 GCA_043762265.1 Chthonomonadaceae bacterium | reverse complement strand
AAGTTCGGCAAGAAGGGTGTCGACAACTTCGAGCAGTTTATCAGCGACCTGAAAGCGCAGCCCAGTCCGACCGTGGGGGAGATCTACGTCTTCGTGGACGAGTGTCACCGCACCCAGAGCGGCAAACTGCACCGCACCATGGCCGCGCTCATGCCCGATGCGGTCTTTATCGGCTTCACCGGCACGCCCCTGCTCAAAACGGACAAACAGACCAGCCTCGAAATCTTCGGCCACTATATCCACACCTACAAGTTCAATGAAGCCGTGGAAGACCGCGTCATTCTCGACCTGATCTACGAGGCGCGTGACATCGACCAGAAACTGGGCTCTCAAGCGAAGATCGACGCCTGGTTCGACGCCAAGACCAAGGGCCTCAACGACTGGCAGAAGGACGAACTTAAAAAGCAGTGGGGCACGATGCAGCGCGTGCTGAGTTCGAAATCACGCATGGACCGGGTCGTGGAGGACATCGTTTTCGATTTCGCCGTCAAACGTCGCCTCAACGACGACCGGGGCAACGCCATGCTGGTTGCCTCCAGCATCTACGAAGCCTGCAAATACTACACCCTGTTCCAGAAGACCGCTTTCAAAGGCCAGTGCGCGGTCATCACCTCCTACGATCCGCAGACCAAAGACATCACCACCGAAGCTACCGGCGCGAACACCGAGACGGACAAGGAGTTTATCTACAACACCTACACCGAACTGCTCAAACCTGTCAGCGCGAACCCCGGTATGAACAAGACCGAGACCTACGAGGAATACGCCAAGGAGAAGTTCAAAAAAGAGCCTGCTCTGATGAAACTGCTGATCGTCGTGGACAAACTGCTCACCGGCTTCGATGCGCCAAGCTGCACCTATCTCTATATCGACAAGAGCATGAACGACCACGGGCTGTTCCAGGCGATCTGTCGCACCAACCGACTCGATGGCGAAGACAAAGATTTCGGCTATATCGTGGACTACAAAGACCTCTTCAAGAACGTCGAGAACGCCCTTGCCGTCTATACCTCCGAACTAGATGTGAGCGAAACCGGCGACAGTGATCCCAACATTCTGCTCAACGACCGCCTGAAGAAAGGCCGTGAACGGTTAGAACTTGCGCGGGAGACGATCAAGTATCTCTGCGAACCGGTGGAATCGCCCAAGACCGACCTCGAACATATCCACTATTTCTGCGGCAATACCGAGATTTCGGACGACCTGAAAGCGCACGAACCGCAGCGCGTGGCGCTCTACAAGGCGACGGTCGCGCTGGTGCGCGCCTTCGCCAATATCTCGGACGAACTGGAAGCAGCCGACTATCTGCCCGCCGAAATTCTCGCCCTTCAGCAGGAGCTCAAAACCACCCTCGCCCTGCGGGAGATCGTCCGGAAAGCCAGTGGCGAGAGCCTCGACCTGAAACCGTTTGAAGCGGATATGCGGCATCTGATCGACACCTACATCGAAGCCGACGAACCACGTAAGATCTCGCCCTTCGACACCATGCCCCTGCTGGAACTGATCGCCACACGCGGCATCGACGCTGCCATCGACGGCCTGCCGGAAGGCATCAGAACCAGTCCGCAAGCCGTCGCCGAAACCATCGAGAACAATGTCCGCCGCAAGATCATCAAAGAGCACCTCAACGATCCGGCCTTCTACGACAAGATGTCAGCTTTGCTGGATGAGATCATCGCGACCCGTCGCGCCAAAGCCATCGAATATGAAGAGTACTTGCTGCTGATCGCCCAACTCACGAAGCGCGTGCAGGCGGGTCAGGCGGAGGACACCCCGACAGAGTTGAACACGCCCGGCAAACGCGCCCTCTACAGCAACCTCTGCCAGGAGATGTCCCAGCACAACGCCTACGACCCAACCACTCCAAACCCTGCCACCGAAACTGCGCTCAAAGATCGGGCGCTGGAACTGGCGCAGAAGATCGACCAGAGCGTCAAACGAGTGCGCCATGCCGATTGGCGAGGCCACACCGCCCGCGAGAACGAGATCAGACGAGCGCTCTATGAAGTGTTGCAGGATCACAAGGCGGTAGCTGGAATCTTTCCTATCCTCGTTCAGCAGAGAGAGTACTGATGGTTACGCAGATCGCCCTGGGCGACATCCTTGTCGATGTCGTGAAGAAAGATATCAAGAACATCCATCTCAGCATCTATCCGCCGACCGGTAAAGTGCGGATCTCTGCGCCTTTGCGCATGGAAGATGACACCATCCGTCTCTTCGCGCTCTCCAAACTGGGCTGGATTCGGCAGCAACAGAAGAAACTCTGCGACCAGGAACGCGAAACGCCCCGCGAATACCTGGATCGGGAAAGCCACTACTTCTGGGGCAAACGCTACCTGCTCAAAGTGATCGAGAAAGAGGCCGCGCCGGCTGTAGAGTTGCAGCACCATCAGATTCTGCTGCAAGTTCGCCCCGCCACCACTGAGGAGCGGAAGCAAGAGATTCTGGAAGAGTGGTATCGTGACGCGCTCAAAGTCGCCGTTTTGCCCCTGATCGCAAAATGGGAGCCGGTGATGGCCGTCAAGGTGGAAAAGTGCTTTGTGCAGAGAATGAAGACGAAATGGGGCAGTTGCAGCCCGCGTTCTGGCTCTGTCCGCTTGAATACAGATCTCGCGAAGAAGCCGCCTGCCTGCCTCGAATATATCGTGGTTCACGAGATGATCCACCTCCTGGAACCCACGCACAACCGTCGTTTCATCGCGCTCATGGACCAGTTTATGCCCCGCTGGCAGCTCTATCGCGCCGAGTTGAATCGTCTGCCTGTCAAACACGAAACTTGGATCTACTGAGGTTGCGTAAGGAAAATGTAGACGCAAGCTCTATGGGAAAGGGAGGCCGATCATGTTTCTGTATTCCTGGTTCTTGTTTTGCATGACATTGACTTTCTCACCTGGCATGGGCGCGGTCCAGAAGCCTGCGATGCCGGAGTATATCTCGGACTGGATTAAGGTATCGCCACCCAAGGTTGGGTCGGATATGTGGAATACCGCTGCCGCTTCGGAATACGAGTGGCAGGTAGAGATCAAGGGCGGACTGCCTGCCGCGCATCTGCGCAATCGGAAGGCGGAAGAGGCGGCAGCCTTGCCCGCCCTGGTTAAGAAGAACCGCAGTGCACACCCGGAGCCAGGCGAGATCCATTCTGTTCCGGTGTCCGACGGATGGTTGATCTCGTTCAATCCCGGAGACGGAAGCGGGGGCTTGTGGTGGTATTCTGCGGACGGGAGACAGCGTTATCAGATCTCGAAAGATCAGGTGCGTCAATTCCTGCCGACGAAACGGGGCGAGATTTTCGCGCTGGAAGGCCTGGTGCAGGGAAACCGATCCCGAGGTCAGATCGTTCAGATCCAACGGAATGGGCAGGGGCAGTGGTTGTCCAGCTCGTTTGTCGATCTGGGGCACGCTCCCGAAGTGGGCATGTTCGACCAGGAAGGCAACTTTCTTATCTGCGCGACCGATGCTCTGATCCGCGTCCAAACGGACAAGACTCTGACGGTTCTGGTATCGAATGCGTTTTGGGACGGACTCTCTCCGCACTCGATCGCGGTAAGCTCTGCCGGTGACATCTATGTGGGAATGCACCAGGGTGTCAGTCAGATCTACCGTCTCAACGGCGCTTATGTGGTGGAATGGTTTCTCCCAAGCCGAGATTTCATCCACGTTCGACCCTAATTGGGAGGGCTGCGCCTTTGGTACGCAAGAAGGGAATAACGGTGTCTATACTCTCCTGGTTCTGTACGCACAAATATAACTCCTGGAAACCCTTTCCCGAAGGAAGTCGCCCGAAAGGCTGGGAGGATGACGATCCCATAATTGTCTGCAGGGTGGTCCGAATGTGCGTCAAATGCGGCCTTTTCGAGTACCAATATCGTCATGATGCCTCTCCCGAAATATTCACGCGGACTTATGACGGCGGGGATGGGTATGACTACGAGATCACCTATCAGAAATGCAATCGATGCGGTGAAGAGGTAGACATCAATTCGGTTTAGCCTGTCGGCAGCCTTTCTGCTCGCCCCATCCCACGCTTATACGGCCAATGAAATCGTCAATTTGCTCCAGGAACAGTGCTGTGCAACTTGTTTGCATCTCGCCATCATCTCAAGGCGGGAAGAGACTTCTTGCGTGCGAAGCCAACGAACGGATCCACTACTCCTTTGCCCCTGCTGCGAGCAATAGTTTCTTGAGGGCGGTGAGTTTTTTAGCGTCGGCGACTTTCAGTGCAGTCGTACCTTCCTGAGCCCGGGCAGATGGGTTCGCGCCTTTGGCTAACAGCATCTGTACGAGGGCAAAGTTTCCTTTATAAACTGCGGTCATGAGCGGCGTCAATCCGTCGGAGGTTCCAAGATTAGGATCGGCGCCATGTGCCAGCAGAAAGCGTGCCATGGGAACTTTGCCTTGGAGAGTCGTAAGCAGGAGAGGCGTGTCTCCTTTTTTGTCCCTTTCATTGATGTCCGCTCCCTTATCCAGAAGAATGCGTACAAAAGCGAGGTCGCCCACGGCAGAAGCGATCGTGAACAGTCCGGTGCCGTCCTCCATTCTCACTTTCACATCTGCTCCGGCTTCGAGCAGCTTCTGGTAGACAAGGTATTTCATCGGGGCGTTAAGCGCATCCCCCAACACTGCGGCTATCATAATATCCCCATGACCGATCAAGAGAGCGGCCAGGGGAGTCATTCCCTGGAGCGAACGTGCGTTTGGATTGGCATGATGCGCCAAAAGCAGATCGATCACTTCGTAACCGGCGGCGCCTGCGGCGGTCATCAGGGGAGTCATGCCGTCTTTGTTCGCCAGATCGACGGATGCATGATGGGCGAGAAGCAAATCGCACAGTTCCCGGTTGCCGTTCTCTGCCGCTTTCCACAGCGCTGTCTCCCCGCTACTATTAGCGGCATCCGGTTTTGCGCCCGCGTCGAGGAGCGCCTCGACCGAGTCGTAATCTCCTTTCATCGTCTCTGGCCTTGCTTCTAAGACAATGCCGCCTGATGCGGCTAGAACCACGACAGGACTGCCTTCGCTGAGGAGATTGGGATCCGCGCCACGTTTCAGCAGATCCTGTACGCGGTCGGAATTCCGCTTGCGAACGGCCACGCCCAGCGCCGCATTGAGTTGGGCTTTGGTGGGAGCTGCCTGCACACTCGATTTATGCGCACTCTTCGTTGGTTTTTGCGCGTATGCCTGTACCGCAAGGGCGGCAAGGCACAGCGCTACAACGGACCCGATCGTCGCCTTCTATCGTCTCCTCATCACTCTTTTGCTCCTGACTCTTTCAAAACACGTGCGATCTCCTCGAAATGCTGATCCAGCGCAAGGGAAAGCGCCGTCTTGTTCTGCTTATCGCGGGCATTGATATCTAGGTGGGCTGCCATCGATGCGCCGAGAACGAGATGCACGACATCTATCTGCCCGCTCTTGACGGCATACATGAGGACCGTCTCTCCCTCGTCGGAGTGCGCCTTTATATCGGCTCCAGCACGCAACATGGCATGGACGTTGTCGCCCCGTCCCGCCTCTGCTGCCTTCATAAGCGGCGTGATTCCCGAGGCGAATTTGCCGTTCACATGCGCGCCTTTCGCCAGCAGCAGGCGCACGGTATCCTCGCCACCGATCAAGCCAGCAGCGCGCATCAGAGGCGTTTGACCGTACTTTTCTCCTGCATTGACGTCCATCCCAGTCTCTAACAGGATCCTTAACGTATCTCCGTGGCCTTTGCCGACGACTTCATACAACAGGAAGTCGTATTCGCTCAGAGGAATGTTGGCATTCGCGCCATGCTTCAGCAGCAGTTTCACGATCTCGTTATTGCCCTGCTCCGCCGCCAGCAGCAGCGGTGTCGTGGACAAAATACCGTTTTCATCTTTCACGCGGTAGTCCGGCTTCGCTCCATGAAGGAGCAGTTCTTTGACAATATCGAGGTCACCCCGCAAGGCAGCGAGCGCCAGGGGAGTGAAGCCGAACTTGTCGGCTGCATTGGGGTTCGCCCCCTTTGCAAGCAGTTTATGGACGCCGTCGAGATCGTCGTCCTGGGCTGCTGCCACGAGGCTTTGCGGGCTCTGGGGCTTGGGAAAGTGCGCACCCTCCCGCCTCAACGCGTCCAGGGCTTCCGGCGCGTCCCCCTCCAGAGCGACTGCCATTGGCGTCTTTCCGGCTTTGTCCCTGATCTCCAGATTGGCCCCATGCTTTGCGAGGAGCCCGATCACAGCTGCGCCGTCCGCGACACGGTCGCGAGGCTTCTCCAGAACAGCGGGCGCTTTTGCGCCGCCAAGCGTCGCCTTGGCAGCCCTTCTCTCTCTGGCCCTTTCCCGAGAAGCCTCCTCTTTTGCCCCACTCATGCCGAAAACGGCATGATGGACGGGCGTGTCCCCCGCCGAGTCGACCGTATTGATGTCGGCCCCCTTTGCCAGCAGCAGTTGAACCACCTCCAAATTTCCGCCCCGTGCCGCCCCTGCCAGAGGTGTCCCGCCGTCTGTGTCTTTGCTATTGATGTCCGGGCCAGCGCCGTTGTCTAGCAAAAATTGGATCGTCGGCGCATCGGCCGACTCCGCCAGCATTTCGAAGACGCTGCGGTTATTATCCTTGATCCTGCCCCTTACCGAAGCGCCGTGTTCGACAAGCAGTCGTATCAGTTCGAGAGAGCCCGGTTTCTGCGCAAACATGAGAACATTCTGGCCGTCCGAGGAGATGGCCTTCGCGTCAGCGCCATTTTCTAGGAGGAAACGCACATCGGCGAGGTTGCCGTTGCTGACAGCCATCCTCAGAGGCGTCCACTCATCCTTATCCACGGCATTGACATTTGCTCTCCGGCTCACAAGCAGACGCAATATCTCCGGATGGCCTGCGTTTAAGGCATTTTCGAGCGGAGAACGGCCCTGAAGGTCGGTGCTGTTAGGGTCCGCTTTTGCGTCCAGCAAAGCTGTGACCGCCTTGATGTCGTTCTCTTGAATGGCGGCGCTCATCTCCAGTTCCAGGGCATAGGCGCCGGCCGCGAGCAGCGGCTCGACCGCGCTTATGTGGTCCTCCTTTGCCACGCTGAGCGGTGTTACGCCCTGTTTGTCGCGTGCGTTCGGGTCCACCCCGCTCTCCAACAGCGCTTTGAGAACGACAAAGTCCAGATGATCCATACTGTAGAAGAGGGGCGTTCTGCCGACTGTATCCTGTTCGTTCGGGTCCGCGCCATTTCCCAGCAGTTCGCGCAGCATGCGAGTGTCGTTCTTCTTGACAGCACGAAAGAGAGTGGGAACGGGGTCTTTTGTGCCTGCCTTCCTCAGTGCGGCGATGATGGCTGCACGTTGCGGGCCTTTGGCCAGTTCGAGCGCGGTATTACCGGAAGTGTCATCGAGATTGACTTGAGCCCCGCGTGCGACAAGCAGATCGACGATGTCGAGACGGCCTGCGGTCGCCGCCGTTATGAGCGTGGAGGCGCCGTCTTCGCCCACGTCGTCGATCCGTGCTCCATGGGTCAGAAGCCACTCTACGGCCGCCTTTTGCCCTTCCGCTGCGGCTGCCGCCAACGGAAAGTTGCCGGTCTTTCTGTCCAACTGGAGGTTCGCTCCCCGGTCCAGCAGCATCTGCATCACGTCGAGTTGCCCTGTCGTGCCGGCGACGCTCAGAGCGGAGCCATAGATTCCTGCAACCGCGTTCGCATTTGCGCCATGTTCGAGTAACAATTTGACAACAGAGGCATGTTTGTTGGCGGCGGCACGGAAGAGCGGTGTCATCCGCGCATCCGGATCTCCATCGACCCGAGCCCCCTTTTTGAGTAGCGCCTCACAGATCGGCGTCGATCCAACCTCGGCGGCGTGATCCAGAGCGGTGCGGCTGTCGTCGTCCGCAGTCTTCGCATTGGGATCGGCTCCCGCCGCCAGCAGCGCATTCACCCGAACCGGGTCCTGTTTGTCGATGGCCGCAATCAAAGCCTTGTCCTGCGGTGGTGACGCCAGGACGGGGTTGCAAGCCGTGCAGCATAGGAGCAGGCAAAAAGGAAAAAGAATAACAGGTGCAAGTCCGATCCGTCGCATATATGTCCTCCTCCGAGTGTATGATAGATTGTGGCACTATCCGTCGATATCAACGCAGTACAGTTCCCTCTTTGATCGGTTCCTTCCTTCCCATTTCAGCGCGGGGTTTGAGCCCCGATAACACGGCCGTAGGAAGATCTCATAAACATAATCCACCCCCCATTTGCATGCGGGGAGAGGAGAAAGACGGTCTTTCCTCGAAATAGAGTGGCAACGTAAGCGATCCGAATGCGTGCCTCATGCCTCCTTTTTGCAAGAGTATGGAACAGGGGGCCCGTGCCTGTCCGTACAATACGGCTCGGTGGATAGAGGAGGAAGCGATTTGGCTGGAGAAGCGACGGAGCAAACCAACCGGAACCGATGGGAGCAGTTGAGTCAGTATCGCGGTCTGCTCGCCTTCGTCCTAGTGTTTATTTTGGGCTGTATCTACACCCCCCACGCCGCCGATACCGGTCGGTCGATCTTTCTTTCCTGGCGTACCCAACTCGACATTCTCTACGAGTACTGTGAATACGGTTTGCTTGCGACGGGGATGACGCTGGTGATCCTGACCTCCGGGATCGATCTCTCGGTCGGTTCCATACTGGGCTGCTCCGCAACCATGTTCGCCCTGCTGACGATCGGGAAAGGTTGGGGGATCGCTCCGTCCATTGCGACGGTCGTGCTGTTCGGTCTGGCGGCCGGGACGCTCAACGGGCTGTTGATTTCACGGTTTCGCATACAGCCCTTCGTGGTGACCCTTGCGATGATGACGGCGGCGCGTGGTCTGGCCAAACTGGTCTCCGGAGGGATCAAAGTGGCGCCCGCCGCAATGCCCTGGTACAAACTTCAGGACGACACGCCTCCCTTCTTTAACTGGATGTGCCAGTCGCTTCCTCACGTCGGAATCAAACCTGCCGCTGTGCTGTTTCTGATCTGCATTCTACTCATGGCGGTCCTCGTCGCTCGCTCTACCTTCGGCCGCAACCTCTACGCGATTGGCGGCAACGAGGATGCGGCGCGCCTCAGCGGAATGGCGGTCGGGCGTATCAAGATCATCGCCTATGCCCTCTGTGCCGGTTTTGCGGCGCTGGCGGGAGTCGTCAACGCCTGCAGGCAGGACTTCGGCGATCCGGAAGCAGGAACTTCGTTCGAACTCGATGCCATCGCCGCCGTCGTCATCGGGGGGACCAGCCTCGCGGGTGGGCGCGGCGGCATGGCGTTCACCCTCATCGGCGTTCTGATCATCGCCTACATCAACAAAATTCTCAGCCTGAACGCAGTCGCCATCGCGCCGCGCATGATTATTCAAGCCGGTATCATTCTGGTGGCAGTCCTTATTCAAAGACAGAAACGGAGCTAAAACATGAAAACGATGAAGTTCGCATTTATGGGCGCAGTCGCCTGCTTTCTCCTCTTCGGACGCAGCACCAGCAGCGAAGCGAGATCACCCCGGCTTCCCGGCGGCGCGGACCCTGCCGCCCATGCTGCGCGGAAGACCTATACCATTGGAATGTCGCAGTGCAACCTGGGCGAACCCTACCGTGTGCAGATGAACCACGACATCGAAGCCGCAGCGGCCAAACATCCCGAACTGAAAATCATCTATCGGGATGCCCAGGGCAGCAGTGAAACGCAGCAGGCCCAGATGCGCGAGTTCGTGCAGCAACGGGTGAATCTGATCCTCATCAGCCCCAAAGAGGCGCGCCCCCTGACGCGACCCGTGACAGAAGCCATGGCTGCGGGCATTCCGGTGATCGTGCTGGACCGCAAGATCCAGGGCGACAAGTACACCTGTTTCATCGGTGGCGACAATGTCAAGATTGGGCGCGAAGCCGGCAAGTACCTGGCTCAACTGCTCGGCGGCAATGGCAACATCATAGAGATTCAGGGCCTGGGAACCTCTTCACCGGCTAAAGAGCGCCACGACGGTTTCATGGACGGCATCAAAGGCTCCCATATCAAGATTCTCGAATCGGTGGACTGTCAGTGGATGGAGCCGAACGCGCAGCGTGAAATGGCATCCGCTCTCTCTCGTTTTCCCAAGATCGATGCGGTCTACGGCCAGAACGATCCCAGTTCGCACGGAGCCTACCAGGCCGCGAAACAGGAAGGCAAGGGCCGCGAAAAGCAGATCAAATTCATCGGCATCGACTCTCTGCCTACCGAAGGCGTCCGCTACGTCAAAACCGGCATTTTGACCGCCACGTTCCAGTACCCGACCGGTGGCCCCGAAGCGATCGAAAACGCTCTCAAGATCCTGACCGGCCAGAAGGTCCCTAAAAACATCATTCTCGGCACCCGACGGTTTACCAAGGACAACGTAGACAAGGGCGGCGTCCCACTGTAGGGATTCTCTCCAGGCTATCCGAAGTTCGCAGAGAGCCAATTTTCAGCGCCGTCTACCCCAGAGGGATCTATTTCATGAGCTATCTTGGCTGTTATCCAGAACTACGTTTCTTTGTGCGATCCGCTATCGGAGCGATGGTGGCGTGCGTTAGTGTGGTGTTGTTGGTCAAAGGGGCGGTGGCGCAGACCCCACCGCCCGCGAAACCGACACCGATCGACGGGCCAGGTTCGACTTACTCGCAGACACCGCGCGCCAGGGTGCCGCACTCTCCGGCGCTGCCGTATGGCCTGGCGCTGATGGCGCGCTTCGATCTCTTGCCGACTCTGCGCGATACGAAGTGCGTGATGGACTCCAGCTATGAACACAGCGGGGGAAATGGCGATGCCGACCACTATCTGCGCAAAGAGGGGAACAAAGCGATCCTCTCCGATATTCGTGGGCCAGGCTGTATCTATCGGTTCTGGTCCGCCAATGCGGCGGGGCATCTGAAGATCTTCTTCGACGGTGAGGCCGCTCCGACGATCGACTGCCCGATGCAGGATCTTTTTCTCGGTAAGGTCGCGCCGTTTGCCGCGCCAGTCGTCGGGCATAAGAGCGGGGGCTGGTTCTCGTTCTTCCCCATGCCTTTCCAGAAGAGCTGCCGCATCGAAGTGACCGATCCCGGCGCGCTGTACTATCATGTTCAGTACCAGCTCTACCCGGACGGTACTCCGATCCAAACCTTCACACGCGAACTGTCTGCCGAGGACAAAACCAACCTGGACAAAATCATCGCGCAGTGGAATCATCTGGGGAACGATCCCAAGGACGTTCTTCCCACGGTAAAAAAGATGCACGGCACATTCGCGCTCAAGCCGGGAGAGGTCAAGGCGTTCTCGAACATCGGGGGTGCGGGGGAGATCGAGGCGATCCATCTGAAAGTGATGCCTGCGAGCCGACTGAGCCTGCGACAGACGGCGCTGCGAGTCTACTGGGACAATGCGAAGAAGCCAGGGATCGAGGCCCCGGTCGGCGACTTTTTTGGGATCGCCTTCGGGGATCAGCGTTACAAATCGCTGCCTGCCGCGATGACGGATACCGACTATGTCTGCTACTGGCCGATGCCCTTCGGCAAGCATGCGAGGTTCGAACTGGCCAATCTGGGCACTCAGCCTCTCGCGCAAGTCGTTTGGAGTATCGACTACAACAAGTTGAAGACGGCGTTGCCGGATGTCGGTTACTTCCATGCGCAGTGGCATCGTCAGACCACCGTCACCGGCGAGCATTTCCATATTCTCCAGACCACCGGGCGCGGCCTCTACGTCGGGGAGCATACCGACATGCAGGGCAGCCACGGCATCGGGTTCCTGGAGGGCGACGAGAAGTTCACGACGGACGACGACACGTTCCCCTCGATCCACGGCACTGGCACCGAAGACTTCTATACGGGCGGCTGGTACTTCGATGAGGGGCCATTCAGCTTGGCCTACCACGGCTGTACCGTGAAGAGCGACGAGTTCTCCCGCATCGCCGCCTACCGCTATCAAATCACGGACTGTGTGCCGTTCCAGCGCGCCCTCAAAGTGGACATCGAGCACGGCGGCACCAACGACTATCCGGGAGCCGACTACTCCTGCGTGGCGTTCTGGTATCAAGACTCCGCCGCCCACGACTGGTCGCCCATCGATCCGAAGCAGTTGACCCCGGCCAGCATCCAGACCAGCGGTGTGCTGGAGGCGGAGACGTTGACCTGGACAGGGGGAAGCGCCAAAATCACCGACGACTCGCTCCTGACGAACGAGGCGAGCGGCGGCAAACTGGCGGCGATTTCAGGAAGCGGCGCGAGTTTCAAATTCGCCGCGCCTGCGGACGACTACTATCGGCTCTCCTTCTCGTCGCTGTTCCTGCCCGATAGTCCGACCGAAGTGAAGATCGCCCTGGATCAGAGCCCGACCGATGCGGGTAAATTTGAAGCTCCCAAGCCGCACGAGAACGGGCGCAGCGACATTTCGACCCTGGTCAAACTCCTGAAGGGCGATCATGTGGGAACGCTCGATGTGCCGACCGGTAAAACCCTCTATCTCGACTATATCAAGCTCGAACCCAGCAAAAAGGAGCGCGGCGTGATCGAGGCGGAGAGCATGGCGGCGCGTGCCGATACCGGCGGGAAAGAGACGCTGACCGTTCCTGCGCTCAACGCCGCCTTCAGCGGCTACAGCGCTCTGCAGTGGAGCCCGAAGACGCCGACCTCCTACCTCAAACTGCCGATCACGGTCGGAGTGGAGGGCGACTACGCGCTCGAAATCGGAGTCGGGCGTCTGCACAACAGCGCAAAGATCGCGGCGCAGATCGACACGATGGACCCACTGACGCCGATCGACACCGCCGACAAGGCGACCGATGGACGGAAGAATGTGCGGCTAGGAGACAACCTGCGCCTTACCGCCGGAGATCATCTGCTGACGCTCCTCTACAAGGGCGACGACCCGGCAGGCGCCATGCCCCCAACGCTCGTGCTGGACTATATACGGCTGCTGAAAACCCGCTACCCCTTCAGCGTAGAGGGAGAGGGGCTGAAAGTTCTCGATCACAAAGACGGCGATACCTCGAATCAGGACATGTCTGGCTTCGGTCATGACTGGAGCGGAGACTCGCAGTTCTGGTTCACCGGCAACAAGGCTGGCGCGGAGGCCTCGCTGGAACTTCCGGTCCAGGCAGCAGGCAAATTCACTCTGGTCGTCTACTTCACCACCGCCAAAGACTACAGCATCGTTCAGACCCTGATCGACGGCAACGCCGTCGGTGAACCCGTAGACTGTTACACCGAGGGCGTAAAAGCTAAAGGTCGAACAGCGCTGGGCACATTGGATCTTACGGCAGGTCCGCACCGCATCACCTTCCGCTCTATCGATAAGAACAAAGCGGGGACAGGCTACAAGATCGGAGTCGATGCCATCGGTATGGAACCTGTCAAATAACGCATGAATCGGTATCTAACGTTCGACCGGGGAACCTAAACTCTCCCCCCGCCCCCCTTCCCGACACGGGAAGGGGGGTGCCCTGACACGTAACGACTTGGTTGCACCTGACTTTGTCGAAGGTGACTAGAAAGCAAGGAACGAGGAGGTTTTCCCTGGAAATAGATGTCATGAGCTTCAATATTCGTAACATGCACTCCCGTGATGGTGTGAACGGTTGGGAGCATCGGCGGGAGATGATATGCGACTTGATCCGACGGCACAGCCCGGACATTCTGGGGACGCAGGAGGCTTACTTTCCGCAGGTCGAGGCCATGCGGCAGGCGCTTCCGGAGTATGCGGTCTTCGGGGTGGGACGTGATGACGGCAAGAGGGCAGGGGAGTATTGCGCGCTCTTTGTGCGCCTGGATTGCTGGCAGATCGGTGCGAGCGGCACCTTCTGGTTCTCCGAAACCCCGGAGGTGCCGGGCTCTCGTCACTGGACGCGGGAGCATCCCCGCATCTGCACGTGGACCTATCTGATTGGTGCGATGGGGTCGCCGCTGGTGGTCTATAATGTTCACATGGACCACGAGGCGCAGGTCGCACGCGAGAAGAGTTCCCTGTTGATCGGGGAGCATATTCAACGCTACTATCCCGATACGCCTGCGCTGGTGATAGGCGATTTCAACATGGAAGAGGACAATCCCGCCATGCAGTCTTTGTTGACGTCCGGCCCACTGCAATTGTACAACACGTTCCGGCCTCTCCATCCGGTGTCGCCGCGTCTGGGAACCTTTCACAACTTCACGGGAGAGCGGGATGGCGAGAAAATCGACTATATTCTCGCTTCAAAGGTGTTTCAGACATTGGAGACGAATATCTTGTATGATAATACGGAAGGACGCTATCCTTCCGACCATTTTCCTCTGATGGCACGATTAAGCTTGAATGTCTGAGGCTGAGAGAACTTCGCGTTTAAACTGACCTGTGGAAGGGAACCCTCTATGCACGAAGAATACGAACTTCACATCAACGGCAGCGTTCATCGCGTCGCAGCGGATGGCGAGCGCAGTCTGCTCAGTGTGCTGCGCGACGATCTGGACCTGACGGGCGCGCATTTTGGTTGCGGCGAAGGCCAGTGCGGCGCCTGCACGGTGCTGATCGACGGCCAGCCGACGCGATCCTGCATCACGCCTTGCGCCTCTGTCGCCAAGAAGCAGGTGACCACCATCGAGGG
>JAYUMV010000398.1:0-2381 GCA_043762265.1 Chthonomonadaceae bacterium | reverse complement strand
GCTGCAAGTTCCTGCGGGGGACTACTCGGTGTCGATCGACAACGACAGCCCGCTGATCCGTCCCAACTGGGGCGACGCAACGTTTCGTAAATTCAAATCCTATCACGCAAATTTCGTGGTAGGGCATTCTAATGCGCGTATTCATCTGGGAGAGTGACGCACTCCCCAATCTTATAGGGACGGTGGCATGAAGAGAAATTTCGGGATTTTGGCGGCGCTCTGTGCGCTGGTCTGCGGAGTGGCAGGCCAGGCGACGGCACAGAAGGGATTTGTGAAACTGTTCGATGGCAAGACGCTCACCGGTTGGAAACTGGTTCACGGTTTCGGCCCCGGTTATGTGCCGAAGGACGGCGTCCTGGTCTGCCCGGCGGACGGTGGCGGGAACCTGTTCACGGAAAAGGAGTATTCGGACTTCGTGTTCAAATTCGATTTCCAACTGGAACATGCCGCCAACAATGGGATCGGCATTCGCGCGCCCTACGAAGGCGATGCCGCCTATATGGGCATGGAGTGTCAGGTGCTCGACGACAGCGACCCGATGTACGCCCACCTGGAGCCGGGCCAGTATCACAGCAGCGTCTACAAAGTGCTTCCGGCCAAGCGCGGCTCGGAGAAGCCGGTCGGCCAGTGGAACCATGAGGAGATCACGGCGATCGGACGGCATATCAAGATCGTCGTCAACGGCATGGTCACCGTCGATGATAGCTTGAACAGTGTCACCAACCCGGAGACCCTCGCCCAGCATCCCGGTATGCTGCGCGCCATCGGCCACGTCGGTTTTCTCGGCCACGGCCCCAGCGGATGCGCGTTCCGCAATATCTATATCAAAGACCTGTCGAAGCCAGAAAAAGAGAACAGCGCTCCAGACGGCTTTACTACCCTCTTCAACGGCAAAGACCTCAAAGGCTGGAAAGGCCTGGTCGGCAACCCCGTCAGCCGCGCCAAAATGACCCCGGAACAGTTGGCCGAAGCGCAGAAGAAGGCCGATGTCCTCGCCATGCAGCACTGGACCGTCGTCAACGGCGTCATCACCTACGACGGCAAGAACGACAACCTCTGCACGGCCAAAGACTACGGCGATTTCGAGATGCTGGTGGATTGGAAGATCACCCCGAGCGGCGACAGCGGCATCTACCTGCGCGGCAGCCCCCAGGTGCAGATCTGGGATCCAGAGCATCACCCCAACCGCAACGCCCAGGAGATGGGCGAAGGCTCCGGGGGTCTCTACAACAACGAGAAAAACACGACCCATCCGAGCCACCGCGCCGACAAGCCGGTCGGGGAGTGGAATCGCTTCCGCATCCTCATGGTCGGAGATCGCGTGACGGTCTACCTGAACAACGAACTGGTGGTGCAGAGCGTTCCGATGGAGAACTACTGGGAGCGCGGCAAGCCGATCTATCCGACCGGACAGATCGAACTTCAGCATCACACCACTCCCCTGGAGTTCAAGAACATCTATATCCGGGAGATCCCGCGCAAACAGGAGTAGAAGATGCGAATCTCTTCTCTGGGTTGGATCGTGTTGTTGGGGATCGTCGCAGCGGTGCAGGCTTCGGCGCAGCAGACCGTGATCCCCGTCTGGCCGGGCGCTGCGCCGGGCTCGGAGAACTGGCCACAAAAAGAGGTCGAGTATCTCAACGGCAAGCAGAAGATGGTCCGCAACGTCGTGACGCCAACCCTGACGCTCTACCTTCCGGAGCGCTCGAAAGCCAATGGTACTGCTGTAGTGATCTGCCCTGGGGGAGGATTTCATTTCCTCTCCTGGGACAGTGAGGGCACGGAAGTCGCGAAGTGGCTACAGGCGCGCGGAGTCGCCGCCTTCGTACTCAAATACCGCCTCATCGATACAGGCGCAACGCCACCGGAGTTTCAGCGGCACCTCGACATCCTCTTCGGCAGAAAATCGGCGGACGGGAAAGAGGTGGTTCAGACCCCACAAGAGGAAGCGGAGAGAAAGTCCATTCCTGCGCTTGCCTCTTCGGACGGCAGGCAGGCGATGAAGGTAGTTCGGCAGCGGGCTGCGGAATGGGGCATCGCTGCGGATCGCATCGGCATTCTGGGCTTCTCCGCAGGCGGCGCGGTCACCATGGGTGTCGTGATGAACGCCGATGCAGGGAGCCGGCCCAATTTCGCCGCGCCGATCTATGGTGGCGATACCGGAGGCGTCCCCGTTCCCGCCGAAGCCCCGCCCCTCTTCATCCTGGTCGCCAACGATGACTCCGGCGCCTCTCTGGGCAGCATCCGCCTCTGTTCGGAGTGGAAAACCGCCGGTAAGCCCGTAGAGTTGCACATATATTCCAAAGGCGGTCACGGCTTCGGCATGAACAAAAGGGGTTTGCCCGTAGACACCTGGATCGACCGCTTCGGCGACTGGCTCA
>JAYUMV010000397.1:0-2396 GCA_043762265.1 Chthonomonadaceae bacterium | reverse complement strand
CAGAGAATTGATGCGAACCAGTCTTTCTTATTATATCTTACTTCTACACGGCGCGTCAAATGGATAAATCGAAGTGAAACTGAGAAGGCGTTTACTTTCGTATGGGAGGAGGGGTATACTACCACGGCCCCCTTTTCCTTGTTTGGCCAATTTTCCTTTCCAGACCGACCGCCGACCTGAGGCAGTCGCTGGAGTAGAGGTGAGACAGCTCCTATGGTTGCACTACCGAATTTTCTCAGCAAACTGTTCGACAGCAACGCCCGTGATATTGCAAAGTACCAGACGGTTGCCGTCAAGATCAACGCGCTGGAGCCACAATTTCAAAAGCTGACCGACGAACAGCTCCGCGAGAAGACGCAGGAACTGCGTGAGCGGGTGCAAAGCGAATATAAGACCAAGCGGGCGGCGGTAGAGGCATCCTGGGAATCGCTTTCCGATCTGAAACGACGCGAAGAGGATCGCAAAATCTACGATCCCATTCTCGATAGCGTTTTGCCGGAGGCGTTCGCGCTGGTGCGCGAGTCGTCTAAGCGCACGCTCGGCATGCGCCACTACGATGTGCAGATGATCGGCGGCATGGCGCTGCATGACGGCCGCATCGCGGAGATGCGCACCGGTGAAGGCAAGACCCTGGTAGCCACCCTGCCGCTGTTCCTGAACGCCCTGCTCGGCAAAGGCGTCCACCTCGTCACGGCCAACGACTACCTGTCTCGCCGCGATGCTGTCTGGAACGGCCCGATCTACCACCTGCTCGGCCTGACCATCGGGATCATCCAGGGGCAGTCGCCGGAGACCGGGGATGAGGGCGGCTCCTATATCTACGATCCCGACTACGAGGACGAAGATCCGCGTTTCGCTGGCTCGCGCCCCTGCTCCCGCGCCGAGGCGTATGCCTGCGACCTGACCTACGGCACCAACAACGAATACGGGTTCGACTACCTGCGCGACAACATGGCCTTCTCGAAAGACGATCTGGTCCAGCGTGAACCGCACTACGCCATCGTCGATGAGGTCGATAGCATCCTGATCGACGAGGCGCGTACGCCGCTCATCATCTCCGGCTCCGTCGAGCAGTCCACCGAGCGCTACGGCATCGTTGATGCGATGGTCTCGAAGATGACACGCGGCAAGGACGACCCGAAGAAAGATAAAGATAACCCGGACGCCGACAAACTGAATCCCAAGATTCACTACGTTGTGGACGAGAAGGCCAAGACCGCGACGATCACCGATGCGGGCGTCGATTTCATGGAGAAGGCGCTGGGCGTCGAGAACCTCGCGGACAACCATGAGGTCATGCACTATCTGTCGGCCTCGATGAAAGCGCACGGCGTCTTCCGCAAAGACATCGACTATGTGGTGAAAGACAGCGGCGAAGGCCCGGAGATCATCATCGTCGATGAGAATACGGGACGCCTGATGTTCGGTCGCCGCTACTCCGACGGTCTGCACCAGGCTATCGAAGCGAAAGAGCATGTCGAGGTCAAGAACGAGAGCCAGACCCTGGCGACCGTTACGTTCCAGAACTACTTCCGCACCTACTCGAAACTCGGCGGTATGACCGGAACGGCCAAAACGGAAGAGGATGAGTTCCGCAAGATCTATGCCCTCGACGTCGTGACCGTCCCGACCAACAAACCGGTTCTGCGGCAGGATCACGCGGACGTCATCTACAAGAGCGAAGAGCACAAACTGCGCGGCATCGCGGCGGAGATCCTGCGGATCTACTGCAAGCAGCAGCCCGTCCTGGTCGGTACGCGCTCGATCGAGATGAGCGAACGCGTCAGCCGCCGCATGAGCCCGGCGCAGTTGTCCCTGCTCTGCATGATCGAACTCGTTCGTTCCCGGATAGAGGCCAGCAAGGCCATCGCAAACGACAAAAAGGCGCAGTATACTGCTCTGCTCAACACGCCGTTCGAGCCCCACACGGACAAAGACAACAAGCGTCGAGCGCCTCTGGCCATCGCGCAGTTGCGCCCCATGCTGAAAGAGTTGGGTATCGCCGATAATCCGCTCTCCCCGGACAACCGGGGCGAGATCGCCAAGATCTTCGAGGTCGCGGACAGCGGAATGGAACGCCTGGACGAGGCGCTGACGCACGGCATCGAGCACAGCGTTCTCAACGCCAAGTTCCATGAGAAAGAGGCCATCATCGTCGCGGAGGCCGGACGCAAGGGCGCGGTCACCATCGCCACCAACATGGCGGGGCGCGGCGTCGATATTCTGCTCGGCGGCAAGCACATCAATCAGGAGCTTCCTCCGGTGGACGGCAGCCTGAAGTCGCTCAAAGCGGCGGAGGTCGCGGCGGAACTCGCCGAGGGCGAAGAGTATGTCGATCCGATCCTGGCGGAAGAAGAGGACTACCGACGCTTCGGCAGCCCGAAAGTGCTGGACGC
>JAYUMV010000396.1:0-5721 GCA_043762265.1 Chthonomonadaceae bacterium | reverse complement strand
GCCTGCGCCTTCGACCGTGTCGTACAACCAGTGCGGAAAGTCCGCCGTCATATGGTGCGTATTCATGATTTCGGGATGGCACGCGTAGTTGACGAAGGTAGCGATAGGCTTGCTGCCGCTCGCCTCCACCACCTGCATCACACCCAGTTCCGTATCCAGAATCCGTGGAACGCGAATATTCTTTGAGATCTTCGGCACCTTTTTGGTGTCGGCGAAGCGCACGGCTGCCGGTCTCAATTCTGCCGCCGTTGTATCGACAAGGTGCGCGACACTCTCACGAAAGGAGGTCATCCAGGGCTGATCGACACCCGAAGTCTGAATATCCGGCCCCCACTGTCCGATCGAATCTGGACCAGAATGCGTATGCGTCGCAGAGATATAGAGATGTTCCGGCGTGACACTCTTCACCATCGCACGAATCTTCTCGATCTGGTACCTTGGCACCCCCAACAGATCACAGGAGACAAACGCGATACGGGTCTTGCCCGACTCCAACACCAGACATCGCGCCATCAACGGATCGTGCGCATCGCTACTTTTACGATTGATTCCGTATCCCGCCATAAAGACCGAGGTCTTCGGGGTAATATCTTGTTTGCCTGCTGCCGCGCGCAGCATCATATTTGGCTTCTGTGCCTGGCAGACCGTTGCCGTCAGTACACCGATGCAGCACAGCGCCGCTTGGAACATGAAGGTAAGTTTCGCGAACATCGTTCTCTCCTATCCTTTACAGACCGAATAGAACCTTTCTATGCAGCCAGCAAGACATAATTCTCTCGATCCCTCTACTTCCGACGCGGAAAGGCCCTTACCGCAGGCGCCGCCGATGCGCCGCGCATCCGGTGTGACGGGCCGCGCGGTTGCGCTTGGCGCGCTGCTCATTCCCGTAAATGCCTTCTGGATCGTGCGGCTCGAACGAGTCATGTTCGGCCCCTACCCATCCACCATCTCTCTGTTCGCCAACGTGGTCTTCATTCTGTTCCTGTTCGTGGGCCTCAATACCGTCTTGAAAAGGTGCGTGCCCAAAGTCGCCTTTTCGCAGGGCGAACTGCTCACACTCTACACCATGCTCGCCATCTCCACCGGCCTTGCCGGGCTGGACGGCGTCGGGATTCTCAGCCAGATGATGCCACATGGAGCGTGGTTCGGAACCGTCCACCATTGGGAGCCGTTTCTCGACGCCTTTCCCCGTTGGCTCATCGTCACCGATCCCGCTGCGGTGCGCGGCCACTACATCGGCAACACCACTTTCTATCGTCTCCCAATACTGAAAGTGTGGATCGTGCCCATGCTGGCCTGGACCGGGTTCATCACGCTGTTGCTGTTCGTCGCGAACTGTATCAACGTCTTAGTGCGACGCCAGTGGGCCGATAGTGAACGCCTGACATTTCCGATCCTCTGGCTGCCCATCGAGATGACCGAGGAAGGAGTCGGTAAATCCCTGTTCCAGAATCGTCTCCTCTGGGCAGGCTTCACGATCGCTGCTGGACTTAGCCTCTGGAACGGCCTGGCTTTTCTCTATCCCTCGATGCCTACGCTTCCCGTAGGCGTGACGGACATGAAGAGTTTCCTCACCACCAAACCCTGGGACTCCATCGACTGGCTCCCGATCACCTTCTACCCGCTCGCCATCGGGCTGAGTTTCCTGCTGCCGCTCGACCTGCTCTTCTCCTGCTGGTTCTTCTTTCTCTACTGGAAAATGCAGGGCGTCGTCTCCAACGCGCTGTCCTGGGACACGACGCCCGATTTCCCCTTCATCAAAGAGCAGGGATTCGGCAGCATCGTCGGCCTGTTCTTATTCTTTCTCTGGTCTGGCCGCAAAGCCTATAGCGCGATCTGCCGCAACGCCTTCGCCTCGTCAAAGCCGGGTGCAGTCCCACAGCACACGACGGAAGCGCTGAGCGACCGCACCGCCCTGCTCGGCCTCACCCTGGGCACCCTTGGCCTGATCGCCTTCTGCCTGGCCGCAGGGGTCGCGTGGTGGATCGCAGCCGTCTTCTTCGCCCTCTATCTGCCGACCATTGCCGTCATCAGCCGCATTCGCGCGGAACTCGGCGCTCCTGTCCACGATTTTCACTTCATGGGCCCAGACGCCATGTTGACCCGACTCGTCGGCTCATCCTGCCTGAAACCGGCCGACATGGCCTTTTTCACCTTCGGCTTCGCGCTGACACGCGCCCACCGCAGCGACACTATGCCGATCGGCCTCGAAGGGCTCCAAATGGCCAAGCTCCGTCAAATCGACGCCCGGCGCATGTTCGGCGCGATCATGCTCGCCACGGTACTGGGAACCCTGGGCGCATTCTGGGCCTTTGAACATCAAGCATACGCGCTGGGAGCCGCCTCGAAATTCAATCAGGGCAGCGGCCATGCGATGCAGGCCTTCACCCGAACCAACAGTTGGTTCACCGGCTCTCTCGACCCAAAACCCAACAGCCAGGCCTCCCTCGCGATGCTCGTCGGCCTGGTCACAACGCTCGTCCTCTTCGCTCTGCGCCTGCGCTTCATCGGGTTTCCTTTTCACCCGATCGGCTACGCGATCTCGTCTTCCTGGGCCATCAATCTCGTTTGGATGCCCCTCTTCATTGCCTGGGCGCTCAAAGGTCTCACCCTCCGCTACGGTGGTCTCGCCACCTACCGACGCTTCGTGCCCTTCTTCCTGGGCCTCATCCTCGGCGACTGCATCATGGGCAGCCTCTGGGCGCTCCTGGGCCTTCTCCTCAACGCCCGCACCTACAACTTCTTCGGCGCCTGAATCAAGAATACAGAAGAAATGCCCATGCAGAGCAGGAAGGCAGGAAGAAAGGAAGGCAGGACAAGATGCAAAAGAGATGCAGAAGGATAGGATGAGATAGTTCTCATCTTATCACCCTATTGGAACTGCGCAATTGACCAACGGCTCCCTTCTCGGCATTCCCTTCCCGGTTTCCTTCCTTCCTGCTCTGCATGGGCATTGGCCCTTCCTATTCTCCCGTCAAGATGCGGCGGGCCATGCGGCGATAACCTTCTGCCAGGAGGTCGCTCATGTTGCGGACATCTTCGGCATTGTATGCGAGCAGAATCTCCAGCGACTTCTGGCTTCCTGCGCGATATTCATACCACAGGCGCACGGCATCCCATCCGGAGAGACCCGTTGTTGCGTTCGAGCGCTGGAGACCAAGTTGATGCTCGATGCTTTTCAGTCCGCCACGATAGCCCAGTTTCCGCAACAAGTAGCAGAGATCGACGTGCAGTTGCGGCAGCTCCATCTGCGGGAAAGCGCGTTTGAGGAACGGAATATCGAATCCTGTACCGAAGAAGGTCACCAGGATCGCGGCATCTGCCAGCGCCGCCGGCGCTTCATGGAGATTATCACCTTTCACAAACTGGCGCATCGTGTGGCCATCGAAGATCCCGACCACGGTCAGATCGCTCGGATCCATTCCCCCAGTGGTCTCGATGTCCACGAAGGCGAGGCGGTGTCCGAACGCTGGGACCGCACGCCAGTGCTCGGAAACCGGCAACAACTTCGCAAACCAGGCGAAATCTTCCGCTTCCAGGCGCAGAAGCGACTCTTCAATCGTAGGAGTGAGCAGAGCACGTTGCGCGGCAGAGAGAGGCCAATGCGTGTCGGGCATGTCGAGATAGGACTGCCAGTCTCGCGCGCCCGCCTGCCACAACCGCCTTTCGGTGGTCGCGCCGATACCTTGCGCGTGGGAAAAAGTCGCTTCTAAGAGAGACGGCAGAGACATAAACGAATCAGCTCCTTAGCGCGACCGTGCTTCGGTAACGCCACACCCTGGGGTGCCGGTACATACGCCGCGCCGACCGCAAACTCCTTTTCGCCCGTCTGCCTGTAACAAACGGGGTCGGCGTTCGTCCTAAAAGTTGGGCTTATGCTGCTCTCATCGAAATCCCAGAAAGAGTTCTCAAAATCATGTCCATAAACAGACGGTTCGCCGTAAAGTTATTTTCTCTTCCCCTGCTCGCGATCTTTGGCCTGGTCGGACTGACAGCAGCGAGTCCTCGTGCCTTTGCCCAGGAGCCCAGCCACAACATCCAAGACTATGTCGTCAGCAACCTCAACGACTTTTCGGCCTTTATGAAGATCGTCGAGTTCAATGAGCATGAAGGCGTCAAGATCAACAAAGATTTCCCGCTCATTTACAAGATCAAAGGCGACATCAAGGTCAAATACAAAGAGGAGAACAAGCTCCGTGTAGACGGCATGCTCGGTGCGTCCAACGCGACCCTGATCGTGAACGGCACTACGCAGTACGCCACCATTCCCGCCGCGCATATCAAAACGAAAATCTCCCTCGGTAAAGAGCCGGGCAAACGCAAGACACTCCTCGATGTAGGGCTGATATCGGAAGGTTATCTGGCCTATACGCAGGCTGTATTCAAACGCACGCAGGTGGTAGACGGCGTCCTTTGCGCCGTCTTCTCGATCAGCTACACCGACAAAACCCTGGACACGTCCCACCGCATGGTCTGGATCGATCCCAAAACCAAAATTACGGTCAAGCGAGACGAGTACTCCCAGGAGGGTAAATTGAACGCCACCTTCCTCTACAAGAAGCCTTCAGAGATCGAGAAAGGGTACTGGTTCCCTTCGCGCATCGAGGCGTACAATTACGAAGGTAAAAAGGCCGGAGTGACCTCCTACAGCGGCGTCAAAGTCAATGTCGGCCTGCCAGAGAGCGATTTCGTACAATAGTGTGGCCATCGCTCGGTACACAGGCTCTGTTTCCCTCGGAGGCAGGGCCTGTTTGCGTTCCAGTCGCGCGTTTTCCGTTGCGCTGGATGCCGTAATATGGCATAATAAGCATAGTATAAAGTTTGGCCTCACCCGTTGAACGGAAACGTGTTCACCCTCTATGCGGAAAGTGATCGAGGTTGTGGAGTCATGAGTAAGGGAATGGTTGTCGCTGCGATGAGCGGCGGAGTCGATAGCGCCGTTACCGCAGCTCTCCTGCATCAGGAGGGCTACGAAGTCGTGGGGATCACCCTGCAGATCTGGCAGGAGCATGCCGACCAGGGCAAGTACGGCGGCTGTTGTTCTCTCGGAGCGGTCGAGGACGCCCGCCGCGCCGCCGCCAAGATCGGCATTCCCCACTATGTGCTCAACTTCCGGGACTACTTTGCCGAGAAAGTCATCGATAACTTCGTCGCGGAGTACAGTCGCGGGCGGACGCCAAACCCCTGCGTAGAGTGCAACCGCAGCGTGAAGTTCGACGAACTGCTCCGACATGCCGAAGATCTCGGGGCCGACTATCTGGCGACCGGGCACTATGCGCGCATTCGCTTTAATGAGAACAGCGGTCGGCATGAACTGATGCGGGCACGTGACGACAACAAGGACCAGTCGTATGCCCTCTATACGCTCACGCAGAACCAGTTGAGCAAGACGCTGATGCCGCTCGGCCATCTTTCCGGTAAGGACGAGACCCGCCGCATCGCGAACGAATTGAACCTCGCGATTGCCAACAAGGCCGACTCACAGGAGATCTGTTTTGTGCCGAAGGAGGGTTACGTCTCCTTTCTGCAGGAGAAGGCTCCGACGGTGGTACGTGCGGGAAATATCGTAGACACGAGCGGCAAGGTTCTCGGCACGCATCTGGGCGTCGCGTTCTTTACCATCGGGCAGCGCAAGCGCCTTCCTGCGAGCGCGACCGGGCCACTCTTCGTCCTTTCGCTCGATGCCGAGACGAACACCGTCGTCGTCGGATCGGATGAGGA
>JAYUMV010000395.1:0-35117 GCA_043762265.1 Chthonomonadaceae bacterium | reverse complement strand
TCAGCAATGCCATGACCGAGGTGGGAACAGCAGCGGTCGAGATGCTGCTCGAAAAGATCGACCATCCACAAATAGCCCTGCCGACAAGAGTGGTGCCCGTAAAAATGTTGGAGGGGGCCACCTGCTTGCCTCTCCGCACTTCTTAAGAAGAGAGGTCCCGCTCCTATCGGGACCCAACCGTATGCCTCAACGGAAAGGAGTTTCGACCATGCGTGTTGTCATCTTCCTGATAGCGCTGTTGTCGCTGGCCACTGTGGGCCAGAGCCAGACGCCGCCGAAAGCGATCACAGACAGTGTGCCGGCGTCCACCAATATCGGAGGCGTGGAGTATCCGCGCGTCACGCCGGATCTGCGGGTGATCTTCCGCGTCAAGGCGCCCGACGCGCAGAAGATCGAGTTCAACCTCGGCAAGCGCTACACCGCCGAAAAGGACGCGGAGGGTTTCTGGACCGCCACCACCGATCCCCAGGCGCCCGGTTTCCACTACTACTGGCTCGTAATCGATGGCGTCCAGGTCAACGATCCCGGCAGCGAGACGTTCTACGGCACCGGCAAACAGGCCAGCGGAATCGAAGTGCCCGAGAAGGGGGTGGACTACTACCTCCCGAAAGACGTTCCGCACGGCGACGTGCGCGAGCGCTGGTACCACTCCGATACGACCCAGGCATGGCGGCGAGTGTATGTCTACACCCCTCCCGGCTACGACACGCAGCGCGAGACTCGTTATCCTGTCCTCTACCTCCAGCACGGCTCCGGTGAGGATGAGCGCGGATGGTCCAATCAGGGACACGCCGGATTCATCATGGACAACCTCATCGCCGAGAAGAAGGCCGTTCCCATGCTCGTCGTGATGGAGAAGGGATATGCCACCAAACCGAGCGCTGCACAAGCCGCTCCGGGGGGGGCGGGAGGAGGCCGACCAGACTTCGTCCAGGCCTTTGACGAGGTGGTCAGCAAAGATTTAGTGCCTTATATCGATGCGAATTTCCGGACTCTGCCGGATCGGGAGCATCGGGCGTTGGCCGGGCTCTCCATGGGCGGATTCCAGGCCTATGCCATCGGGCTAAATCATCTGGACCTCTTCGCTTCGATCGGTGGATTCAGCGGCGCAGGGGGCGGGTTCGGCGGCGGTGCGTTCAATACCAAGACCGCCAATAATGGGGTAATGGCGAACGCGGACGCATTTAACCAGCGTGTGCGCCTGCTGTTTTTGAGCATCGGTACCTCCGAGCCCCAAAGGATGCAGGACAGCGTTCGCGGCTATCACGACGCCTTAACCAAAGCCGGCATTAAAACAGCATTCTATGAATCGCCCGGAACGGCACACGAATGGCTGACCTGGAGACGCAGTCTGCACGAGTTCGCGCCAATGCTCTTCCAAGGACAGGGAGGCGGTAATGCTGCCGGGAATCTGCCTCCACGCGGTGCCGGAGGCCCGATTGTGCTGAATGCAGACGATGTGCAGGTGTATCCGGAACCGCCCGCCGACATCGTCGCCAATCGGGCAGAGATACCGCACGGCAAGTTGGAGATGGTGGAATACGACTCGAAATCGGTGGGAACACGACGCAAGATGCAGGTGTATACCCCTCCCGGCTACTCCTCGGACAAGAAATACCCGGTCCTCTATCTGCTGCACGGTATCGGCGGCGACGAAACGGAGTGGCAGCGCTTCGCGACGCCGAACCTGCTTCTGGATAACCTGATCGCCGACGGGAAAGCCGTTCCCATGATTATTGTGATGCCCAACGGACGCGCCCAGAAGAACGACCGCGCGGAGGGCAATGTCTATGCCACCGCGCCCGCGTTTGCCGCTTTCGAGCAAGACCTGCTCAACGATGTCGTCCCCACCATTGAAATGCGCTACTCCGTAGCGGCGGACCGCGAACACCGTGGGCTCGCAGGCCTGTCGATGGGCGGCGGCCAGTCGCTGAATTTCGGGCTGGGGCATCTCGACACGTTTGCCTGGGTGGGCGGGTTCTCATCGGCTCCGAATACCAGGGCTCCCGAAAAACTTGTCGCGGATCCCGCAGCGGCGCGCGACAAGCTAAAGCTGCTCTGGCTCTCCGTCGGCAATAAGGATGGCCTTATTCGCCTCAGCCAGGGAGTACACGCCTATCTTAAGAAAGAGAACATTCCACACGTTTGGAATGTAGATGGTCACGCCCATGATCCGACGGAGTGGAAAAACAACTTGTACTACTTCCTTCAGAAAGTGTTCCGATAAAAAATGAACAGACTAAAATCCGCGACCCCGCGCGTCGCACTCCTCGCGGCTTTCTGCAGCCTGCCGGTGCAGGCGATTCGGGCCGATGTCGCCGCAAATCTGGACATCGACCTGAGCAAAAAGGGTTCTGCGATCCCACCCACGTTCGGCGGACTGATGACCGAGGAGATCAACCACAGTTACGACGGCGGACTCTTCGCGGAACTGGTTCAGAATCGCACGTTCCAGGACCCCGCGCCTCGGCGGCCGCAGGGCGCGCCGCAAGAACTACCGGTACACTGGTCGTTGGTCGGCGACGGTAAGGCGAGCATTGACCGCAACGATCCTGTAAACAGCGCGCTGCCACTTAGCCTGCGTCTCGACCTTACCGGCGGCACGGCAGGCGTCGCAAACGACGGGTACTGGGGCATCCCCATTCGACCGGGCACGAAATATACCGCCAGTTTCTATGCCAGAGGCGGTGCGGGCTTCGCGGGACCGGTCACGGCCTCGCTCCTGACAGACGAAGGCAACGTCACCGTCGCGAAGGCGACGACGAAGCCGATCTCCGGTGTGTGGCAAAAATACACCGTCACGCTCACGACCGACCGCAAGGCTCCGATGACTGCGAAGGCCCGGTTCGTGCTCTCCGCGACAGGTTCCGGCAGTGTCTCCTTCAGTCTCGTCTCGCTCTTTCCGCCCACCTACCAGAACACGCCTGCGGGTCTGCGGCCTGACCTGATGAAGTTGATGGCGGACCTGCATCCGGGCTTCATTCGTCTGCCCGGCGGCAACTATGTCGAGGGCAGCACCTTCCCGACCCGGTTCAACTGGAAGCAGATGATCGGTCCTGCGGACCAGCGGCCAGGGCATCAGGGCTGCTGGGGGTATCGCTCCTCCGACGGATTCGGTATGCCGGAGTATCTGCTCTGGTGCAAGCAACTCAAAGCGGAGCCTGTCCTGGCCGTATTCGCAGGCTACGTTCTGAACGGCAATCATGTCGATGCGGGCAGCCCCGAAATGGCGCAGTATACGCAGGAGGCACTGGAGGAGATCGAGTACGTCAGCGGTCCCGCGACAAGCGAATGGGGCAAACGCCGCGCCGCAGACGGCTTTCCCGAGCCGTTTGCGCTGCACTATGTCGAGATCGGTAACGAGGACTGGTTTGACAAGTCCGGCAGCTACGAGGGCCGTTACACACAGATCGCAAAAGCGATCCGTGCAAAGTATCCCAAACTCAAGATCATCGCGACCGCTCCGGTCAAGAGTCTCCAACCCGACCTGTACGACGATCACTTCTACCGTAGCGCACGCCAGCTCATGACACAGGGTCGCCAGTACGATCCGTCGGTAGGCCCTGCCGAACCACTAAGGTTCAATGGGGGCGCTTTTAACGGACGACAGGCGAATGGTATCCAGACGTTCGTCGGAGAGTGGGCCACGCAGGAGGGCCGCCCGACCCCGAACCTCAACGCTGCCCTGGCCGACGCCGCCTTCATCATGAGCCTGGAACAGAATGCCGACACCGTCCCCATCGAGTGCTATGCGCCTCTCCTGGTCAACGTGAATCCGGCGGACTCCGCGAAGGGCTATCCCCGCGGATGGCAGTGGGGAACGAATCTCATCGGCTACGACGCCCTGAGCAGTTTCGGTTCGGCCAGCTACTATGCCCAGTCGATGCTCGCGAAGAATCGCGGGGATATCGCTCTCGCGTCTGCGCTCCAAGTCGCTCCGCCCACACCGGAGAGCGCCCCCGCTTGGCACGGCAGTATAGGGGTCGGCGCCTGGCATACCCAGGTCGAGTATACCGATATCGCCGTAACCGGAACCGACGGTCAGCAGATCCTGAACGTCACCCCCACCCCGGCCCTCAACGGCTGGCAGACGACCGGCGGCAATTGGCAAGGAACGGAGAAGGCGATCCATCCCGCCAATGGTGATTCCGAGTCGTGGGCCATGACTGGAGATCCGAACTGGACCGACTACACGATCCGGCTGAAGGCAAGAAAGCAGAGCGGTCGCGAAGGCTTTATCGTGCTGTACCATGCCAAAGACGGCAGCAACTACCGCTGGTGGAACGTCGGCGGCTGGGGCAATACGCTGGCGCGCTGCGAAGTCGCGAAGAATGGCGACCGGATGGCCTATGGCGCTGGGGTACCGTTTGTGGTCGAAACCGGTCGCTGGTACGACCTGTGCCTGGAGGTGAAAGGAAACCATATCCGTGGGTTTGTCGATGGCAAACTCGTGACGGACACGAATGAAGAACCGACTGTTGCTCCGCTGTCGGCCATCGCCTCGGCGACCTACTCCACGGTTGACCACACGGTCCTTGTAAAAGTCGTCAATCCCGGCAGCGATCCGGTCGATATGGCGATCCAACTTCACGGTGTTGGCAAGGTCGAGCCTAAGGGTACGGCGATCATTCTGACAGGCGACCCGAACGCAGTGAATACGGTCGAACAGCCGACCAATATCGCGCCCAAGCAGGAGGCGATCACAAACGCTTCGGAGTCGTTCCGCCGAACCTTCCCGCCGCATTCGTTTACGCTGCTGCGGCTCACGGTAAAGCCGCAATAGAAACGGGCGTTGCGACACGGGTCCTTGGATGATCGAAGGACCCTGAATCCAAGGAAGTATGAGTTCAATGCACATCGGTAAGATACGAAAACTGGTCCGATTGCTTTCACTGCTGGCGGGTGTGGCTGCGTTGCCCGGTATGGCTACGCCCGTTGCCGTGCCTGAGGACGCCGCGCAGAATCCTATCCTCTGGGCAGATGTGCCGGACCTCTCGATGATCCGGGTAGGCAAAACCTACTATATGAGCAGCACTACGATGCACCTGAGTCCTGGGCTTCCCATTATGAAATCCCGGGACCTGGTGAATTGGCAGTTGGTGAACTATGCCTACGACACCCTCGGAGACATGGATGAACTCGCGCTTCGCAACGGCAAGAACAACTATGGCCGCGGGTCGTGGGCCAGCAGCCTGAGATATCATAACGGGGAGTATTTCGTCACCACCTTCAGCAGCGTCACCGGGAAGACCTACGTCTTCAAAACCAAGAACATCGAAAAAGGGCCGTGGACACGCTCCTCCTTTACGCCTTCCCTACACGATCACTCCCTGTTCTTTGACGAGGATGGGCGCGTCTATATGGCGACCGGCAGCGGCAACATCCGGCTGATCGAACTCAATTCTGATGCGAGCGGGATCAAGCCTGATGGCGTAAATCAAGTGATCATTCCGAATGCTACCCTGGTCGCCGGTCCGAACGCAGGATTGCCAGCGGAAGGATCGCAGCTTTTCAAAATCAATGGGAAGTACTACCTCTTCTCCATCACCTGGCCAAGAGGAGGTATGCGTACCGAACTCGTCTTCCGGGCCGACAAGATCACCGGCCCTTACGAAGGCAGAGTCGCCCTCCGCGATCAGGGGGTGGCGCAAGGCGGCATGATCGACACTCCAGACGGTAAATGGTACGCCTATCTGTTCCAGGACCACGGCGCAGTCGGCCGTACCCCTTTCCTCGTCCCCGTAAAGTGGGAAGACGGCTGGCCGGTGTTCGGGACAGACGGTAAAGCTCCCCTTACTCTGAACCTCGCGGCCAGCAAAGGAGTCATTCCGGGAATCGTCGCCTCCGATGAGTTCGCCCGTTCCGCACCCTTGATGGCAGATTTAAAAAAGGCGGAGCGTGGCGAGAACGATTACGTTCGCTCTGCTTTCCCGCTCGCCTGGCAGTGGAACCACAACCCGGACAACCGCTTCTGGTCCCTGACCGATCGGCCTGGCTGGCTGCGCCTGACGACCGGGCGCGTGGAAGCCACTCTGCTGGAAGCCCGCAACACGCTGACGCAGCGGATGTTCGGCCCGCACTGTTCCGGAAGTATCTCCCTGGATGTAAGCAGCATGAAAGACGGCGACATCGCCGGCCTTGCCGCCTTCCAGAAGAACTACGGCTTCGTCGGGGTGAAGATGGTAGGGAACTCCCGCTCTATCGTGACGGTAAATGGAGCGTCCGGAATGCCGGTCGAAACCGGGGTGATTCCGCTCGGTCAGAAGACCATCTCCCTCAAAGTCGAAGCGAATTTCGAAAACCGAACCGACCTGGCCCATTTCTACTACAGTCTGGACGGTACGACTTGGAAGTCAATCGGCGCTCCGGTCAAGATGAGCTACACGCTTCCCCACTTCATGGGGTATCGGTTCGCGCTGTTCAACTTCGCGACAAAGGCGGCGGGAGGTTCGGTAGATTTCGACTATTTCCGCGTTACGACCGGTGAAGAAAGGTAATTCGAATGAAAAGCGCGTTCCTCGTGCTGGCCGCAATGCTCTGCTTGACCGTGAGTGCCCGCGCACAGGACAAGAAGTTCTATATTTTTCTGTCCTTTGGGCAGTCGAATATGGAAGGCTATCCGGGCATCGAAGAGCAGGATAAGGGGCCGGTCGATAAGCGGTTTCAGGTCCTGGCTGCGGTAGATTTTCCCAACGATCAGCGAGAAAAGGGGCATTGGTATACGGCCGTTCCCCCATTGGCGCGCCCCGGGAATGGCATTGGCCCGTCCGACTACTTTGGTCGAACGCTGGTGGCCCATCTTCCGGCAAACATCAAGATCGGTATCATCAATGTGTCTGTCGCCGGCTGCAAAATCGAGATGTTCGACAAAGATCACTACACAGCCTATGCGGACACGGCTCCGTCATGGATGAAAGGGATCATCACGGCGTACGGCGGCAATCCTTATCAGCGTCTGGTCGACATAGCGAAACTGGCTCAAAAGGAAGGCGTGATCAAAGGCATTCTCCTGCATCAAGGGGAGAAGATGGTGTCCTTGCTGGGTTACCATTAGGAGATCGGTTCTTCCAACCACAAACGGCCCAGTCTGGCGAAAGCGCACAGACTGGGCCGATTTTATTCACCCCTCTTTGTAATGTTATTGTAATGGGCATACTCTATACTCCAATCAGGGCCGTAGCTCGCCGCAATCGCAGGAGCGGCAGCAACAGCCTCTCGAAAATTGCGTCGGTTAGGCGCAGCGTCGGCTTGTCATGTGTCGCCCAGCCAGCGCAGGCAAACAACTCGTTTTTGGGCTCACTAAAGGAGCGAAATTATGTTTCTCGCGATTAGTCACCTTATGCAATCTCCTCTCTCCAGGCGGATACCCCTGCTCACCCTGATAAGCACGCTCGCGGCGCTACTGGCAGGGTGTGGCGGCTCTGGTTCTAAAACCTCCACCACGCTCCTTCAGGGCGATCCGGCCTTTCGTTCCGCCAGTGTCGCCAGTTATCAATCGCTGGGAGCCGGAGTCGCCTATCCGTATTTCGCCCTTCAGATCGCCAGCCCGACAGGCAGTCCGCTGCATACCAGGGCGGCAGAGCGTCTGGGCATTGCCGCTGCTTCTCTCACCAGCGCTTCCCACTCCGGCGGCCGTACAGCCTCCACGCGCGCTGCTGGCCTCACGCTCGTCCCGGCGCTTAACCTGTATGTGGATGCGGGAACTAGCAGTGGCAACGCGTTCTCCCTGAACTACTTCACCGATTCTGCGGGAACACAGTCGGCAGGATCCGTCACCATCACTCTGCCTGCGGGCACCCCTACCCTATCAACTTATGCCTCGTATCCCGTGCAGATCCCGATCGCAGTCAATATCACCGGGGGGAATCTGCCGTGTCACGGCAATGCCGTCCTGAAATTCACTGGGGCCAGCGGCGCCAACTCTCTCGTTGGCGACTTCACTTTGACCAAGAACAATGTCCCGTTCCATGTAGACCTCGCGCTCTCCGACCAGCTCGATGTCAGCGGCGCCATCACGATTCAGGGGAGTGGAGCGACGATCACGGCAACGAACATCCGTGGCAATCTCCTCACTCCCCTACAGTGCGATGTCACGGTGGCTCCGTATGGTTGGACAGGAACCGGCACACTCAGCCTGACGACCGGGCAGATAACCTTGCATCTCAACACGGGCGCTGGCGTCTCCACCACCACCGCGGACAGTTCGGGCAATTTGACTCTCGCTTATGCCGACGGCAAGACAGAGACCGTCAACAATGCGTTGCTTGCGGGCCTCGTCTCAGGCAGCACGGGGGGCGGAAGCGCTAACGGCGGTGGCAGCGGCAATGGGAGTGGGTCCTACGTCGGCCTGCCGCAAGATTTCTTCTCCAAGCAGATCAACAACGCCGGACAAGTTCTGGGAGACATCAGCAGCAACGGCTCTCAAGGCGCCTTTCTGGCCTCCGCCACGGCGCAAGAGGTCAAATTACAAACCCCGACAGGAAGCGGAGCGCGGAGCGCAGACGCCATGAACAACAGCGGACAGATCGTCGGTGTCGATGAACAGCCTCTCTTCTGGAACAACGCAACCTCCGTTCCCACGGTCCTCAAATCAACAGGATACAGCAATATCTTACTGCGTGGCATAACGGATCAGGGGCAGATTCTGGGGATAAGCTCTCACCCTTTAATGGGGCTCTACTGGGCGAACGCCAGTTCCGCGCCTGTAGCCTTGCAGATGCCAACCCAGGATAGTGTGCAGTCGGTCGAATTCGCCGTCAGCGCCAGCGGTCAGATCGCGGGTGTCGTAAACGCCCAGTATCTGTACTGGCAATCTCCGACGGCACAACCGGTTGCGCTCGCCCCCTTGCCTGCGGGAGAGACGCCCGGCCGGTTTTTGATCAACACACAATCCCAGATCGTTACAACCTCGTCTGCGGGACATGTCTTCTTCTGGGCCAGTCCCTCTGCACAACCGATCCAACTGCCTTCTCTCGCGAATGGAACGACGGTTTCTATGCACGCTTCCTGGCTGAACAACAAAGGCCTGATCGTAGGAAGAGCAGACGCATCTGACCGTTCTGGCCGCGCAGTCTATTGGAAAGCGGGACAGGTTGCCGACATGAACACTCTGCTGCCTGTCGGCCAGACGTTTACTCTTTACGACGCCTTCTCCGTCAACGACCAGGGACAGGTCAACTGTAGTATCAACGGTACTGTTCCTGGCGGCTTTGGGGACGTGATCGTGACGGTAAAATGAGGTCTCTAGCCTGACATTCACGCGCTGATGCGGTGCAATAGTAAGAGGGCCAGAACTGACCATTCCGGCCCTCTTACGGTTGTGCAGGCAGCGATACGGCCTCATACCGCACTCCTTCCTACGTTGGCGCGAGGGGAGCGTTTTGTCCTTGAGCAGTAGTGCGAACGATCCTCATAAAGGTGCGCCAGCCCTGTGCTCTTATGGGTCGTGTTTGTACGCTGCCTTTTTCTCTGGTAGAATGACAGCGTACGATTTGCAGACGTTGTTGGTGCAAATGCCTTTCACGCAAGAGGTCTTCTGCGGAGAGAGGAAAGGTCAATCGTTCGCGTTTCGAGAAGCGAGTAAAATCTGTGTTTCAGCCACAGCAACAAATCGGGCCTTATACACTGGTGCGCCTGCTCGGTCGGGGCGGCTTCGGCGAAGTCTGGCTGGCGGATAAACCCGGTGAATTGCTGACCCCACAAGTCGCGCTCAAACTTCCGCTCGATCCCGACCCTAATCTCGATGCCATCAAGAGAGAGGCGCGCGTCTGGCTGCAGGCGAGTGGGCACCCGAACGTGCTGCCCGTGCAGGATGCACTGATCTTCAATGGTCAGGTAGTCATTATCAGTGAGTATGCAGCGGGGGGGTCGCTCGCGGCATGGCTGAAAAAGCACGGTGGGAAAGCGCCGTCGGTAGCAGCGGCAATTGCCATGACGTCCCATATTCTGGCCGGGCTTGCATACCTTCATACTCTGCAGCCGGAACCGATTATTCATCGTGACCTCAAACCGGACAACGTCCTGCTGCAAGGCGGCCTGCCGCGCCTGACCGACTTCGGCATTTCCCGTGTGCTGAAGACATCAGATCACACACAGTACGCTTCTGGCACCCCACACTATATGCCGCCGGAAGCTTTTAAAGGCCACTATTCACCACAGTCCGATGTCTGGGCGGCAGGCGTGATGCTCTATCAGATGTTGAGCGGCAGACTGCCGTTTCCGCAGGCCGACCTCCCCGGGCTCTACGGCGCAATCTTGAACGATGCTCCCGCCCCGTTACCTGATGATATCCCCGAGGCGATTCGCAAGGTCGTGGCAAGCGCACTGGAAAAAGATCCTATGCACCGTCTGCCTTCCGCCGACGCAATGCGCGCCCTCTTGAACCTTCCTGCGGTTCCTTCAGAATCCAAAGTGGTAATCCGGCCCCCTGACAACAAATCTACGGATGCTGACCTACCGACCGAACCGCAATTGGATCTGCCTGTCAACAAGTCTCATGTTCCTCTCGACAAGACAGATGACCTTCCGTCGCTCGATCCCAAAAAACGTCCGGACGTCTCCCGCCGGACGGCTGTTATCGGAGGCGTCGTGTGCGGCATAGGAATCGCCTCCTATGTCAGTTGGCATTGGCTTTCCAAGCGACCTACTCTGCTGTCAACCCTTGATTTGACACTCAAAGGACATGGCAGCAACGTTAATTCCGTCGCAATCTCGGCGGATGGAAAACGAATTGTTACAGGCAGTGGAGACGATACCGCGAAGGTTTGGGATGCGACTACCGGAAACGAACTTCTGACGCTTCGGGGGCACATTTACAGTGTTAACTCCGTTGCGATAACGGAGGATAGCAAATATATCCTTACGGGGAGTGGGGATAAAACGGCGAAACTCTGGGATGCAGAAACAGGTAAGGAAATTTTCACAATTCGAGGCCACGAGCTTGCTGTTGATTCGGTCGCCATCTCTTCGACTGGCAAGCGCATCGTCACAAGCAGTGAGGATAAAACCGCGAAAGTATGGGATATGGCTACCGGTAATGAACTCCTGACTCTCAAAGGGCACACCAGTTCCGTTACTTCCATCGCCATTTCATGGGACGGCAAGCACATCGTTACGGGCAGTAGTGATAGTTTCTCGACCAGCAGCAGCGATCACACGGCGAAGTTCTGGGACGCAGCGATAGGAAAGGAACTGCGGACTCTCACAGGGCCAAGTTCCATCGCTTCCGTTGCGCTATCAGAGGACTGTAAGCGCATCGTCACAGGGAGTTCTGACGCCAAAGCGACGGTCTGGGATGCCGAAACAGGCCAGATCCTTCTTACGCTGGGAGGGCATACGGAGTCCGTTCTTGCCGTTGCACTTTCCAGGAACGGGCAACGTATCGTCACGGGCAGTCGCGACCATACCGCCAAAATATGGGACGCGGCAACGGGCAAAGAGCTGTTGACGCTTACAGGACACAAAAGCGACATTTTTTCCGTCGCTATTTCCGAAGACGGCAAACGCATCGTTACAGGCAGTGCGGATGAAACTGCGAAGGTATGGTCTCTGACTTGAAGTAACCGCAGGAAAGGCTTTCCGCGCTTTTAATCGGTGCAGGAGGGATCGTCGGTTCACTTTTCCAATATGGATGAGTGGCACAGGTGGCAGGAGGGTGTGCAGAGATGCATCAAAATAGGGGAAGACTATGTGCGTCCTGTACAAATCAACCAGGACAAAGACCGTATTGGGGAGAACTCTAGGACACCGGGTGCACCGGAAATAGAGCGTAATGCACAAAACGGAGGTGTAGCGAAATGAGACAAGCGATGCTGGGAAAATGGTCTTCGAAGCTTCTGGTGGGCATTTTGTTCGTCGCCTTGTTTTCGGGTTGCGGTGGTAACAGTTCTACAAGCAGTAATAAGGGTAGTGCAGGTAATCCTGGCTCCATTACCGAGGATCGCCGCACCCAAATCATAAACGCAGTCACAGACAAATGGAACAATCTCCCTGGGATGAATCAGGTGGCGGATGCACAAGCGCTCCTCACCTACATGAAGACAGTCCCGGAGTTTGTTCAGGTCGGGATCAACAATGACAACTCGGTTACGGGCATCTTCCCCGATGGTCGTCCCTATACCCTCGCTACCAACGAGCCTTTTGATCTCTACCATGTACCCATTACCCAGAGCGGTGATACAGGCTACACGTTAGGCTCCAGGGGCGCTGCTATCTCAAATACCACCAATGTCTTCAACTCCTATGCAACACGCGCATCAGGAACCACTGAGATCGGCGGCAGCAATGCTCTTGCGCGACTGATCTTCACTTTCGGTCTCGTAGATGCACTGGCCTATGACACACGGCGGGATTCTAGTTTAGGCCCAGGCATCGAGGGGATGCTCCAGAAAGTCGGGGGATACAACATTGACGTTGTTGCTAATGGACATGCGACGTCGGTCAGCGATCTACAGAAAGTCGCTCCGATCTCGGTCTTCTACACGGGGACACACGGTTTCGTGATGAACGATTATAAAATTGGAAATTATACGGTGAAAGGGCACTTTGTGACGGCGTTGGATCAGTTAGTGACCCCCCAGGATGACAGCATGCTCAAGCCTCTCATGGACGTTCAGAGGGATGGAAAGGGAAATATCATCGGAGACCCGCTTGTCGAGAAATGTACCACGGATGATATTACCGGCATTACGTTTCCTGCGGACTGGAATAAAGGTACGGTGGTGCTTAACAAAAAGGCAGTCTTACATTATGGAATCACTCCCGCCTTTGTTAAGAAGTACCTGCATTTCGCGGCGAACTCAGTCTGGTATAACGATGCCTGTGAGGGGGGAACGGATCCGAATTTCTACGGGGCAGCGTTCAGTAATGGTCTGACCGCTTATCTGGGCTGGGATCACGAAGTGAATCGACCGGCAACCAACAACATCGCGCGTCTATTCTTTGACCGCGCAGCGGGATCGAATTTGACGAAAACGTGGCCAGCCACTCCCCCACAGCGGCCGTCCGACTGGTTGTCCGTCTACAACTACATGGAGCAGAAGAAGATTACCTCCACGCCTGGCGATGATGGACATGGGAATAAGTTGACCGCGCATCTGATATACGTTTCCAACAACAATTCTTCCGGTCAATTGGCGCCCAGCATAAGCTCCATTGGCATCGGAGCGCACGGTCCAGGCGTCGTCGCAATGGGCATCAACGGCAGTTTCGGCAGTGTCCCTGGGACGGTGACGGTGAATGGAACAAAAGCCAATGTCTTGTCCTGGTCGCCAACTACTATTTTACCGATGAAGGGACGGACGCATCCGGAAAGCCGTTTACCCTTCATGGGCCGTTTCAGATCTCGGAAGTCAGTTTCCAATCCCTCCACGCCGGGCCAGTCGTGATGAAATTGATTACTTCAGGAAATAGCCTGCAAATTCAGGGCGGTTCGATTTCAGATAGTAGCCACTTAACGGGGGGACTTGTCATGGGAGATACGACGATCCAGCTACTCACCTGGGGTTCGGCTTCTCCCACCCCCGGAACCGAGCCAGACAGCAACGCCGCCCGTTAATTTCAGAGTGGAAACGTAACGAGGAGAAAGACTGAAAGGTGCAATATCGAGATAAGGCTGGTGACATTTTCTCGTGACCAGATTGACTGGACAGTTTGCTCTCCAGCAATGCAAATCCCTCAACTCTTCCGGGCATGATCCTCGGCGGACCGACTGGCTGAGACGCTGAGAACTTCCTCATGTTCTACCTCTATAGGTTCTTCGAGGTATTCTATGTCGTTGAGTTGCATCGGAGCGGCGGAGAGTTGAGGGAGTTCGGCTTCCGGCGCGACCTGTTTGCGTTTGGAACGGGCGGTGGTCAGGGCGCGGAGTTTTTCGCGGGAAAGGGCGTAGGCGTCCTTGTAGATGCGGCGGAGTTGGGCGGTGGAGATATTTTCGCCGGTCTGATAGTAGAACTGCGCAGCTTTGCCGACGGTGACGGTGCCCGCGAAGGAAATGGCGGGCTTGGCGAGGACGCCGACAATAGGCACTGCGCCGATGAGTTCGCGGGCGATGGCACGCCACCCAAAGGCGTTGGCGAGGATCGGACCTACCTCTTTCATACGGCTTTTGTAATCGACTTCCAGGCCATAAGCGGCGGCCAGGCGTAGGGTCATCATGATCTGGTTTTTGGTCAGGACCATGATGTCGCTCAGGCTGTTGACGGGCAGAAGAATGGCAGTCGGCGGGAACGCGGACGCGATGCCGGTCAGCAGGGTGAACTGCGCGTTGGTCATGGCAGTGGCGTTGATGATGCGTTGTGCGATGCGGCTGCGGAAGATCGGGAAGTTGCGGGCAAGCGCCAGTTCGATGTCCGGGCGATCCTCCACGATGCGGTCAAGGGTCGCTTCCCAGCCGCCGAGTTCGCGGATCGAATAGACCGTCGTGCCTACAGGCAGGCCGTCGCGAGAGCCGTTGCCGAGATCCAGGACGAAGTCGAAAATGCCAGGTTGATCCGGAAAGTTGGATTCGACCGTCAGGGAGTCGTAGCCGTTCAGGCCGGGAGCGACAGGCAGAGTAGATCCCTGGAGCGCGACCGAACCTGGATCCGAATAGAGCGCTTTGTGCGCCTCCGCCCGGACATCGGGCGCGCCGATAACAGCGATATTCAGCGGGCGGTTGGCTTCGCGGGCTACCTCGGCCACAGAGATGCTTTTAAGACGGTCCCAGAAACCTTTAGGACCGCCGTAGTTGCGGACAATAGAATCCAAATTCAACGCGTTCTCCTCCTCGACCGGCGCGAATGCGGTCGGATGCCAGGAACCGGTGGCCCCTTCTCTACACTAGACGTAATGGCAGGCCGGAGGGGTTCCGGCGGTTTCGGGTATACTTGGGACAACTTGCAACAGGCGGTGGAGTGCGATGGAGGTTTTGCGACGGTTGCTGGCGGCGTGTCGGCCCCAGCGCGTGATGCTGGCGCTGGGAATCGCGTTCGGACTGCTCAACAACTTTTCAGGACTGCTGCCCTCCATCCTCGTACAGCGCGCCATCGATGTGGCTATCCCGCACGGCGACACGGCCCTCCTGGTCAAACTGGCGGTAGCAGTCGCACTGCTGGCGCTGGGGCGCAGCGTCACGATCTTCCTCAACATCTACTTCATCGAAGGCTCCGCGCAACAAACCTGCTTCCAGATCCGTAACCGACTGTTCGACCACTTGCAGCGACTCTCCTTCCGCTTTTACGATTCGGCCCAAACCGGGCAGTTGATGTCGCGGGCCACCAGCGACGTGGACGCTCTGCGCCGCTTCCTCGGATTCGGGCTCTCTACCATCCTGTCGAACTTCGTCGTCTTCTTCGGTGTACTGGCGCTCTGTGTTCACATCAATCCTCTGCTCTCCCTGGTGGCGATGGTGACGCTCCCGGCTATGGTCGTGACCAGCGTGGTCTACAGCCGCAAACTACGCCCGACCTATACGGCCGTCCAGCAGCAGACCGCGAACCTGACCACCGCGCTCCAGGAGAATATCGTCGGCATCCGGCTCGTCAAAACCTTCGCCCGCGAGGGATTCGAGCGGACACGCGTGGCGAAAGAGGCCCGCACGCTCTCCGATCTGAACCTGGAAGCCGCCCGCATCAGCGCCTTCTACTCGCCTCTCCTGGACTTTCTGACGGCGGTTGGCGCGACCTCCGTCTTCCTGTTCGGCGGGTGGCAAGTGATGCACGGCACGTTGAAACTCGGACAGTTGGTGCAGTTCAATCTGCTGCTGTTCCAGTTGATCAACCCGGTGCGCTCGCTCGGCGCGATGCTCAACACCACCCAGAACGCGGTCGCCTCCGGAGAGCGCATCTTCGAGATCATGGACATGCAGGCCGAGGTGCAGACCTCCCCGGACGCCGTGCCGCTCACCGATATCGTGGGCGAGGTGCGCTTCGAGAACGTTGGCTTCCAGTACACCGCTGGCGACGCCCCGGTGCTTCAGGGGATCACGCTGCATGTGCGGCCCGGCGAGACCGTCGCGATTCTCGGCGCGACCGGCAGCGGCAAAAGCACGATTCTCCAGCTTCTGCCCCGGTTCTACGATCCCACCGAAGGCCATATCTTTCTGGATGGGCACGATCTGCGCACTGTCACGCTCGAATCGCTGCGTGCCAACATCGGGATCGTGGCGCAGGAGAGTTTCCTCTTCTCCGAGACCCTGCGCGCCAATATCGCCTATGGCAAGCCCAATGCCACCGACAGCGAGATCGAGGCGGCCGCCGAAGCTGCACAGATCCACGAGTTCATCGCCTCGCTCCCGGAAGGCTACGAGACGATGGTCGGAGAGCGCGGTATCACCCTCTCAGGCGGCCAGAAACAGCGCATGGCCATCGCCCGCGCCCTGCTGATGGACCCGAAAGTGCTGGTCCTCGACGACTCTATGGCGAGCGTGGACACCCAGACCGAAGCGGCTATCCAGCGCGCTCTGGCCCTCCTGATGCAGGACCGCACCACCTTTCTGATCGCACAGCGCCTCTCGACCGTCAAACTCGCGGATCGCGTGGTAGTGTTGCAGGACGGTCGCATCGTCGAGCAGGGCACACACGAAGATCTGCTGCAACAGGACGGATTCTACGCCGACCTGATGCGCAGCCAACTGGCAGCATAAATAATGCAAACCGAGAAACCGGATTTCTTGTGATCCGATCATAAACTGTGTTATAATTCCTCATTGCGGTCTTTCGAATGCGGGAGGAACAGACAGATGCAGACTCATCGGCTGGTATCGGCAGGTTGTCGGGGAACGCTGGCGTTGCTGTGGGTAATGTCCGGAAGCGCGGCGATAGCGCAGGCCGGGTCATCTGGGATGCCTCCGGACGGGAGCGCCGGATCGGCGGGCGCATCCAAATATCTGGAAATGAAGGTCAGCATCGATGCCACCAGCGAACGGTTGGTCGTGGTCATCCCAAAGCTGATGAAGAGCGTGGGAGCGGAGTTCAGTATCGACTCGGAGATCAATAACGCGCATCTTTCGAGCCATCTGTCGAACATCAAACTGCAGACCGCGCTGGATGTGCTGCTCCGTACCAGCGATATCCTGGTGCAGTACACCCTCGAAAAGGGAGTGTATCACTTTTCGAAGCGATCAGAACCCCTGCCGGAAGCCCCACCGCCGCCCAAACCCACATCGCCTGCCGAATCCGTCCTGCCCCTGCCGCCCACGACCGTGCAGGAGGATGTGGATGTCCATAATGTGCAGACGTACGATCTGCTTCGAGTCCTGAATGGTCTGTTCGGCGTTCCTGTCTCCATCGATCCGTCCAGTGCCAGCAGCGGTCGGGATCACGGCGCGCCCAACTATCCCAACCTGGGCAAGGGAACGGATACCGGCCACGGAAGCGTGGGATCGAACTCGTTGGGCGGTCGCCGCAACAGCCAGTTCGGGGGCCAGAACGGAAGCGGGAGTGGGAGCGGCGGACTGATCGTGAATGTTTTCGGGCATTCCGTTCGCCTCGGCAACCCCGGTCATTAGTTCTCCGATCCGTTTCCTGATACCGTGTTGACTCCTTGTTGAGACTGCCCGCGATGCAAAGCATCGCGGGCAGTCTGCTGTCTCTCTTGGGTTTATCTCTGCGCCCCATTTAATGGAGAGAGCTCGTCAGGACGGCAAGAGCATGGCGTGTCTGTTTCTCCTGCGCGGTCAGGTTTTTTGCGGTCGCCAGGCGATGTATCGTGTTCGCAGTGCCCTGCAGGGCGACCAACGACACATCCAGTTGATCCTGAATCGATTCGCCGCCAGCCGCCTTCGCGTGAACATAGACCAGAAACTGATGATTGAGATCCTGCCCGACCTTCTTCGTGATAGCGGGATCGTTGCCTGCCGTAAGCATGCCTTTGATGTCCTCTTTATGATCGGTCAGGTAGGTGTCTAGCTGACCGTCGAGCTGCTGGGTCGTCTTCTGGCAGTACTGGGTAAGTTGCGCCTCCAGACGATCTTCGAGAGCGAGGCGATATTTGGGCAGCTCTTTCAAGGCGTAGTCCGGAGTTTGCTGAATGTACTCTGGGATCTTCTGCTTCAACTGGCTGGCCAGATCCGGCCCTCGATCAGAAATCTGCTGCATGATCATCCCGTCGGCGATTTCGGCCGCCGCATGGGGTTCCAGAGAGGAGGAGAACTTCGAGGTGATATAGATCATCTCTCCGCCCAACAGGAGCAGCAATATCAGGCCGACGATCCCGGTACGTTTGAGAGCCGTGCGCGCCTGCCCGACCTGCGTGGCGACATAAGTTGCGGCAATGCTATCGCCATCTAACAGCGCATTCGTAGACGAGGAGGCTTTCGGGTCGGGGGAGATCGGATTTTCGGTGCTCATTATTTGGCTCCTTTGACAGCGATAGTGTTTTTGGAGGTTTTAGCTTGTTGGGCTTCCAGCGACTTGAGGTTGGTACGCGCCAGGTCGAATGCCAGCAGCGCCATATCCCAGGTCGGCTCCTGCCCTTGCCCATCGGACCCAGCGGATTTCTGGATGGTCGCGAAGTCTTTGAGGATACTGTCAACGGCCTTCTTATGCTGCGTGAAAAGCTGGTCGTTGATGTCGCTCGCCTGCGTCATCGCTTCCGTTGTCAGGTTGGTCATGAGTGCGGAGACCTGCGCATCGGTGGCTTCCGGAAACATCGTTCGGATCTTACTCTCGCGTTGTTTGAGCGCCGTGCCGAAAGTGGCGTCCAGCACCTTCTGCCCGCGTAAGGGCAGTTCTTGACCGAAGAGCTTTACTTGCTGCATAGACGCTTGCGTCAATTCGGGAGTACGCTTATTGAGTTTTTTGACTTCCGCTTCAAAATTGATTTCATGGATCGCCTGCATTCCCATCTGCTCGACGGTGGGGACAGCGCCCTTCTGTATTCGGTCGCTCAGATCCTGCACGAAGACTTCCTTAGTCTTTCCTTCATTGGTAAGGCCGGTAACGGCGGATCGTAGCGTAAGCAGGCAGATCACGACGATGAAAAAGAGGGTAAGGCTGATCCCCCAGCGCCAGAAGCGGGTCTGCATGCGCAGGGCTTCCAGCTCTCGAATATTGGCTTGTACGGTAGTGGCTTCCATTGCTTCATTCCTTCTCTTCTGCTGCGGTAGATCGGTGCCAGGAGCGGTAGCCCCTAAGGGTTCCGAGGTCGTTTCAACAGGGACTGCTGTCGCTCTTCACGGGCCGGGTGGCCTATATGCCAGCGCGCACTCTGCAAGACAGGAGATGCCTGTCAGTGACGTGTAACAGATCACTCTGTACAACCGTGACGTGTTATCAAGCAGACGGGAATGCAATTTAATTGTTCCATCGATTGCCTGTTGCATGATGTTTTCGTTAATGAAAACGACCCTTCCGAGAACGGGCGTATGCCCGGTCTACCACAAAAGAAGCCGGGAGCGGATGCTCCCGGCCGTCTCTACTTCCTCTCACGTAGTTGGGGTCTCAGATCAGGTCGCGCAGGGTCAGGGTGACATCGCGCTCGGTGTTATCCGAGGCGCGCAGATGCAGGACAATCTGCTTTCCGGGCTCTCCACGCAGAATATCGCGCACCTTCCAGCCCTCGATCCGGAAGATCGATGTCCCGTCGATCGCCAGCACAACGTCGCCTTCATGGACGCCTGCTTCGGTGGCAGGACTGTTCGGGATCACGGCTCGCACGAGCGTCATCCCCTGATCGACATCCAGCGCGAGGCCAGAGCGATTGGTGAGAAACGGCGCGTTGTAGTGGGCATTTGGAGTGAGAAAGATTTTGCTGTCGGGATAGTCGAGGAGGAGGAGGAAGCGCTGCCATATCTCGCCGCCCAGATTACCCGCGCCCTTTTTAACCGCGAACGCGCCCGCCGTCTGGCGTGAGAGCGTTGCTACGAGGTGCGTGAAGTGAAAGGAGCCAATACTGAACTCCGGCAGCCGGACAAGATCGCCATAGAGCAGGCCGCCGACGCCGCGCCCGGTTACGGTCTGCAGCGCGGGCACATACTTACTACGCAGATGATTCTGCTCGACGAAGGGTGCAAACAGGGTGACCGCATCTCCCGCTCCGGTGTCTATTTTGAACCGGCCCTTGATGCCGTCTACGGTCGCTTCGAGTTCCGGAATCCCGTTCACGAAACGGATCGGAATCGCCGTGGCGTCCGCCGGAGGTTGGAAGGCGGCACGCGGCGTGAGCGTCAGGCGCAAGTTCGCATAGTCGAACTGAACGATCCAGGCCTGAAAGAAAGGGGTGCCCAGCAGGCCGTCACACACCAACGCCTCGGGGAGTGGGATGACAAAGGCGCTCTGCGCTTTGAGCGCCGCCTCTCCAACACTCAGCTTCCCGATGGGCACGGCAGAAGCCGAAGTCGCCTGCCCTCCCGCTCCCTGGACATTGACCTGTCCTTTCCCCGTCTCCAGTTTTAGCCGTTTCACCGCAGCGGGTGTCAAGACGTTCGCCCCGGCTCCTGTATCCAGCACAAAAATCGCGGGCTTGTCATCGATCGCGCCTTCCACGTAGAGATGCACCCCTCTCTGAATCAAGGGAACGGTCACGCTCTGCGTTCCGTCTGCTTGCGCGCCAACTGCCGACGTGTTCCACAATACTGTTGCCAGCGCCAACACAAGATAGACCTGCCCCCGCAGGACTTTCCGATACCAATGCTGCAACGCGTGCTCTTCTCGCATCTCTTTTCCCCCTCGCGAACTCAAAGTCGGTTCGTTGCGTTATACAGACTATACGAGCAGAACGGTTTCGACGTCCTCTTCCGAGCGAGTTCTCTCGCTCTGCGGAGCGCCGAACCGACAAAGGAGGAGAACGATGACACCGCGTGTGCGTGAGATTCTGGATAACTACGGCAGCGACAATCCAGGAACGCTGACGAATCTGGCCCGCTTGCTGAATCATGGTCGATTGGCGGGAACGGGCAAACTGGTGATCCTGCCGGTCGATCAGGGCTTTGAGCACGGGCCGGGACGCAGTTTCGGGCCGAACCCTCCTGCCTACGATCCACGCTACCATTTCGAGTTGGCTCTCGAAGCGGGATGCAATGCCTATGCCGCCCCGCTCGGCTTTTTAGAGGCGGGTGCGCGCGAGTTTGCCGGAGAGATCCCGCTGATCCTCAAAGCCAACGACCACGATGTCCTGATGAACGAAAAAGATCCCAACCAGGCACTGACCGGCAGCGTCTCCGATGCCCTGCGTCTCGGCTGCGTAGGCATCGGGTTCACGATCTATCCCGGCTCCGAGCACCGTATGGAGATGTACGAGCAGATCCGCGCCTACGCCGCCGAAGCTAAGCGGCACGGCCTGGCCGTCATCATCTGGTCGTATCCACGGGGCTCCCAACTCAGCAAAGAGGGCGAGACCGCCATCGATGTCTGCGGCTATGCCGCCCATATCGCGGCGCAGTTGGGCGCGCACATCATCAAGGTGAAGATTCCGAGCGCATATATCGAGCAGGAAGAGGCGCGGAAGGTCTATGAGGCGCAGAAGATCCCCATCGCAACGCTGGCGGAGCGCATCAAGCATGTGGTGCAGTGCTGCTTCAACGGGCGGCGGATCGTCATCTTCTCCGGCGGCGCCTTCGAGAGCGATGAGAAGCTGCTGGAAGAGGTACAGGGCGTGCAGGACGGCGGCGGTTACGGCTCTATCATCGGTCGCAACTCCTTCCAACGCCCCGAACCCGAATCCCTCAAACTACTCGCCCAAATCATGGACATCTACGGCGCATAGAACCGCAGCGCAAACAAGAGAGGAACCTCCCTGTTCTTTCCAATGGGGAGGTTCCAATGGCGACATCTATACTCTCGACGCCGAAAACAGCGCTCTCAAATGGCGGTATGCAACTTGAAAAGGACTATATGTGGGTTTCTCTATGAGTTTTAGCGGCTCCTCGCGGTCGGTGAAGTTTTGGACATGCTGTCCGGGGAATAGGTTACGGTTGGTGGCAAAGCGGGCGCACTTGATGCGGCATCGCGCCAGGCATGCGTATGTACCCGATTAGATTCCGCATAGGCAGTTTGTGGATCGAGCGCCAGATACAGCGAAGCGGGACCGCCAATCGGCGTATATCGTGCGCCTCGCTGTCGCGCTCCCTCTCCAAAGAGAGGGAGCGGTTGTGCATATGGGGTTGGCTGATGAAAACCGAAGAGCGCTTCCAGGTCGATGGCGCGATAGAGAACCCCCTCAAAAGCGATGGTGGGAAGCGATGGCAATATGCTCAGTAATTCAGCTTCTGTGAGCATCAGGCAGGCTCGCCGCACAAAACGCCCTCAAGAAGATCTGCTACGACCTCTCCCTCCCCGTTAAGAAGCAAACCCAGAGGTGTCTCTCCCTCCAGTTCAGGATTGCTCGCCTGCATCCAGGTTCGCATGCCGATTTCCGAACCCGTCAATCGTATAAGCATTGCAGCGATCCGCTCGTAAACACGGAGAGCGGGCTGGATTCGCGGACTGGTCGGTGTCTTATGCACGGACTGTTCCGAGCGGCCGAGCGCACGAGCCAGAGAGGCCAGGGAGATACTGTAAAGGGCACTCACCTTTTGAGCATCCAGACGACCGTTACTGGCATGTAGCGTTGGTACTGTATGCTGCAACGCACTGTGCAGGATTTCAGCAGGCGGAGTCTTAGCGTCCGGACGTGCCTTGCTGATTTCTCGACCGCGTGCCAAAAGGCGAGAGGCCCTCAGACGCAATTCGCGCGAATCATTTGTATCCAGCACGAAATCGACGTTAGACTGCTGTAATGCGTTGCTAAGACCTTCTAAACCGGTCACATCGCTACCGACAAGATAGAGAACTCCGGTTTCCGGCATCGTGGCGGGAAGCTGCATAAGTACATCCGCTTGTGGGGTGTTCACACCCGATAAATCATAAATGACCAATGCCGGAGCCGAATGTCGCCGGGCATGGAGAAAGGTCGTCCATTGTTTTCGAACCACACGGACAGAAGCACCTTCTAACCCCTGGTCAATCAAACGCGAACGCCGGGGTCCTGCGCCAACCACAAGCACTTGACTCATACCTCTCAGCCCCTTTCGAAAAACCGTCTACGGATGTTATCCTACCACAATATCAACTTTTTATCAACTTCTTCGCGTTTAGTGGACCAGCGAAACTCCGGTCCGTTAGTTTTGGAATCATCACCGGTCATTTTGTCGGTGAGAGGCGTAGGATCACCAGATGGTCGGGGACATTCAGGGAAATAGTGGTGGAATGACCCGTCCAGGATTGAATGGATTGCGTCGAGGTGTTGGGAACATAGAGTTCTGCTTTTTTGAGAGGGGTGTTCACGGTCAGCGTGACCGGCATATCCGGTGGAGTGATCTGACGGTGGGGGTGCACGGAGGCGTCTTCGTTCGAGATCTCATGCCATAGGAGCAGATAGAAGTCTCCATCGCTCTTTTGCAGCAGGAGGAGGTGGACGTATTGGGTCTTGGTATAGTCGCCGGAAGGCTTTATGTCCAGGTGGAAGTCCAGTTTGCCGGGCTGGAATCCTGGCTGAATCCTGGGCTCTCCTAACAGTTGGATGAGATTACGGATCGCGTTATAGGCGGGCTTGGGAGTGAGATCACGGCGCAGTAGACCAAAATGCGCTTCGCGGTTGGTGCCTGCTGGATCGACGAACTCATCGATGAACTCGTACGAATAGGCGCGTCGCATGCCCAGACGGAAGTACTCTGCGAACAGACGGGGCATGTATTTGGCGTGTACGGACTCGGACTGCCCATCGCTGAAGGTCGAGTAGCCGGTCTCGGTGGCGCACATCGGTTTGGGCGTGAAGGCGGGGCTATACGTGTTGAGCGCGTAGGGAAATTCGTCCAGATTGGCGCTGGGAAAGGTGCCGGACCAATAGTATTTCGCCAGCGAGCCATAAGGGAAGGGCACGCTGAAGGGATTGCCTCCGGGATAGGGATGGAAATTGCCCCAGTCTACGCTGTCAGTCAGCAGCCCGCTGGTAAACGGATTCGGAGATCCGCCGCCGGGATCGTAGGTCTTGCCGAGCGCAGGGCCGATGACCGTCAAATTTTTGGTGGCGGGATCGCTTTTCAGGGTGGAATAGAGATCCTTCTGAAAGAAGAGGACGCCCTCCGGAAACCCCTTTCCCTGATAGGTCTTCTTGTTCTTCACCCAGAACAGATCTGGCTCATTCGGTCCCTCGACGGCATCGACTGCCCGGAGTTTCTGATTAACCACCTTGATCTTGTCTCGTAGTTGCGCGGGAGAGCTGGCATCGGGCTCCGCGACGATCGTCGTTTTGATGCCCAGCAACGCCAACTCCTCGATATGGTCGTGGAAGCCATCGCGGATATGACGGATTCCCGAAGCGACGAGGGCCTGTTTCACCTTTTCGTAGGCGTAGCCGTACGGGGTATCGCCATAACCCCAATGGGTGCAGACCCCGATGCTATCCACAAAGCTCTCGGTGGTTCGGGCCGTTTCGTCCGCCATAGCAGCGGCAGCCAACGACATGCATCCGAGCATCAGTCCCAAACATCGCAAAACGCCAGCAATCCCCGCCCGTTTTAAACCTGATTTCGTTGTCGATAGCCGAACCATGTGTTCTATCTGCCTTTCGGTTTCCAGGGGAGAGCGTTCCCCTTTCTGACTTGCCAATTCGGCAGCCACACACCTTTTAACCGAGTTCGAGGGCTTGGACGACGGTCTCCATGTCTTTATCGCCGCGACCGGAGAGGCTGACAGCGACAATGGTTTCGGGCGTCAATTGCGGCTTCATCACTTCGAGATAGGCGAGGGCGTGCGCCGTTTCGAGCGCGCAGATGATGCCTTCGGTATGGGCCAGGTTTTCGAGCGCCTGCAGGGCGTCGCTGTCGGTGACGGCGACATAGAAGGCGCGGCCGGAGTCTTTCAGATAGGAGTGTTCGGGGCCGACACCGGGATAGTCGAGGCCTGCCGAGATCGAGTGGGTCTCCGCCACCTGCCCGTCGGAGTCCTGCAGCAGGTAACTGGTCGAGCCGTGCAGTACACCGGGGGTTCCTGCGGTCAGAGGAGCGCAGTGTTTGCCGGAATTTAGGCCTTCGCCCGCCGCCTCGATGCCGATCAACTGCACCTCTCTATCCGCCATAAACGCGTAGAACATGCCCATCGCATTGGAGCCGCCCCCGACGCAGGCCAGCACATAGTCCGGCAGACGGCCTTCGCGCTCCAGGCACTGCGCACGGGTCTCTTTGCCGATCACCGACTGGAAATCGCGCACGAGCATCGGATAGGGGTGCGGGCCGACCACGGAACCGATGATATAGTGCGTATCGCGGACATTGGTGACCCAGTCGCGCATCGCCTCGTTGGTCGCATCTTTGAGGGTGCCGGTGCCACTGGTGACCGGGATCACCTTCGCGCCTAGCAGACGCATGCGGGCGACATTGAGCGCCTGCCGCCGCATATCCTCCGCGCCCATGTAGACCTCGCACTGCAGGCCGAAGCGGGCGCAGACCGTTGCGGTCGCCACGCCGTGCTGCCCCGCTCCGGTCTCCGCAATGACACGCTTTTTGCCCATGCGAAGCGTCAGGAGAATCTGCCCTGCAGTGTTGTTGATCTTATGCGCGCCGGTATGGCACAGATCCTCCCGTTTGAGGTAGACGCGCGCGCCGTACTGCGCGGAGAGCCGTTCGGCATGGTAGAGCGGGGTGGCGCGGCCCACGAAGTCGCGCAGATGATAGTCGAGTTCGCGCTGAAACTCCGGATCGGCTTTCGCCTTCTCGTACTCCGCCGACAGTTCGTCCAGCGCCGGAATCAATGTCTCCGGCACGAATCGCCCGCCAAACGCTCCAAATCGTCCCCGCATGTCGGGAACCGCTGCCGTCATCTGCTCCGCTGCCATGGCCACATTGCTCCTCACCATTTTTGTAGTCTCTCCTATATTATACCAGCCTGTGCCTACGCTCCGCCGAAACGCGGATACCTATAAAACATGATAGGATATAATAGAGGAGAAGATTTTTGGGAGTACCATACAACGTGATGCCAAAAGTGAAGTTGCAGAGCGTGGTGATAGGAATCGGCAGCCTATTGCTAGCGCCGATTTTGTGCCTGGCAGGCGGACAGCAACAGGACGATTTCGATCATCCGGCCATTCAGTATCTCAAAAATGCGCCGACCGACCCGGTCAGCCGCCTGCAGAGGCAGCTCGATGCGGGACAGCTGCATCTGACCTACAATGTGCACAACGGCTATCTCAATTCCGTGCTGGCGCATTTGAAGATTCCTGTCTCGTCCCAGATGCTCGTCTTCTCCAAAACCAGTTTCCAGCGGGAACTCATCACGCCTCATGCCCCGCGCGCCCTTTACTTCAATGAGAGCACCTACATCGGCTGGGTGCAGGATGGGGCAGTCGTTGAGATCGCAACACAGGATCCGCAGCTCGGCGCGGTCTTCTACACCCTCGATCAGAGGACGAGCGACCACCCTCGCTTCCAACGACAGACCTACGAATGCCTACAGTGCCACAGCGGTGGGATGACTTCGGGAGTGCCAGGTTATATGATGCGCTCCGTCTACACGCATATTGACGGACAACCCGAATTCCGCGCTGGCACCTATCTCACCACCGACCAGAGCCCCCTGACGGAGCGCTGGGGCGGCTGGTATGTCACCGGAAAGCATGGCGCGATGCGGCACATGGGCAACGTCTTCGCACAAGGCGACGAAAACGTCATCCTCGACCGGGATAAGGGCGCGAACCGAACAAGCCTCCAGGGACTGGTCGATACCTCTCCCTATATCGTCCCTACCAGCGACATCGTGGCTCTGCTCGTCGCCGAACATCAGACCTGTGTCCAAACACTGCTCACGAAAGCCAACTATTTCAGTCGTATGGCGCTCTACGACGAGTCGATGTTGAACGCGGAACTGAAACGCCCGGCCAGCAAGCATTCCGACAGCACCCGCAGTCGCATCCGAAGCGTCTGTGAGCCGCTGTTGAAGGCGATGCTTTTTGTACAGGAAGTTCCCCTGACCGACACGGTAATAGGAACTTCCGGCTTCGCCGATCAGTTCGCGAATCAAGGGCCGTTTGACCGTCAACATCGGTCTCTGCATCAGCTCGACCTGCATCATCGTCTCCTCCGCTACCCCTGCAGCTATGTGATCTACTCGGAAGCGTTCAATGCCCTGCCAGCCGAAGCCAAAGACTATCTCTATCATCGCCTGCGAGCCCTTCTGACCGCAGACGATCCCGGCAAGGATTTCGCACATCTATCACTCGCTGACCGCAAAGCCGTTCTGGAGATACTGATCGATACCAAACCCGACTTCGCTGCCCTCGATAAGGCCGTTACTCCGGAAACAACTCCTGATGAATCTGGGCAGGCAGGCGGGAAATAGGGTATCTTATCCAGACTTATCAACGAGGAGAGTGTAAAGAATGACCTACTGCCTGGGAATTATGCTGCGAGAGGGGTTGGTGCTGGCCTCCGACTCGCGGTCGAATGCGGGCTACGATCAGGTCAACGTCTGCCGAAAGATGCACATTTTCGAAAAGCCCGGCGAGCGGATGTTCGTCGTTCTGACCAGTGGAAGCCTCTCTCTATCGCAGTCGGTCCTCACTCTGCTGCGTGCGGAGTGGGAGCAGGGCGAGGGACTGGCAAAAGCTGGATCCATGTACGAGGCGGCCCGAGTGCTCGGCGACCGGATCCGCCGTGTCTCCGAGATCGACCGCGCCGCCCTGGAGAAGGACGAATTCAGGTTTAATACGCATCTAATTCTGGGCGGCCAGATCGCTGGTCAACGGCACAATCTCTATCTTATCTATCCGCAAGGCAATCCCCTCTGCGCTGCGGAAGAGACGCCCTACCTTCAGATAGGCGAGACGAAATACGGCCGCCCCATCCTGGATCGCGGTGTCCATTACGAATACACGACGCTGGAGCAGGCCGCTAAATACGCCCTGATCTCTCTCGACTCCACCATCCGCTCGAACTTGACGGTCGGCCCTCCGATCGACCTGCTGGTCTATCCTGCCGATACGCTGCGGGTGACGCAGCATCGCCGCTTCTCCTCCCGAGACCCCGATCTGCTGGGGATTCACACGCAGTGGGAGCAGGCCCTGCGTCGCGCCGTGCTGGAACTACCTGCCATTCGGTTCGAGGCCCCCCCCGAAAAACCGTAAGGAGACAGAGGATTGCCTGTTGCCTGAGAAAACACTCAGGGAACGATTTCTGTTTGTGAAACGCGTTTCCAGGTACTATTATCAAGCCATGAACATTCTTCAGATCTGCTCCAGTTCCCGGATCTCGGGGGCGGAGAAACATGTTGTCGTACTCTCGGAGCGCCTGCGTCAGAGAGGCCACAACGTCCATGCTATCTGCCCGCCCGGAGACTGGCTGCCGGAGCAACTCCGCGCTGCGGGGATTCCGGCGATGGAGATGGATATGCGGGGTCTGGCGGGCTCCTGCAGTGCGCCGCGGAATCTGACGCGCTACGTGCGCGACAACGGCTTCGACCTGATTCATGCCCATCTGACGCGGGCCACTTATGTTGGGATCCTGGCAGGACGCTGGGCGAATGTGCCGCTGGTCTCCTCGATCCACTGCCGAACCACGGATGTGGTCTACCGTTACCTGTTTCCGCCGAAGAAGGGCCGTATCGTCACCGTATCCGATTTCCTGAAAAACGGGTTGATGCGTAAAGGCGTTCCTGCCGGACGTATACAGACGATCTACAATGGCACCGATTTCGTCTCCAGTGCAGAAGGCGCGGCCGCAGCGGAAGCGCAGAACGCCTTGCCGGTACGGGCTGAGCTCAGCCTGCCGCCTGACGCTGAGCTGGTGGGAATTTTCGCGCGTGTGGAAGAGTTCAAGGGACATTTCGTGTTGGCGGAGGCGGTAAAGCGGTTGGTGGCGGCCCGTCCACGCGCCTATGTCGTCTGCGTGGGCACGGCGGCCCCCGAGACGCAGAAGGAGCTCTGGGAGATCGCAGCGGCGGGAGGAGTGGCCGAGCGCCTGCGGTTTACCGGACAGCGCGAGGACGTGCATCGTCTGATGTCGGCGATGGATGTGCTGACTCTGCCCTCCCGCTACGAAGCGTGCAGTATGGCGATCATCGAAGGAATGGCGCTCGGCAAACCGATGGTAGCGACCAGAGCAGGTGGCAATCCGGAACTGGTCGAACACGAGGCCACCGGCTTACTCATTGATCGGAACCCCACCGATCTGGCGGACGCCCTGATACAGATTCTGGCCGATCCGATACGGCTGCGCACCATGGGGCAGGAAGCCAGGCGGCGGGCGGAGATGCATTTCTCTGCGGATGTCATGGTCAACCAGATCGAAAATCTCTACGGAGAAATGCTGGGGCGAGCTTGAGATAGGATATTTTCGAATGATTGAGCCAACAAATGGAGAAGTAGGCCTACCCGAGTCGCGAGGCGCACAGGATAGGCGCGCCGGTCAGGCGTTCAACCGCTCTTCTGAAACGTTCAAGGGGACAGGGGGCGTGTCTTCAGCACGCATGACCGTCCCGATCCTTATGTACCATAAAGTCGGCGCTCCGGTGGATCGTCCGGAAGACACCTTTTTGAATGTCTCTGCGGACGCTTTCGAGCGACAGATGCGTGCGCTGGCTCACATGCGCTATCGCGCTCTGACCTTCGCGCAGATCGTGGAAGCGTTGCGCAACGGGCAGTCATTGCCGCGCCGTGTGTTCGCTATCACCTTCGACGACGGCTACGAATGTGTCGGGGAGGTCGCTGCACCGATCCTGGCGAAGTACGGCTTCCCTGCAACGGTTTTCGCCGTCTCTGGAGCAGTCGGCGGCGCAAACACCTGGGACGGAATTACGGGGCGTCCTGTCCTGCCGCTTATGGGTTGGGGGCGTCTGCGGGAATTGGCGAAGGCCGGCTGGGAATTGGCAGGCCACACCTGCACTCATCCCCATCTCGACGCGTTGGAAGACGCCGAGGCGTTTCGGGAAATCGTCCAAGGCAAAGCTGCCCTGGAAGCCCAGTCGGAAACGCCGCTCCAGACGTTCTGTTATCCGTTCGGCCATTTCAATGCCCGAACGCCGTCTCTGGTGCAGGCAGCCGGTTTCCTGGGCGCCTGTACGACCCGCAGTGGTCTGGCCAAGCAAGACACAGATCCTTTTCTGCTGCCTCGTGTCAAGATTGCCTATCGCGACGGCGTCGCCGGGATGCTCTATCGCCTGATGGTGCGGCCGCGTCTGCCCAATCTTCGGCGCAACCGCTCCCCGCGTTCCAACTAAAGATCAGTCCCCCTTGCCTGGCTCCTTGGGGGGCGGGAGAGAGAGACTGCTGAGCGCCGCGTAGGGATCCACCACACCCCCCTGTTTCTCCTGCTCTGCCTTAAAGGCCCGTACGCCAGCATTCAGCCGACGTGCGCTGCGCACAACCCGCACCGCGATCCAGACGACGCAAACCAGAGCCAGCGCGATACCCAACTCTCTCCCTAATGTAAGATTCATCTGATTCCTCTTTACGGCGGTTGCCTCTCGCTCAAGCCGCCCGGCACATCCGGAACGTTACGAGCGTCTCCTACAGGAGGCTTTGTGAAAAAATACGTGATCCTCTTGACAATTTACGCCCGATTGCCATATCATTCACTTAAGATTACAAATCGTTTCAAAACCGTGAACCGGTTCCGGGTCACGATGCGTCATTGAGAGTGAGAGATAAATTTAAATCCGCGTCCTTGCACCTCTGTCGGCCTCCGTCCACTTCTGCGATAGCCTCCTCTTCTGATTGCTTCGCACTATCCCATGACGGCCGTATACGGAGACCACAGGGCCCGCCACCAACGCGGTGAGTTAAGGATGGGAAGGAAACACCCGTGCGAAAGTGGAGTAAAGATACGATTGCATACGAGATACAAAGGCTGTTTCAGACAGGTGAAAACCTGAACTACGCCAGTATCGCTGCGGAGGAAGTAGCGCTGCTGCGTGCAGCCACCCGCTACTTTGGCTCTTGGCGCACCGCCATCGAGTATGCAGGGCTCAATTACGACGACATCCGTCGTTACAAAACCTGGACGCGAGAACGCATTCTGGAGCGCATTCGCGAATTGAACGCGGCCGGAGAAGATCTGAGCTGGCGGCATGTCAGCACCACCGTCGATCCGCAGCTTGCGGCGGCGGCGACCAAGCACAAACACTTCGGCTCCTGGCGCAGTGCGGTCACTGCCGCCGGACTGGACTATGGACAGATACGGCGTTATCGCGAATGGGACACGACGACGATCGAGCAGAATCTCCGAGAACTGCATGCGCAGGGTATCGACCTGAACGCCCGCAATATGGAAGAGTACGATATCACCCTCATCACGGCAGCACGGCGGCGGTTCGACAGTTGGGATGCGGCTCTCACCGCTGCCGGGCTGGACTATCGCAAGATCGTCCTCCGCGCGCCCTTCAAACGCCGTGTGCGCATACCGGTGACACCGACAGCGCCACCGCAGCAACACCATCGTTCCGAAACCACGGATCCTACGGAGGCCGTCGTGCATATGCGCGTGGGCGCTGAATCGGTCGCGACCGGAGCCAAGTAACTGCCCCCATGACCTATCATCCCTAAAAAAAAGAGGGGTCCAGGAGAAATCTCCTCGGCCCCTCTTTTTAGGAAGCCCTTCGGGCGCCCCAAATGCTTCGCTTCCGCGCGAAGCATTTCCCCATCTTTTGGCTATTTTTTCGCGTTGAGCGCGTTCGCCTGCGCCTCTTTTTCGGCGAGTTCCGCGTTCGCGACCTCTTCCGCATCTTCCGTGCTAATCAGCGGCTCGATCGTGCTTACCTGATCCCCATCGTTGAGGTTGATGAGTCGCACCCCCTGAGCGCTGCGTCCGGTCTTCCGAATCGAGGCGATATCCATTCGGATCGCGACGCCTGACTCGGTGAGCACCATCAGTTTGTCATCCGGTTCGACGACGGCGGCATCGATGATGGGACCGGTCTTATTCGTGACATTCATGGTGATCAACCCGCGTCCACCGCGCGTTTGATCGCGATAGTCCGTAAAGTCGGTACGTTTGCCGTAGCCGTTGGTACTACAGACGAGCAGTTGGCTGGTGCTGGTCACGACATCCATCGCGACTACCCGGTCTTTGAGCAGCTTCGTCTTAGGATCGCGCATCTCGATACCGCGCACACCGCCGGAGGTGTGTCCGCTGACGCGGATGTCGCTCTCCTTGAACCGGATCGACATGCCGCTGCTGGTCACCATGATCAGCTCCTGTTCGCCGTCGGTGTGGCGTACCCAGCGCAGATTGTCGCCCTCTTCGATGTCAAAGCATTTTTTGCCGTTGACGCGCAGGTTCGCGAACTCGGAAAGTTCGACTCGTTTGATCTCGCCGAAGTCCGTGGCGAGCAGCAGATAGCCCCCGATGCTGAGATCTTTCATCGGCAGGATCGCGGTGATCTTGTCACCGGGCTCGACCTGGATAAAGTTGTTGATGTGCTGCCCCCGCGCCTGCCGGGAGGTCTGCGGCACCTCGTAGGCTTTCAGACGATACACACGGCCCCGGTCGGTGAAGAAGAGGATGTAGTGCGTCGTGGTGGCCACAAAGAGGTGGGCCAGGGCATCTTCATCCTTCAGGTTCGCCGCCTGCACGCCGCGCCCGCCGCGCTTCTGAGTGCGGTAGGTATCGATCGGTACGCGCTTGATATAGCCGTCGCGGGAGATGGTCACCAGAGTCTTCTCTTCCGGGATCAGGTCGTCTTCGGTGATGTCGTCCGCCTCAGTCGGCAGGATACGGGATTTGCGCTCGTCGCCGAACTTGTCGCGGAGGTAGCGCAGCTCCTCTTTGATGATCTTCACGACGCGGGCCGGAGTGACGAGAATGTCTTCCAGGCGCGCCATCTCTTTAAGCTGGCCTTTGTAGTCGTCTTCAATGCGCGCCCGTTCGAGCTGGGAGATCTGGCGCAACTGCATGTTGAGGATCGCTTCGGCCTGGATCTGCGTCAAGCCGAATCGCTCGACCATCTGGGAGCGGGCCACTTCGCCGCTCGGCGCGGCGCGGATGAGCGCGATGATCTCGTCCAGGAAGTTGAGCGCGATCTGCAGACCTTCCAGCCGGTGGGCCGCCTGCTTGGTGCGAGCGAGATCGTAGCGGGTGCGGCGAACGATGATCTCTTTGCGATGCGCAAGATAGAGCCCGATCACCTGCGCCAGATTCAGCACGCGCGGCTGCCCGTTGACCAGCGCCAGCATGATGATGCCGAAGGTCTGGCGCAGCGCCGTGTGCTTGAGCAGAAAGTTGACGATCCGCCGGGGCATGACATCGCGCCGCAGTTCGATGACGATGCGCATGCCGTGCTTGTCGCTGAAGTCGTTGATGGCGGTGATGCCATCGACTTTCTTCTGGTGGACCAGTTCTGCGATATGTATGATCAGGCGGGACTTGTTGACCTGATAGGGCAGTTCGGTGACGACGATGGCGTTCTTGCCATTGTCCATCGGCTCGATCTGCAACTGCGCCTGCATGATAACACGCCCACGCCCGGTGCGATAAGCCTCTTTTGCGCCCTTCGTGCCGAGGATCAACGCGGAGGTCGGAAAGTCGGGGCCGGGAATGAACTTCGTCAGATCGTCTGGCGTCGCTTCGGGATGGTCGAGGGCGTAGAGGCAGGCATCCACGACTTCACGCAGATTGTGCGGCGGGACGCTGGTGGCCATGCCGACCGCGATACCTTCGCCGCCGTTGCAGAGGAAGTTCGGGAACTTGCCCGGCAGCACGATCGGCTCGCGGCGTGTCTGGTCGTAGTTGGGACGGAAATCGACGGTGTCCCGCTCGATGTCTTCCATCATCTCCATCGCCAGCGGAGTAAGGCGACATTCAGTATAGCGGTAAGCCGCAGGCGGGTCGCCATCGACACTGCCGAAGTTGCCCTGCGGGTCGATGAGCGGATAGCGCATACTGAAGTCCTGCGCCAGACGCACGAGAGTGCCGTAGATGGACGAGTCGCCATGCGGATGGTAGTTGCCCATCGTTTCGCCGACGACTTTGGCGCATTTGATGCGGGCCGAGTTCGCGCCGACGCCGAGGTCGCGCATAGCGGTCAGGATACGGCGTGCTACCGGCTTGAAACCGTCGCGGATGTCGGGCAGAGCACGAGAGACGAGCGTCGAGACGGCGTAGCCCAGATAAGAGCGGCGCAGTTCCTGCTCGATATCGATGAGGATCATGCCACTGTCGGGGCCTTGCGGAGTCTCCTCGGAATCGTTGGGAAGGGTATCGTTTGCCAACCTGTTCTCCTGAAAAATGGGGACTTGCAGCGAAGAGCGAAATGCCCCTGCGCCTGCAATAGATGGGTGGGTTTGCTAGTGTTTTACTACCCTCTATTATACCATTTACGTGTATTTTTGTCAACTGCTGATGGAAGTTCGCAGATATTGCCAGTTCGCGTGGCCTGCCAGGCTGCAAAGATCTTTTGCTTCTTTATCACTCCGAAATCAGCGCCCAACCCGGAAACCGTCGCCAGGGAAAGTGAGCGAAGGGGTTAAATTTCGATTAAGGTCGCCTTCAAAAGCAGGAGCTTGCGAACAGACGAAGAACTACGGTATAGAGATGTTCAAAATTCTGTCCTCGTTACGGTAGCGAACGCCTTTTGTCGTTTGTCTCTATACAAAGCAGGGAGGCACAAAGCCCCTGCGGAGAGTGACCCGCATTCCCGCCAAGACAGGCAATTGCGACTATTGCAAGAAAGGATTCTGTTGCTTATGCGCGCTTTGTACCGTATCGTCTGGATCGTTTCGTTGGTAGCGATCCTCGGAATGTCGGTCGCGTTTCTGATGGAGCCACCCAGGCTGCCAACCCTCGCGCCAATGACCGCTTATGTCTCCGATGACAAGAGCCTGGCCCTCCAGTATCCGGGCAACTGGAAGCCGCACGCAGCCTCCTCGCACGCAGTCGTCGCGCGGGTCGCCTTCGACCCCAACGCCAATACGCATTTCTCCATCGACACCAGCCTCGCCGGCTCGCTCATAGGCGATATGGCCAAGGCAAACAACGATCAACTGGGCGCGCTGCAAGGGATGACGGGCCTGCCTGCCGGGTCCATAGAGAAGCAGAAGTCGCCCCTGGAGATCGTGCATGCCGCATCGCTCCACGCGATGACCAAAAACAAGACGCGCTTCCCCGAATTCGAGCAGGGCGCTACCCAGCCAACCCAGGTCGGCGGCGTGGAGGCGCTGACTACCGACTTCACCTA
>JAYUMV010000394.1:0-26490 GCA_043762265.1 Chthonomonadaceae bacterium | reverse complement strand
ATCCCGGTTTGGACGGTCAGAGCGATGACGCGACAGCAATTTCACTTTGCACAGAGGGCGGCAGCCTAAAGCCGCTTTTCGGCTGTGCTTCTAGGGGCTATCGAGCGCGGCGAACCGTCGGTTTCGTTTGGAGCCTATGCCACGGTACTCTTCTGTTTGGGACTGGAGCAGGATCTGGAAGCGCTGGGCCGCGACGATGAACTGGGCCGTAAACTTCAGGACGCCGGGCTCACCCTCAAACGCCGCGCCCCACGTCGCCCCCACCCATCTGCCGAACGCCCGACGCCGGAGGCGCTATGAAACTGCCGGTCCAGCGTATTGTCGAAGTCTGGGCGGATGGGGCGGTACTCGGTCTACCAGTGCGTCTGGGCACGCTCACTGCCACCCCGCAACGCGCCAAGGAGATCTTCGCGTTCGAGTATGCTCCTACATGGCTCAAGAGCGGACGTACTCAGGTTTTGGATCCCGCGTTGCGGCTATTCTCCGGTCCGCAGTATCCTTCCGTCGGGAAGACCAATTTCGGCATGTTTCTCGACTCCGCGCCGGATCGCTGGGGACGGCTGTTGATGGATCGTCGCGAGGCCCAGACGGCAAGAGAAGAAAAGCGGACCAGGCAGCCGCTTCGGGAATCCGACTATCTGCTCGGTGTTTATGACGGCCATCGCATGGGTGCGCTCCGCCTGACAAAACATGGCACGCCAATAGCCGTTCAGTACCACTTGACAACATGTCATAAGTGACATACAATAAACCAGTGGACGAAAAAGAAATCTTTTGGCTGCATGGCGAAATCAAGACGCCCCCTTTTTCACCCGAGGCACGCGCCAAGGCAGGAGCCTTGCTGCGACATCTGCAGTGGGGTCTCACACTCACCATGCCCCAATCGCGTCCTATACCGGTTATCGGGCCACGCTGCCACGAACTGCGCGTCCAGGACAAAGACAAAATATGGCGGATCATCTACCGCCTCGATGAGGACGCTGTTATTGTGCTCGACGTCTTCGCGAAGAAAACACCGACCACTCCGCAAACCGTCATCGAAACCTGCAAAAAGCGCATGGCGAACTACGACGCCACCACGAGGTAAAACCCATGGCTATGGATCCAGTAAAAAAAGCAAAACTCGAAGCCGCCGGATGGAAAGCAGGATCTGCCGACGAATTCCTCGGCCTTAACCCTGAAGAATCCGCCCTACTCGATATCCGCATGTCCCTCTCTACGGCGCTGAGACAAAGACGTCAGGAGGCCCATCTCGCCCAGCTGCATCTCGCCGAGAAGATAAAGTCCAGCCAATCCCGCGTCGCCAAAATGGAAGCCTGCGACAGCAGCGTCTCCATCGATCTGCTCATCAAAGCGATCCTCGCAACCGGGGCCACCCCCGCAGAGATAGGTCAATACATCGCCAACGCCGCCCCGGACCGCCAGAAAGCCGCGTGACGCCATTGGAGGCGAAAAAAGAAGCGGGAAAGAGAGCAGACGTTGAAATCCCCTCTCAAGCTGTTGCTTGAGAGGGGATTTTGAAGCGGGAGACGAGATTCGGACTCGCGACATCTACCTTGGCAAGGTAGCGCTCTACCACTGAGCTACTCCCGCGTATGGGGCCGTCTGCGCACACGCGACATGTTTTTTGGTGGGGAAGAAGGGATTTGAACCCTTATGCCTTGCGGCACTAGCTCCTAAGGCTAGCGTGTCTGCCGTTCCACCACTTCCCCGTGGACTTCGGTTGTGCAACCTGCACGTCCTCTGCTTGCACCCGAGAACGTTTCGGGAAGTCGGGAAACTGAGCGATGCGCCTACGGAAAATAATATACTCCGAATCCGAGCGGTTGTCAAGAGGAAGTCGGGAAGTTTTCGCGGAGCAGAAACCGAGGAAATTGGGCAGGTCTCCGCAGGGGACAGCAGGAAGGCAGGGGCTTGGCGCAGAATAGAACGTCCAGGACGGAACGGACGCAGTTCTGCCGCAATCGAGGGGCAGGGAACGGGCAGTTCCGAAAGTTTCGTGAGAGTCTGGCGCAGAACGGACTGCGCCCCAGAACGCCCAGCCTGCATGGGGAAGGACGAATGCCTTGAGATTGGAAAAGAAACGGATCTTGAAAGAGGATGGACGCTATCTCCTCTTCTACCATAGCGCGGCCACGGCGACAGCAGACCAGAGCCAGGCCTTCACCGCGGTCGAGGCGGAGGCAGAGACGGTCATGGCAACAAAGAGTGGGGCCAAGAAAGGCGCAGCCCAGAACGGGGCCGTAGAGCAGGAGCGCGCCGATGTCTGAACTGCGATGGAATCCGACACTGGAAGAGTGGGTGATCACGGCGACGCACCGGCAGGACCGCACCTTCTTTCCGCCGCCCGGATACAACCCGCTGGCGCCGACGCAGCCCGGTGGGTTCCCAACCGAGATCCCGGCCCCGAACTATGAGATCGTCGTGTTCGAGAACAAGTTCCCCTCCCTGCGCCGTGAAGCGCCCGAGCCCTCGGTCGAGGGCACCGAACTGCTGCCCGTGCTGCCCGCGCAGGGGATCTGCGAGGTCGTCTGCTACACCCCCGACGCCGAGGGAGAGCTGGCCCGCCTGCCGCTGGCAAAGGTTGAAGAGCTGGTCTACGTCTGGGCCGACCGCTTCGAGGAGCTTAGCGCACACGACTTCGTGCAGTATGTCTATATCTTCGAGAACAAAGGACGCGAGATCGGGGTCACCCTGGCCCATCCGCACGGACAGATCTACGCCTTTCCGTTCATACCCCCTATCCCGGAGAAAGAGATCGGAGCCGCGCGACGCTACTTCGAGCGCACCGGGCGCAATGTCTTCGCGGATGTGTTGGAACAGGAGATCACCGACGGACGACGCATCGTCGCCGAGAACGCGCATTTCGTGGCGGTCGTGCCCTTCTATGCCCGCTATCCCTACGAGGTGCATATTTTGGCGCGGGACGATCGGACAGCGATCTCGGATTTCGATGCCGAGGAGAGAACTGCGCTGGCGCAGATGCTCAAAGTGGTGATGGAGAAGTACAACAACCTGTGGGACCGCTCGATGCCCTACATCATGCTGATGCATCAGCGACCGAGCGACGGAGCGGACTACGGGTTCTATCGATTCCACATCGAATTCTATCCGCCGTACCGCACACCGGACAAACTGAAGTACCTGGCGGGCTCGGAAGCCGGGGCGGGCGCCTTCATCAACGACACCCATGCGGAGGTCACGGCGCAGACGCTACGCGAGACCGAACCGACTCACGTCTTCCTGCCCGAATAAGAGCTTCGGCCTCTCGCGACGGCAGAAACTCTTACGCGAGGGGCTCAGCGGCGGCGGCGGAAGCGGGCGAAAAGATTCTGCACGAAAAGTTGCAGGCGCATACGCCAGGTAGGCGGCATCGGCTCCCGGTAGGTGCGGGGATCGGTGAGATGCTGGAGTTCGAGGCGACCATAACGGCGCACCGCGAGTTCAACGGCGGCATGGACGACCTCCCGGTCACGTTCGAAACGTCCGTGCCAGCCGCAGACAAAACATTCCGAATTGGCTTCCAGATTCAGCCAACCGCAGAGTTCACAGATTTTGAGATCGGTCTCGCGGATCAGGGTGGTTCGCCCCTGACCCTCCTGTCCTGTTTCTCGTGGCATTTCCGCCCCTTCTTTCCCACCCATTCGAACGTTCCCAGCGACACCCCAGGGCGTGTCGCACTAGAGAACCTTTTCTATTCAACTCTTATAATATCTCTTACGATTGTCAATGCCATTGCGCTACACGTATCTGGGGTAGTCCGGGTATCTTATTTTTGTAAGCACTCTCCTACCCCTCCAAGCCGTCTGCATGGGCGCCCTACGGTGTTTCGCGAAAGAGCACTTTCAACATGACATCGCCGACGATCTTCAGCGTCTTCGGGCTGCATTTGTCCGCCGTATCCTGCTGCGTATGCCAGTAGTGGTAGGCGGCGGCATCGTTCGATCCGGAAGGCAAGGGATGAATGATATCGATCATCGGAATGCCCTCCGCAATGATCGCGATGTGGTCGTCGTTGATGTCTTGAGTCTCGCTGGAGAGGAAAACATCTTTGTAGCCCAGCGTCTGCGCGATCCCATAGACCTTGTCGTTGACGCTTCTGGCAGCTCTGTCGCTCTGCAACTCACGCGGGAAGGTCGCGCCTTTGCCGCCCACCATATCCAGGAGAATCCCGTAAAAAGGGGTGCCAAAAGCAGGGGTTTCGCGGAAGTGCTTGGCGAAATAGCGCGAGCCGAGTTCTACGCCATCGCCCTTACCGCCTTCTGCCAAAAAATCACCGTAGTCTTCGCCATCGTCCAGCAACATCACGATCCCCACATTGGGCTTCTGCTTATGGACGATACGCGCCATCTCCAGCAGCACGGCGACCCCGGAAGCGGCGTCGTTCGCGCCCATGATCGGCGCGGTCGGTTTCCAGCCCTGCGCGCCGTAGCGAAAGCCCAGGTCGCGCTTATTCGAGTAGGGTCCGTCGGCGATAGGGCGTGTGTCCCAGTGCGCCATCAGCAGGATTGGATGCGCGGACGGTTTGTCCGAACCGGCCGGGTTGAAGATGCCGATGACATTCGTCACAGGCAGGCCATGATACGTAAAGACCTGCGTCACGGTCGAGTCGGCGTATTTCTTCATTTCGGCGATCAGATAGGCTTTGGTCTGCTCATGCGCGGGGGTGCCGAGCGGACGCACTCCGAAAGCGCACTGCTGCGTTAAAATCTCGTAGGCCTTGTCGCCATCGAACGGCTCATAGGCGATTTCGGGCGTCACAGGCGCGGGATTCGACGGAGCCGTCCCTCCCGAAGGCGGAGCGGTGTTCAACGTGGAGTTCGGGGTGATGGCGTTCGGCGGGGGACCGCTCTGGCAGCCACCGAAACCGAACGCCACGGGGAGGCCCAGACAGAACAGGGCAAGGGCGGTTCGACCGAACCGCCCTGTGCTTCGCACGACCGCCTGCGAAGCGTTCCAACGACTGCTATCTGCCTTTATTGACAAGCCGGCCCTCGCCTTTCGTAATGGTGGAGTGGTCGCTCAAATAGGCAGTAATCGCGGCCTCCAGCGTCTTCTGCGTGTCTTTCTTATCGCTGTTTTTCCAGACCTTCGAATAGGCCAGACCGCCGTTCGCCAGGGGCGCCCGCATCGCGACCGAGTAAGTCTTCCCGCTCTCCAGCGCGTCGCCGTTTACCCGGATCGAGACCACATGCTTCTCCGCGCCACCTTCAGAGTTGACCGTGACCGTCATTCCGGAAAACTGTAGGAACGCGCTGTTGAACTTCGGATAGAGAAACAGCCCATGCTCCAACGCCTGCCGCAACTGCTCGCCGGTCAACTTGAGGACAAAGATGTTGTCGCTCTTATAGGAGAGCGCCTTAAGCAGATCGGAGTCCGTAAATCTGCCCTTCGGCACGCTGACCTGCTCCTCAAAGGCGCTGGCGTCTATCAGCGCGACGTCCGCTTTGGCGCTGGCGCGTATGGCGTCCGCAACCACATTGCCCAGAACGCTCTCTTTCAATCCAATCTCTTTTGTCGTCAACTCGACGTCCGTAGAGTTCGAAATCGCGACAGACCCTGCGGCGGCGACGCATAGCGAGAACGCCATCGTGCCTATCAAACCGACCAGGACGACCGAACGCCGCCCGAATGGTCTCATGGTTCTATATCACTTTCTGCCCTGAAAATGGGCAAAGGGAAGACGGTTCCCACACGGTCGCCGTCTCTTATCAGGCCTCGGTCACGTCCCCAAAGGAATCCGACCGTTTCTACTGCTACGCAACTTCACTCTGCACACGGCGCGTCTGCCGCCACTGTAGGTAAGACTGCAGGAAAGGACCGATGTTACCGTTCATCATTCCGATCACGTCCCCTGTCTCGTAGCCCGTCCGCAGATCCTTGACCATCGTATAGGGCTGGAACACATAGGAGCGGTCCTGATTGCCCCACTCGTTGTCCTTGCGCTCCCCGCGCAGGGCCGCAAGTTTCTCCTCGCTCTCCCGCTTCTCTTTTTCCAGCAGGCGGACCTGCAGGACATGCATCGCCATCGCCTTGTTCTTATGCTGCGACCGCTCGTTCTGGCAGGTCACCACGGTGTTCGTGGGGATATGCGTGATACGCACGGCCGAGTCGGTTTTGTTGACATGCTGCCCACCGGCCCCGCTGGATCGGTAAAAGTCGATGCGCAGATCGTCCGGATCGATGGCAACGCTGATCTCTTCTCCTAGATCGGGCAGCACATCCACCTGCGCGAACGAAGTTTGGCGGCGTTTGGCAGCATCGAACGGAGAGATACGTACCAGGCGGTGGACGCCCTTCTCCGCCTGCATATAGCCGTAAGCGTTCTTACCCCGTATCAGGAAGGTCGTGCTTTTGAACCCGGCGATGTCGGCTTCGGTCTCATCCAGTATCTCGCACTTATAACCGTTGGTTTCGGCCCAGCGCAGATACATCTTCTGGAGCATCGCCACCCAGTCGCACGCATCGGTTCCCCCGGCTCCCGCATTGATTTCAATGATCGCATCGTTGGCATCGTGCTCACCGCCAAGCAGGGTTTCCAACGCCATACGGTCCAGTGAGGCTGCGATCTGCTGCGCCTCAACCTGCTGTTCCTCTTCCGCTGTCGCATCGGTCTCCCCGGATTCGACGAGCAGTTCGCACATCGCTTCCAGGTCGTCCAGGCGGCTCTCCAACGCCAGGTAAGGCCCCACGGCCTCACGCAGCTTACTCAGACTCTGCAGCACCACCTGTGCCTTTGCGGAGTCGGTCCAGAGGTCGGGCTGCGCGGCCTCCGCCTCTAACCGAGTTATCTCTCTCTGGCGTCCGGTCTGGTCAAAGATGACCTCCCAGCTCGACCAGCCGGGCGCGTAAATCGCGCGCTTCGCGGCGGACATCTTCGAGCAATGTTATTCTCCTCTCGAAACGCGCTCTGCCTCGGCACTGCCTCGTTCAAAGAGGTGTAGGAGGGTCGCTTTTTCGTTCATTTCACTTCTTCAGTATACAACCGTGCAAGGTCTATGTCAAGCCAAAAGCCCTTCCCTCTATTGGACGTACCGGGCAGAAGATATGTTTCGTTGCTCGCACGCTCCGGGATTCATTCCCTCCCTTGAGAGACCTTCCGAAACAGGGGAACATTCCCGTGATTTGCACGTCTTTCGTTCAAGAAACTCTTTTCCTCGCTCCTTCCGTTGCGGACAAGACCGCACCGTAGAGCAAAACAAATCGGATACGCATTGGAAAGGCCCCAGATCTATGTCTCACACCAAACGTCCGCTTTCCTCCTCGGTTTCGTCCGCGACGCATGGCGCCTCCGCAAGCAGTTCTCTCCGAACCGCACGGCCAGCCGTCTCCACGCGCTTTCTCGGCTCTACGCGCTGGCAGGCCTGGATGCGCGCACAGCGCAAATCTCTGAACCTCTCTCGCCGCACTCATACCGCCGCGTAGAAATCTGGGCGGGCGCTGCAAGGCTCCTCTCGCTTACACGCAAAAAATTCTGCTTCTCCGGTTCTCTTCTCAGAGGATCGAAGAAGCAGAATTTTTTGCGTGCATGCCGGGTGTCATCTGTTGCGCAGGGAGTCGTAGAGGTCGTGTACCTGGTTCGGGGTCAGCATGCCGGTGTAGGTCACCTCGATCTCTTCGGAGGCGGTCGGGACACGCCAACGTTCGATGTGATGTAGGAACGCCGGTATCAGAGGAGCCTTGGTCGAATTGGGAACGATATGCTCGTAGAGGCTGAAACTGGTGACATTGTCCGTAAACCGCAGCAGCACAAACTGCATCTGGTTGTTGTTGCCGGGAAAGACCCAGACTCCGCTCAGAGCATATCCCGGCGGCAGAGTCGTCGGAATGAGCGGAGCAAAGGGCAGATGCCCTTGCGCCTGTTCCAGCGAACGATACTGAGAGTTCTCCGGAAAGAGCGGGTTGATCTTTACCCGTTTCAGGTTGCCTATCAGTTTGCCTATATTGAAGTCTTGTGGTGTCAGCAGGTTGGGGCCTTCGGTAACGCTGGTGAGATAGCGGCGCGACAACACCCGGCCCATGGCGTCCGACTTCTCGTTCTTGAGCTGAACGCCGGTCTCCGTATCGATCCAGAATTTGAACTGAGCACGCCCCGGCTCACCGATGCCTGCCACCGGCAGCAACTCTACGATCGACGCCTGGCGACCCGCCACCTGTTCGGATCCCACCACACGGGCCGAGTAGAAGCCGCTGCGAATGGCGGCGAACATGCGGCTCTCGTGGTCATCCCACGCAGTGAGCCATTGGGCCACATCCATGACCCCGGTGCTGCTATGGTAGTTGTGAATTTCGTTAGGAGTTACCAGCAGAATATCGCCCGCCAACTTCCCGTTGGTGAAGGTGGTCAGCGTACGCCCTTGCTTATCTCCCTTGATCGTCTGCTGTAGCGGCATATTGCCCTGAGTCGCCACTGCAGTGACCATCTCGCCGATATAATCTGTGGTAGGTCGGATCATCCTTCGCAGCAGTTCCAGCGCGACTTTGTCGATGGGTGGACGCACCGGCCCGCCTCTGGGCGGACCGATCAGCCGCTCGGGCGCGCCATTCGGGAGACGACGCCCCAGATCCTGCTGCGGCGGGTGAATTACCTGACGCCTCTGCGCTCTCTGCGCTCTCTGCCCCTCCACCGCGCTGCCGATGGCCAGACAGAGCGCTACAAGCGCCACCCCGCGCAGCAGGCGACCATGTCTTGCGGAGCCAGTGAGCAAAGAGGGTAGGCGAGTGCGCCCACCCTCAGAATTTTCCCTGATATTTGGACTCATGTTAGGTGTCATCGTTATCTATAGCGCTGCAAAGTAGGGCCTCACAACCCCTGTCGCTCCGGCTGAGGGCCGTAAAAACTCAGAAATTCGCCGTTGACCCACTGCTGTCGGTATGGTTCTCACCGTTCGCGCCATCCATCTCCGCCTTCGCCGCAACCGGATCATCGAACGGATTGGAAGCGGCAAAAGCCACCTGGCGCGACATTGCCTCGCTCTGAGTGGCAACGGGCAACGGCGCAATTTTGGGCGGGACAACGGACATCTTCATATTGCCGTTTACCAGCAACAGGAGAGTCGCGGCGGCAAACCCGGCCGTCAATGCAGACATATGCCAGTTACGTCCCGCACGGAGATTGACCAGCCAGTCCCGCAGATTTATCAAACCGTTCTGCGCTGCGGCCTGAAGAGAAGGCACGCGTACCGGCTCTGGCTCCAGGTCATCGAGGCGTGCATGGAGTTTCGCCATGAAGTCGTCGGCGGTATCGTATCGGTCCGCACTGCGCAAAACCTGAACGGTCGCCTGCATCTGCTGCGACAACTGCGTACAGGCCGTGCAGGAGGTCAAATGCTTTTCGACTTCCCAGATTTCCCGCGCCGAAAGTGTGCTATCGATATAATCGGAGAGCATCGGCTCTACCGAGCGGCATACCGTATTCTCATGATTCGTTTGAAAAGACATAATCTCAATCCGATCCTGCCAACACCAGCCGGTGCAAGCACATTCTCGAAGCCTGACGTAGCATTCCACTTCCCTGGAAACGTCCTAGCCACCCAAAGGGTTCCTTTTCTCGGCATATCAGAAGAACGTTTTTTCGAACATAATGCCGAAGAACGGCGCGTCTCAGGCGACACCCGTCAGATAAGGAGCCAGTTTCTCACGCAGGGCGCTGCGAGCATTGAACAGTCGGGATTTCACCGTACCGAGCGGACACCCGACAATCTCAGAGATCTCATCGTAAGGCAGCCCTTCGATGTCGTAGAGCAGCACGACAGTGCGCAGTTTCTCCGGAAGCTCCCCCAGCGCCTTGTTCAACACATGCCCTAACTCCTGGTTCAAGAGCATTCGTTGCGGGTCGAAGGCGACATCCGGGATGTCACGCTGGGCTTCGCTATCCTCGTCCTCCCCCTCCATCGAGAGGGAAGAGGTCATGGCCTGTATCTTTTTGTTCTTGCGACTGTAGTCGATACACTGATTGGTCGCGATGCGAAACAGCCAGGTATTGAGGCTCGCACGGCTTTGGAACGACCGGATACTGAGATAGGCGCGGAGAAAGGTCTCTTGCGTCAGGTCCTCGGCATCCAGGGCGTGGTGAACCATCCGAAAAATATAGTTGTACACTTTGCTCTTATAGCGCAGCACGATCTCATTGAAGGCGGCCCGGTCGTTGGCCTGAGCGCGTTGCACGAGCGCGGTGTCAGCGTGCATGATATTCCCCATGGCGAACATAAGGTTGACTCCGTTGAACTACAACTATGTTACCCGTAAAGACGCTTCGGGCGTTGCTTGGTTCCGTCGCGAGCGCTCTCTTCGAAAGAGACATAAGGAGTTACGATCCTTGGAGTCCGGTTATCGCTCGCTTTCCGACTTCTTAACGTTACAGACGTGTTCCTCTCTCGAAAGTTCATCCCGATACGCCCCCACGCGTAAGAAAGACGCACAACGTTGTTTTCCGGTCTGAATAGGGTACAAAACTGTGTTGGAGCGTGAAAGGGGCAGGAATTGCGCCCTCAGAATACCGAATAGTCTTCCGCGCACAAAGCATTGAGACCCAAAGCATAGGGAGACACAAAGGATCAGGAGGGAAACGATTTCATGGCGACCGTAGTGATAGGCACCTGTATTGTGTCCTTGAAATGTACAACGAATGTTTGCCCGATGGATGCCATTCATGCAGACAACGAGATGGCCTACATCGACCCGGAGCGTTGCGAAGACTGCTACGAGTGCCTGGATGTCTGCCCGATGGATGCGATCGTCAAGGCGGAAGACCTGACGGAACGCAAAAAGAAATACATTCAGATCAATGCGGATTTCTTCAAAAAATAGGCTCCGCATATCGGCTCGACCTGGGGCTAAGGGAAAGGACTTCTCTGCTTTATGACAACAGACGCAACGCCCTGGCAGGGGTCGGCGGAAACGCTGCGCCTGGCGCTGACCGATGCGGGCCGTGGCCTGATCGAACGTGAGGCGCTGGTAGAGACCATCGCGCTGGCCGCAGTGGCAGGAGAGCACCTGCTGGTCATCGGCCCGCCAGGCACCGCCAAGAGCGAGGCGGTACGGCGCGTGGCGCGTGCGGTCGGCGGCAACTACTTTGAATATCTGCTGGGCCGTTTTACGGAGCCGAGTGAAATCTTCGGACCCATCGACCTGCGCCGTCTGCGCGAAGGCATCGTTGAGACGGAGACCGCCGGAATGTTGCCGGAAGCGGAGGTCGCCTTTCTGGACGAGGTGTTTTTGGGCTCCAGCGCCATCCTGAACACCCTCCTCGGCATCCTGAACGAGCGGGTGTTCCGGCGCGGCCATACCGTGAAACAGGTACCGTTGCGGGTCTGCGTGGGCGCGTCGAACGCTCTGCCGGAAGACCCTGCCCTGGCCGCCTTTGCCGACCGTTTTCTGCTTCGCGCCTTTGTCGAACCGATCCCCAGCCCACGCCTGGAAGACCTGTTGGAAGGCGGCTGGTCGTTGGTGACGCAGACGGACGGACGGCGCGCCACCATTGCGGACATGGACGCTCTGGCGAGCGCCTCCCGACAGGCCGATCTCGGCCCGGTGCGGCCATTTCTGGCGCACGCCTTGCGCACCCTGCGCGCCACCGGGATTCTGCTGACGGACCGCCGCGCTGTGCGCGTACAGCGCCTGATCGCCGCCGCTGCCACTCTGGCAGGCCGCGAGCGCCCGACCGAAGCCGATCTCTGGCCTCTGATTCTCGCCCTCCCCACCGCAGAGGAGCAGGCGCTGGGGCGCGAGAGTCTGCGCGACCTGTTGGTCACCACGGAGAACGCGACGCTCCGGGCCGCTGCCGAGGAGGCCTCGCTCGGCCCGTTGGCGCGTGCCACGCGCCTCGCCGCCGCCGGTCTCAAGACGATCGCCGACCGACCGGAAACGACGCAAGTCGGCCCGCTTGCGGTCTGGCGTCTAAAACTGGAAGGCATCGTCCGCGAAATCGACGCCGGTTTCGTGCCCGAATCCCTGCCGTCTGATCTCGCTGCCGTCCGTACGCAGATCGCGCACATTCTCTCTCCGAACTGAATGCCACCCACACCGACAATCCTCTTAAAATGGCTGCCACGAGAGCGCCCGTTGCCCCCCTGCGCTGTCGTGGCGCAGGGCGAGGCGGCGCAACGCCTGGCGAGACGGCTTTTAGAATATAACGAAGTCGAGCTGGAGCAGTTGCAGGGGGTCGCGAACCGAAACATGCTGCTGGTGCAGGGGGAAACGGAGGCGTTGCCCTGGGTGGAGGGGGTGACCTATCTGGGACACGATCCGGAGGCGCCCGCCCTGCTGCTGCCAACCGCGCAGCGCCCCGATTTCCCGACAGCTCTGCTGGAGCGCGCGTTGCGGGCGCAGTTTCCGACCGTCGCGGCCCCGATGGCTGTGCTGCCGGGGACGCTCCAGGTGGTCTCGTTGGCGGGTGCCCGAACAGTAGCGCGCGCGAGTCTCCAGGCCTGGCTGGAAGGACGCCCGTAAGATGCAACTACCCCGCACGTTGATGCCCTGGTCGGCCTGGCTGGACCTGTTTCCGCGCGAAATCATCCAGAGTTTTGGACCGATTTTGCAGCGACTGGATCGCGCTATAGGCCCGTTGAGAGTGCAGAATGCGACGGGTAGGGGAGAGCCCGACGGTTTTGACGGCTTGACCCGCCGTGGCAGCTACGAGCGCCTCTTGCTTACGGAGTGGCTGCTCGCCGACGAGATGCCCGAGGAGTTCCTTCGCCGAGCGATCATGGGAGAGCACGCTTTTTATCAGGTGGCACGAAGCGAACCGGCAGGCTCTCGGCTCTCCATCGCGCTTTTCGACGCGGGTCCTAATCAGCTTGGTTCCCCGCGTCTGGCCCATCTGGCCGCCCTGATCGTGCTGGCGCGGCGCGCGGAGGCGGCAGGCGCAGAGTTTCGCTGGGGCGTCTTGCAGAGTCGGGAGATGCCCCTGCTCACCGCATCTGAGGATAGCATCCGTCAACTTCTGGATGCGCGCAGCTTACGGGAAGCCCACTCCGAAGACCTGGCCTATTGGCAGGAGCGCCTGGGCATGCACCATCGGTCCGACGATTTCTGGCTGGTCGGGGGTGCGCGTCTGGAGCGTCTCGTCTCCGACCGGCGCGTCTCCCGTCTCTATGTAGCGGATCCCCTGCTCCCCGACGAGCGCAGCCTCTCCGCGATCCTCCATAGCCCTGGCAGGCCCGCAATCGACGTCACTCTGCCACTGCCCGAAGAGAAGTTCTGCGGACGCCTGCTGCGGGATCCCTTCGGAGTGGCGCGTGCCGCCCCCCGAAAGGTCGCAGGACGCTTCGCACCGACCTCCAACTTTCTCTGGGGTCAAAACGGCACCAAACTCATCGCCCGTTGTGACTCCCATGCGCTGGTCGCCTATCCGTTGCCCAACTCTCCTGCGGCCGGCGTAGGTCGGCCCAAAATATATACCACGAAATCCGAAACCTCGGTGATTCTGGCGGCAGGCCGGGTGCACAAAGCCATCGTCGCGCTTCAGGTAACCCAGGAAGGCCAGTTCTACCTGGAAGCCATCGGCGGACAGACGGGATCGCTGCCCGTCGGCCTCTATCCCGGCCTGCCGGAACATCTGCTGCAAAGCCTTTTGAAAAATGTCGATAACCCGCTCGCTCCCTGCTTTTCCGGCGCTCCCGACCCCAAGGGTTGGCTCTCTCTGTACGTGGTCTTGCCGAACGGCCTTATGATCGAACTGCGCGGCAAAAAGGGGGAGACTCCGCAGACTTTGATCGTAAATGAGCAGGTGCATGCATTGGCGCCGGTAAAAGAGAACAGCGCTCTGGTTTCGGCGAGACGCGTGGAGAGCATGTGGCGGTTGGAAAGTTTCGCCTCCAAGCGCCATGCCGAACGGTTGGATCGGCCCTGCAACCACAACTTTGCGGCACGCGCTTTCATCGGCAGCGGAGGCAGCCTGGAGCATCCGGTCTTCGACCTTCCAGCGCTGGAAATCGATGCAAACCGTTGGTTGGTGTTGACAGACGAAGACGATATCCATCTGTTCATCGATACGGACCAGGAGGTCGTGGGTGTGATCGGGCCACGGCACTATGGCCATTCGCCCGGACTCATCGTTTTGGAGGCGGATCGGCGGTCATTACGGATCCTCGGGAAAAATTGGACATTCGATCTTCCGCGCGCCAACGCCGACATCGTGCATGCTTCCGCCAGCCATACCGACCCTTATATCGCCTATGTAACGGAAGCGGGCGAGGTCGTGATCTATTCCCTGACGCATGAAGCCGACCTGTACCGATTGGAGGCCAGCGCCCATTGAGCAACCCTGTTGTGCCACCTCTCGTGCCACCTGTAGTACCGCCTCTTACTGCAGCAAACCGTTCTTATAGGGAAGGAGTCCGCCCACGTAGGGAAGGAGTCCGCCCACGCCTGCTGCTGCATCGCGGCGTGGTGGAGGCGAGCGCCCTGCTGTTCGACACCTCGTTGCTGCCTTTGGAGACCGCGCAGAGTCGGGCGCTGGCGCTGTGGACGCCGGGCGCGATCATCTACCGCCTGGAGGCGGGCCTCTTACTGCGTCTGGCTGCGCCTATTTGGATCGTCTGCTCGGCTGCGCCCGGCCTGCCTCTGGTGCAGAGAGGCAGCCTGCTTACGGCCGCCCCGATCACGGAGACGGAGCGGAAACGCCTGCCGTTGCAGGAGGGCCTGCTGCTGGTTCGGAACGGAGAAGCCGTGGTCACGCCTCTGCCCGAATCGGCACGGGTGCAGCCTTCGGAATGGCTCGATCTCAGCGCATGGCAGCCGCTAGCCACGGTTCCGCTGGGCAATCCGCCTCTCCCGCCGCCGATCGTTGCGGAGGCGCCCTCATTCGATGCCCGTGCCAAACTGCACGGCGTTCCCCCGGCGGATCCGGCCAGCGCGGAGGTCGCGCAGAGGCTCCAGGCGGCCCTTCTGGCGCAGCGCGAAGGCCGAACCTCCCCGGCAGAGCGTCTGGGCACCCCGGCGCCCTCTCCAGTCGCCAACATGCTGCGCCCGTTTCTCGAACGGCTCGCCCGGCTCGGGGATTCGACTCCCGAAGCAGGGGCAGGCAGCCCGAACGGTACAAAACGCGGAACTGCGGCGCCCAAATCGGGCCTGAGCGTGCGGCCCCAGACGGACCGCGAGGCGTTGAGTCCATTCCAGAGTTGGCTGAAGCATACCGCAGCCCGAGCCTTGATGATGACCGGGCTAGCGCGCCAGATCGGGCAGAAGCAGGCCGACTACATGGGGCGCATGATGGAGATGTTCGAGAAGGGAGAGCTAGACGCTGCTCTGCGCCATGCCATTCCGCTCGGCGGCGATGGCGGGGGACAGACGCCTCCTCCCGCGCTGAGCGTTCCCGGCGCCCGGGATCATCTCCAGATCACCTCCGGCAACACCCGAGGTAGACTCAACTTGGGCGGGGAGCTAGTGACGGATCTGCGCTCGCTCTATCGGCGCGCATTCGAGCAGTTGGAGCGACAAGGACGTATCGAAGAGGCCGCTTTCGTGCTGGCGGAGTTGCTGCAGACAAGCGCGGAAGCGGTCGCCTTTCTGGAAAAACATGGCAAATTCCAAATTGCGGCGGAGATCGCGGAGGCGCGCAAATTGGCTCCCGGTCTGATCGTCCGGCAGTGGATGCTGGCTGGAGACCGGGACCGGGCGGTTCTCATCGCGCGACGCTACCATGCCTTTAGCGCGGCCGTCGAACTGCTGCAGCGCAAAGATCCGGAAAAGGCGATGGAACTGCGTCGCCTCTGGGCGCAGGCAAACGCCGATTCCGGGGACTATGCCGCGGCCGTCGATCTCTTGTGGCAACACTCGAACTATCGCTCCGAAACCCTGCCCTGGATCATGCAGGCGCTGGCATCCGGCGGAGCCCCAGCAGCCCGTATGCTAGCTCGTCTGCTGGAACTGACTCCCGAAGACCCGGAACTGCACACGCGGATCGTGACGCTGCTCGCCGACGAGGATCCCGAACAGGCCGGTGAGCGCAAGGAGTTCGCGCAGGCGCTCTGCACAGTCGAAGTCTCTCCACGCGCTACGGTCTTTGCCCGCGCTACACTGCGCGCGCTCGTCCGCGACTCTCTTCTGGCGCCGCATCTGGCAGACAGAAACCTGTTTCGCAACGTGCAACACTATGGGGCTGACGCCGCGCTTCGTGCCGATCTGCCGCTCCTGCCAGCAGAGGGGACGGCGATCGCGCTGAACAGATGCGAGCTGCCCCTGACACTGAAGTGGCAGGCACATGACGTGGGCGCAATCCCCTTCACCGACGCCGCGTTTCTGCCCAACGGTCGGTGCCTGGTGGCGCTGGGCGAGGCTGGTGTGCGCCTGCTGACGCGTGACGGCCGCACCATCGCCCATTTCGATCAGCCAGCCCATCGCCTGGTGGTCGCCGACAACGGCCAGCGCGCCATCGCTCTCGCGCCGCGTGGGGAGACAGTGCGTCTGGCACGCATCGATCTGGCAAACCTGCGCTCCGCCCACTGGTGCGACACCACGCTGCAAACCTTCGCTCCCGACTACGACGGCTCGCTCTGGTTCGTCGCCACCGAAACCGACATCCTGGCCATTGATGCGGTCGCAGAGCGTTTTCAGGCGCTCTGGCGCACGCCGGATCTAACCGGAATTCCGGTACAGATCGCCCGAAATAGCCAGGACTGCGCTCTGCTGCTGCGCCAACCGCAGTTGATGGAAAGTAGCGGAGGACTGCCCCAACTGGCCGAAACCTGGTGGATGTGGCACTTCGCGCTGCCCTCCCTGACCATGCGGGATCGCCTGGAGCAGGCGCCTCCCGATCTACGCCTCGCCTTCACACGCGGCGTCTCTCCCGGTGGCGCTACCGCCGAGCTCCGCGTGCATAAAACGTCGCAAGAGAACCTACCCGCGTCAACCCCTGTGTCCATAGACGACCTTCTCCAATTGGGAGTGCATGCCAGAGTCCCCTTTTCAGACTCGTTTTACAGCCCCCAGGCGCAACCGATGCAGCCGATTCTCACCGAATCCTGGGTCGCTGCGCCCTTTCGGTTTGCCCACGGCGTCTGTATACGCCTCTATGAACGCAGCAAGGGCAAACACTGCGCTACTCTGACGCTCTACGGCGCGACGCTGCTCTCCGTCCGTCTGAACGATACCCACCTCACCCTCGCCGATGACCGGGGCCGCCTGCTGGTCCTCGACCTCAACACCGGCAACCTCCTACGCGATTTACGGGTGAACTGAGGGCTGCCTCACGGATCCTCCTTCTCAGGAAGGGTACCAGCAACGAAGGGACGGTATTTTGCACACGCAAAATACCGTCCCTTGAGCAACTTCAGGTCACTCGCTTCGACTCGTTCTATTCGAGAGGGCTTAGACCGGAGCGACAAAGCCTTCGCTGCGGTAAGAGGCCGCACGCTCTTCGATGTTGACTGCTCCAGCGTTGTTGAGGATGCGGGCGATTCCGCTTGCCGCCTCGTCTTCCGCACGTACAGCTACCAGGGTTCCGCCTCGGCGGACGCCCTCCGTGTAGTAGGCCGCATCCGTCGCAGGCACACCGACATGCGTCAGAACGCCGACCAGGCCGCCTGCCACAGCGCCGATGCCCGCGCCGGTCAGCATACCAGCCAGCCAGCCCGCTCCGGCAATGAAGCCGAGGCCAGGTATCACGAACAGGCTGAGCCCGGCGAGAAGGCCCAATACGCTGCCGATTTCCGCGCCGACGCCCGCATCCTTGGTGACCGCATGGCCCATGCTGGAATGTCCCTCGACGGCGTCCCGGCGACCATGTTGCTCCGACTCGTTGTTGGCCAGGACACTGATATCGTTGTGCGACACACCCGCGCGCTCGATCTCAACGGCCGCATTTCGGGCCTGCGTGTAATCATCGAACAAACCGACGACTGTTTTCATGGAAAATATCTCCTTCATGGGATAGAGACGAGTCTGTTCATTCAGACTCGAAAATGGCCTCTGCATTTCCGGCCAAACATAGATGGACGCACTTGCTTCAGGGTGCGACGTAAAGTCGCGCCGAAGCGTATCAGAAAACAAGAAAACTTGATCCGGACGCTAAACCACGTCCCTCTCGGCGAAAATGACGTCTGCTTTGCGGAGAAGGTTCCGCCTCTTTACACCGGGATCGATTCTCTCCTAGCGTGCGGTTTCGTTTTCCTTGCGCAGCCGCCATGCCAGAAGAATCGAGGGGGGAAATCGCCGTTCAAAAGGTGAATAGACGCGCAGGAAGCCTGCTCCATGCAGGTGGAGCAAGGATCAGAAGGGAAGATAAGAACGATGCGGATTGCCTATTTTGACTGTTTTAGTGGAGTGAGCGGCGATATGATGCTCGGGGCGCTGCTGCATGCGGGCGTAGAGGAAGCGGCCTGGCGGGCGGAGATGGAGCGTCTGAACGTTCCCGGTTACTCTCTGGAGATCGGGATGGTCGTGAAAGAGGGCATTTCCGGTATGGATGTGGACGTCGTTCTCCACGAAGCGGATCAGGGACATGGACGGCATCTGGCGGACATTGCGGAGATTTTAGAGAAGAGCGGCATGGCGGAGACGGTGCGCTGTCGGGCGCTGGGTGCGTTCACGAAACTGGCCCATGCCGAAGCGAAGATCCACGCCATGACACCGGATACGATCCATTTCCATGAGGTCGGCGCAGTGGACGCCATCGTGGATATTATAGGGGCCTGTATCGGGCTAGAGATGCTTGGCGTAGAGAAGGTCTATGCGTCGCCACTGCCCTTCAATCGGGGATGGGTAGAGTGCGCGCACGGCACGATGCCGGTTCCTGCGCCTGCGACGATGGAACTTCTGGTCGGCTTTCCCCTGCGCCCCGACGATCGCCCGAAAGAGCTGATCACCCCCACCGGCGCGGCGCTCCTGGCCGAGTTCGCCGAACGCACTCCGACCGGAGAACTGGCTCCCGTCCCTCCGTTCATTCCGCGCGCCATCGGCTACGGAGCGGGCAAACGCGACTCCTGGATCCCGAACCTGCTGCGCCTCATCGTCGGCGACACCTACACTGAACCGATCAAAAAGCCCGCTGGCACCCATCGTCTGGAGCGCACCGAATCCAAGGCCGCCAAACGCAAGAAAGACTGAGCGTCCGGCTCTTGAGAACAAAGAATATGCCTCGTCTTACCCCGGAAAATCGTGTCGTTCTGCTGATGCATGAAGTATTAGGCCAGTATCCTGGCAAAATCGGGCATGGTCTCTTGCGTTACGGCGTCGCGCCCATCGTCGTGGTCATCGATAGGGCCACGGCAGGGCGCAGCCTGCGTGAGATTACCGGCATTGCCACCGATATTCCCATTGTCGCTTCTCTCGAAGAGGCGCTGGCATTCGCGCCTGACGTGATGATCCCAGCGATCAGCCCGCCCGGAGGAATGCTGCCTGCCGGATGGGCCGAGGAGATCGAAGCGGCGCTCCGTGCGGGCCTTTCCATCGCGAATGGCCTCCACATCGCGATGAATAGAGAGCCGCGCTTTGCCGATCTGCTGCATCGTCCAGGACAGTTTCTTTGGGATGTCCGCCAGGAGCCTGCGGGTCTGACCACGGGTTCCGGGCAGGCGCGTCTGGCGGCAGCCAGAAGAGTGCTGTTCGTCGGCACCGACATGAACATCGGCAAGATGACCGCTGCTCTGGAGTTGGACCGACAGGCACGATCGCAGGGCCTGCGCTCAAAATTCCTGGCGACGGGTCAAACCGGCATCATGATCGCGGGAGAGGGTGTGCCTCTGGACGCCGTCAAACTCGACTATGCGCCGGGCGCGGTCGAGAAACTGATCCTGGATAGCAGTGACAACCACGATTATCTGTTTGTGGAAGGGCAAGGATCTCTGTTCCATCCGTCCTCCACAGCGACCCTGGCGCTGATTCGCGGCAGCATGCCCACCCATCTTATCCTCGTTCACCGTGCAGGGCAGCACGCCATCAAAGGTCTCCCCTGGGTCCGACTGCCCTCCCTTCCGGAAGCCATCGATCTCTACGAGCGGGTGAGTACGATGCGCACGACGACCGGGGAGAACTTCTCCCCTAAAGTAGTCGGTATCGCGCTAAACACCGCGAATCTGAGCGCCACGGAAGCACAAACCGCTTTAGACGAGGCCGCACAAGAGACCGGTCTGCCGGTTGCGGATGTCGTACGGAACGGCGCACAGGCGCTGTTAGAGACGGTTCTCTAGCAGGAACCGGATCGATCCCGCCTTTTCCCGTCCTTCCCCTCTCGCAATCCATTCGATCGTTAGGAAAATCATCAATGAAAATCTCCGTAGCACGTATGTCGCTGGTGAAACGCCATGCCCTGACGATAAGCCGAGGAACGAATCAGGGATCGGAAAACCTGATCGTCACCGTAGAGCATGAGGGAGTGAGCGGGATCGGGGAGATGGCGCCTGCTTCGGGAGGGGTTGCGCCGGACACGGCAGAAAACGCCGAGCGCTTTCTGGCAAGCCTCCAGGAATCCTGTCAAACTTTGACGCCCTGGGAGCTTCAGCGTTGGGAGCAGATCTGGAATGCGGAACCACGCTCGGACGGCGCTTGTGCAGCCCTGGACATGGCGATCCACGACTGGATAGGAAAACGGCTGAACGTGCCTCTCTGGCGCTTATTCGGCCATGACCGCGCTCGGATCGTGCCCACGAGCGTCACGATAGGCATCAATCCCCCCGAAATCGTCCGGGAGATCCTGCCGGAAATCGTGGCGCGCACGCACGCCCGTATCCTCAAAGTGAAGCTCGGCAATCCTCAGGGGATTGAAGCGGACAAGGCGATGTTTGCTGCCGCACAGGAGGTCTGCGTACCGGAAGTGGCCTGGCGCGTGGATGCGAACGGCGGATGGACAGTAGAAGGTGCGCAACAGATGATCCGGTGGCTGGCGGCGCGTAGTGTCGAGTTTGTCGAGCAGCCTCTGCCGCGCGGCCAGGAGCGCGATCTTCCCGCTATCCACCAGGATTCTCCCCTGCCTCTTTTTGTGGATGAGAGCGTCTATCGCGCCTCCGACATCCCACCTCTAGCTCCGTATATCGAGGGCGTCAATCTCAAACTGATGAAGTCCGGCGGCATTCGCGAGGCCATTCGCATCATCCATACTGCACGCGCCTGCAACATTCAGGTCATGATCGGTTGTATGTCCGAGTCCGCGTTAGCCATTACCGCCGCTGCCCAGATCTCGCCCCTGGTAGACATGCTGGATCTCGACAGCCACCTCAATCTCACCAACGATCCTTTTATCGGCGCAGCCTGGCAAGACGGTCGCGTCCTGCCCAACGACCTTCCCGGCCTGGGAGTAGTCTACAAACCGACAGAGGGAGCAGCCCAGCCATAAAACGCGTTCATGTATAAGGTGGAACGCGACAGTGACGTCTGTTCCACCTCTGTAAACGGCGCTACCTCGTGTTGGGCAGGAGCGAAGGCTATTTGTCGGTGCCGTAGACGAGGATGACGGCGGAGTTGGGCTCCATTGCGGGGCGGCCCTGAGGAGTTTCCCCAGGGGCGGGCTGCTTGAAGGAGGCGGTGATAAGATAGATACGATGCGTCTTTGGGTCGAGGGCCATCGTGCGGGCGCCGCGCTGGGTGGCGACGGTGCCGAGAGAGGTAAACATCTTCTTGGCGTCTTCGCCGATCAGAGTCAGAGTACCATCCTGGCCGTTGGAGCTGATGGCGATGTGGTAGGTTGGATCGAAAACAGCGGCGTCCGGGCCTTTGCCGATGGCGGGCGTGCCGACCAACTTGCCAGTGACGGTATCGACGACTGCCATCATCTCATTTCCGCCGACCGCGAATAGATGGTGATGCGCTTTGTCGTAAGCGAGTCCGCTCGGACCGTCCACCGGGTTGATGGGCCAACGGCTTTTCACCTTGAGCGCCACCGCGTCGATGGCGAGGATCTCATTGGTATCCTCGATATTAGCGAAGATCGTGCCTTTGTCGTCGGTGGCGCAGAATTCCGGCTTGCCGCCGACCGGAATCGTGCCGAGCACCTTGCCGGAAAGCGCGTCGAGCGCCGTGATGTCGTTGCTCGTGCCGTTGTAGGTGAAGACGCGTTTGGTCGCGGGATCGAAGAGAATCGCGTCCGGATTCTTGCCCACTGCGACACGCTGCAGCTCTTTGAGCGTTTTGAGGTCGAAGACCATCACGGTATTTTCACGCCCGTTACTGGTGTAGCCGCGTCCGAGTTTAGGCGCAATCGCCACGCCATGCACTCCTGGCGTATTGGGAATGTCTCCTACCACCGTGTTTTTCTCCGTATCGATCACCACGACATGCGTGCTCCGTGTGACATAGAGTCGGTGTGCCCCGCTGTCTACCGTCAGGTAGTCCCAACCGCCTTCGCCGCCAAGGGCGATCTTCGTGAGCAGTTGGTACGAGGGCGGCGCTGGCCCTTCGACCTGTGTCGCCGCCGCACCCACGCAGGAGGGGGTGGCCAACAGCCCGATCCCACCCACAAACAAAGAACCCAGAGAAGCTTTGCGATTCATGATTATGTTCCTCTTACTCGAAAGTCTTGCCAACGTCAAACAGCACGTCTCTATCGACAGACGAGCGCCCCGGAACAACGTTACGAGCCTGTGAACTCTCTCACAGAAAGCCTTTTTTACTCAACGTCTTGGGCACTGCTTTGAGCGAGTCCTTGCGGCGTCTGCTTCGATTTTCTCGAAGAGGCGATCTCAAGTTTTCAGTGGCGGAAGCGGTTGACCTGCTCCGGTTCGCCGAACGCGCCCTTCTCCCCGAACGCCACTACCCGCACTTTGACGCCCGGCAGACCATCCAGGCGGATCGTACCGCCGTTCTGGCCACTCAGAGCAGAGACGCCTGCAATGCCCGGATCGGCTTTGGCTTTGGGGTGAAGAGTCCCGACGAGCCGTCCGCCGTCCATGTGGCGCAGTCCATTGTTAATGCGAAACAGCACCCAGTTCCACTTGCCGTTTTTGGCCGCGACCGGAATTTCGCCGCCATCGACAGCGATCGGTTCGGGAAGCGTACCGGTGAGAAAGTTGAAGTAGCGCGGCGTGCCATCCGGATTGAGCAGAGCCTCGTCTCCGTAAACCTCCAGTAGGATGTCGATGGTATGTTGCTCCGCCCAGAGCGGATACTGGTCGTCAGCGGTGTTGAACTTGAACCCTGCGATCCGCACGGCCTGGTGCCCGCCCACCGTAATCGCTTCTGTTGGCTGATCCCCACCCGTCAGGATCTTCATGTTCGCGGTCCAGTTCGGATTCGGCGGCTGCAGCATGCTGTCCGTGCAGACATAATGCACCCTCTTCGCCGGGTTTATGGACGTCGGCCACGCCTCGGGATTAAAAGGCCCCCGCCCGCGTTGCCCACTTTCGCTGGATGCACAGAGCCCCATGCCCATCACACACGCCATCAGCGCCCAAAGCACAGATCGTTTCCCGTTTATTACCATCATGCCACCTCTCTTAGGTTTGAAACCTGATAGGAGGTTCTGCTTACAGTCGGCCAGTTCCTGCTCTCGATCCACGGGCTTGTCCTTGGCCAGGCAGCGATCAGCTTCAATAACTCATCTATTCCTCTCTCATCGATATTTGATTTCTTCCCTACTAATCGTTGGGAAATACAACGTTGTTTGTCACCCATCTATCCGGTAAGATTAGGGAGATGTAGATGACGACAATCAACAAAAACAGCCGTCTAGAACCGGCTCGCCTTACTGCTCTGTCGGTAAGGTCTGCGGATGTCACTTCGGGTGTATCCGCGACAGGTAGGCAACAGCACCTGAACTATCTGGACAGCTTGCGTGGGCTGGCAGCGCTCTATGTCGTGTGGCATCACGCCGCCTATACAGTGTGGACGAACCTTCAGGGCGGTTCGACCTCCGAAAACCTTCTGTGCCTGCTCTTCGCCTATGGCCGATGGGCTGTGATTTTCTTCCTCGTACTCTCCGGTTACTGTCTGATGCTGCCCGTGATTCGCAATCAGGGGGAGCTTAAGGGAGGCGCGGCGCGCTTCTTCAAACGGAGAGCCTGGCGTATCCTGCCGCCCTACTATGCGGCGATAGTGGTCTCCCTGATTCTGATTCGCACTCTGATCGGAACTCCCACGGGGACACACTGGGATAACAGCATTCACGTTACGACCAGAACATTGCTCGCCCACCTGCTCCTGATTCAGAACTTCAAGGGCGCAGGAAGCATCAACAATGTGTTCTGGTCCATCGCCGTCGAGTGGCAAATCTACTTCCTCTTTCCCGCCTTGCTTTGGCTCTGGCGCAGAGTCAGCCCCCTGACGACGACGGGGTTGGCGCTGTTGTTAGGGTTCAGTCTGGCCATGCTCCTCCTGCGCACCTCCCTCTTCGCCGCGCCCTCTCCGCAGTTTCTCGGTTTCTTTGCGTTAGGCATGCTGGCCGCCGACATCGCCACCGGAGAGAACGAAAAATGGCAGCGATGGAGCCGAATTGCAGGTCTGCTGCTGGCGATTTCGGGAGCTTTTCTCTTCCTGATGACCTACATCGACCGACATAGGCCGACACCAAGCGGAGGACTGATTGTCGAAGGGATCGTCGCGATAGCCGCGATTCTCTTTCTGATACTCATTTCGCGCTGGGATCAGTCGCGACTGCGCAGGCTGGTAGAGATTACCCCGCTGCCAACTATCGGCAGATTTTCCTACAGTCTCTATCTCCTCCACGCGCCGATGCTTCAGATCGTCTGGCAGTATGTCCTGGCGCCCATGCACCTGGGACATACGGTCAGCTTCTTGTTGCTGTGCGCCTTAGCCACGCCCCTTAGTCTGGCAGTCTCCTATCTCTTCTTTCTCGCCTTTGAGCGGCCATTCCTGCGATCCGTTCCTTCACCGGTACGTGTCTGAGGGGTTGGGGATGACGATCGAGCCAGGAGGGATTTTTCCTGGCTCGATCTCCTCAATAGGCTGCTCTCTTCTTCTCTCGGCGCAGTGCTTTCGCTTCGTCCCCTGTGCGGAAACCTTTTTCGTTTGCAACAAATCAAGTAGCATATTGTCTTTTAGGGTACGTTCGGGCAGGAATCTGCGGCCCGACCCTCGAATCGTGTCGAACATACACAACAGCTGTTGGGATTTCATGCGGAGATAGCCGCAGGAGGCTTGGGCAATGCTGAGAATTCAGGGCGGAGCGGGCAAGTTTTGTGACGGAGTGTCGCGACGGCAGTTTCTTCAGATCGGTGGGCTGGCGCTCGGAGGGATGACCCTAGCCGATGTCCTGCGCGCCGAGACGCAGAGCGGGATCAAAAAAGGCCACAAAGCCTGCATCATGATCTATCTGCCGGGGGGGCCGCCGCATCAGGATATGTTCGACCTGAAGATGGACGCGCCCGCCGAAATTCGCGGCGAGTTCAAGCCGATCAAGACCAAAGTCCCCGGAATCGAAATCTGCGAACTCATGCCCAACATCGCGAAGATGATGGACAAGTTCGCCATCATCCGTTCGCTGGTCGGCGCGCGCGACGAGCACGACTCCCACATCTGCCAGGGCGGCTACAATGCCTCCGAGGTCAGCCAGAACCATGTGCCCTGCATGGGAGCCGTCGTCTCGAAACTGCAAGGCCAGGTCGATAAGACCGTTCCGACCTTTATCGGCCTTGCGCCGAAGATGGGCCACATGGAATGGGGCGATCCCGGTGATCCCGGCTTCCTCGGACTCAGCCACGCGGCCATGCGGCCCGACGGCAAGCTGATGGCGGATATGAGCCTCAACGGTGTCACGCTCGATCGTCTCAACGACCGTCGCCGCCTGCTTGCTGGCCTCGACCGCTTCCGCACCAGCGTCGACTCCCTGCGCGGTATGGACGACCTGAACCAGCGCGCCTACGATATTCTCACCTCCAGCAAACTCGTCAACGCGCTCGACCTCAGCAAAGAGGATCCGAAAGTGCGCGCGCGCTACGGCAAAGGCGACATGACCAACGTGGACGACGGCGGCCCGGACTGCAACGAGCAGTTCCTGATGGCCCGGCGTCTCGTCGAGGCGGGCGCCCGCGTCGTCACCCTCTCCTTCAGCCGCTGGGACTACCACGACCGCAACTTCGCCCAGTTGAAAGTCCACCTGCCGCGCCTCGACCAGGCGGTCGCTGCGCTCGTACAGGACATTCACGACCGGGGCATGGACAAAGATGTCTCCGTCGTCGTCTGGGGCGAGTTCGGACGCTCCCCGAAGATCAACAAAGACGGCGGCCGCGACCATTGGCCCCGCGTCTCCTGCGCCCTGCTCGCAGGCGGCGGCATGCGCACCGGGCAGGTCATCGGCGCGACGAACCGCTTCGGCGAAGAGCCCGCAGAGCGCCCGGTCCACTTCCGTGACGTCTTCGCCACGCTCTATCACAACATGGGCATCGACCTCAAGACCACACCGGTCGTAGATACCCTCAATCGCCCCAACTACCTCTTCCCCGACAACGACCCCATCGCGGAACTGGTGTAGGCGCACCTCTTTCGCACGTAACTCAGAAATAGTTGACGTTTAGATAAAAGGACAGCAGTCCGAAGCCGTTTGTGGCTCCCTTCTGCTGTCCATCGGGTAAAGTTCCTAACGACCAAGAAAGGAATGAACCC
>JAYUMV010000393.1:0-7757 GCA_043762265.1 Chthonomonadaceae bacterium | reverse complement strand
AAGATGCATTCGTACTGTCGCAGCAGTTATATCCATATCGCTCGCGCCTATGGCGCGATGCATCAGCCGACCAAGACGATGGCCTATCTGCGTCTGGCGCAGCAGCACGATCCCCTGAAGGCGAAGGAACTGGAATGGAGCGTGATCCAGGCCTATGGCGAACTTCGCAACGAAACCGTTCGCATCGATGCGCTCCGCGCGATGGTCGCTAGAAACGACAAAGACAGCAACGAGGCCCGGTATCAACTTGCCACCGCCGCCGATACCGCCGGAAATTTCGACGAAGCAGTGCGCTGGTTTCACGAGTGTATCGCCCATGCTCCAGAAGATGGCGTTTTTCGCAACGATCTAGGGAAGATTCTGCTGCAGCATCGGAACGATCTCGCCAACCTGAAAGAGGCCGTCGATCAGTTGGAAGCGGCGGTGCGCCTCGCTCCGGACAACAACGAAGCTTTCTACTATCTCGGCCTGGCATATGGCTATCTGGACCGCAAAGACGATGCGGTTCTGGCGCTCCGACATGCCGTCGATCTGATGCCGGAAGATGGAGAGGGCTACCAGACCCTGGCGACGGCCCTGAACCGCGACGGCAAAAAACAGGAGGCCACCGAGGCGCTCACCGTGTTCCGTAATTTCGAGGACTTTCAGAAAGCGCGGGAGACCCTTGCCGCTCGCTGCAAGCGCCAGCCCAACGATCCCGAAAATCAGCAGCGCCTGGCGGAGTTTCATATGAGAGCTCATGAGTACCCTTCTGCGATCGAGCGCTTCCGGCTCTGCCTGAAGCTGAAACCGGACAATCGTGCGGCACGGGCGCGACTGGCCGAAGCCTGCGGCTATCTGGGGCGGCGCACAGAACAAAGAGAACAGCTTGCTCTGCTCCAATCGAACGCTCAGGGCGCACAGTGATGGGGCGGAAACGCCTGTTTCTGATACTAGTAGGGGTTTATACGATCCTGCTGCTGGGGGGATGCGGGCCAAGGAAGACCTCTCCACCTCCCGAGCCGACAGCCGGGGAACCCACCGACCTTCGGATCTCCTTTTCCGACATTACTGCAAAGGCCGGAATCGATTTCAAACACTATAGCGGCGCGAAAGGGAAGAAATACATGCCGGAGACGGTCGGGGGAGGCGTCTCATTTCTGGATTTCGACAACGACGGCAAACTCGACATTCTTTTCATCAGTAGTACGGACTGGCCGAACTCGCCCAATCCAAAACCGCACTATCCTGTTCTCTACCATAACAATGGAGACGGCACGTTTACCGATGTCACGGCGAAGTCGGGGCTGAAGATCGATGTCTATGGGATGGGCGCTGCCGTGGGAGATTATGACAACGACGGCTGGCCGGATATCTACCTGACCTGTATCGGGCCGAACCACCTGTTTCATAACAACCATGACGGCACCTTCACCGATGTCACCGCAAAGGCAGGGGTGGCAGGAGTTCCCGTCGATCCGGGCGGTATTCAGTTCAAGTGGAGTTCCAGCGCGACCTGGTGCGACTACGACAAGGACGGCATACCGGACCTGTTCGTGTGCCAGTATGTGAAGTGGACACCGAAGACCGACGTTTTTTGTACCAGCCGTGGCGGACAAAAAGCCTACTGCGCTCCCAACAACTACGAAGGCGTCGCCTCCACCCTCTATCGAGGAAAGGGCGACGGCACCTTCGAGGATGTGACTGCCAAAGTAGGCATCCTGCCGCATGTAGGCAAGTCGCTCGGGGTCATCGTCGCAGACCTGAATGGCGATGGGTGGCCCGACATTGCCATTACCAACGATACGACCGCGAACTTCCTATTCCTGAGCGAAAAAGGCGTGCATTTTCGCGAAGTGGGCACGGAGTTCGGGTTTGCCTATCCGGAGACAGGCGTTCCGAAAGCCGGTATGGGGATAGACATGGCGGACTATATGAACGATGGCCACATGGGGCTGGCGATCGGAAACTTTTCGAAAGAGTGCGTGACCCTCTTCGAAAACGACGGCGCCGGTACGATGCGGGATCAAGCCTATCCGTTGGGAGTCGCGCAGCCCAGCCTGCCTTACCTGACGTTCGGCCTCTTCTTTTTCGATATGGACATGGACGGGCGACAGGACCTTCTGACGGCAGACGGGCATATCGATAACTTCATTCATGACTCGGACAATATGATCACCTACGCCGAGCGTCCCTTGCTCTATCACAATACGGGCAAAGGTTTTACGGAGATGGGGCAAAAAGCCGGTCCCGCGCTGCAGACGCAGCTCGTTGGACGGGGATGCGCCTGGGGGGATGTCGATCTGGACGGCTATCCGGATATCGCCATCGTCAGCAACAATGGCAAGGGCTATCTCTGGCATAACGACACGCCGCATACCAATGGCTGGATCGGCCTGAAGCTGCACGGGACCAAGTCCACACGGGATGCGTGGGGTGCGCGGATCCAGGTCCATTCCGGAGAGATGAAGCAGTCGTTTGAAATCTATGGAGGAGGGAGTTTTCTAGCGCAGCGTCAGATCTGGCCTCTCGTCGGCTTAGGAGGCTCCAAGCAGGCAGAGACAGTGGATATCGCTTGGCCGAGCGGAGAGAAAACGCATCTGCAAAATCTGGCGTCCGGCCACTATTATGAGATCATCGAAGGGCAGCAGGTAGCGCATACTGTTCTGCCTTGAAAGGAGCATACGATGAAAAAGGAAGTCAGTCCTGGGGTCATGGCAGCAATCATCACGGTGGTGGTACTCCTCGTTGTCGCCATCGGCTGGAAAGCCCTTGCGGGCGGCAACGGCGGCTCTTCAGGCACCATGCCGCCCGAAGAGGCCAAGAAGTGGAAAGGCGGTTCGACAGGGGGGATGGCGGAGCACTACCGCCCCGCCAACGGCCCCCCGGCAGGCTATAACAGCAGCGGAATGCAGGGCGGCTCCAGTACGCCGCCTCCAGGCAGCTATTCCAACACCGGCCACTAAAAAGAGGGGCCAGCAGTTTCCACTTCGTCCAGGGAAACCCACTGGGTTAAGTATCGTTCCCAGACCGGGAAAGCGTCTTTTGGAAGCGAACGCTTCCTTTACGCGATAGAAGTTTCGAGAAAAGGAGGGGCACCCTGGGTGCCCCTCCTTTTTCCTGTTTGGTGGCTTGATGGAGTATAATCCCTGCTATACCTGTCCGATGCTAAACAGCGGGCAAAACCAATGGCGGAAAGTGAGTTTCATGCAGCAACGGATAAGTAGGGCGCGGTTGACGGAGATCGTAACGCAGTTTCGACAGCGATCTATCCTGGTGGTGGGCGATCTGATGGTGGACGAATACCTGATGGGAACGGCGCAGCGTATCTCGCAGGAAGGCCCTGTCATGGTGATCGAGGTGCATTCCGACGCCTTCAAGCCGGGAGGGGCGGCGAATGTCGCCAACAATCTGCGTTCGCTGGGCGCGAAAGTGGGAATTGCGGGAGTCGTCGGGGACGATGAGATGGGGCGACTTTTGAAAGAGGAGTTGCAGACCTGGGAGATCGATACGGCAGGCATCCTCACCGACGCTTCCCGCCCGACCACGCGTAAGACGCGCGTGGTCGCGCAGAACCAGCAGGTGCTGCGGGTGGATCGAGAGCAGACGCATCCGTTGCAGGAGGCGCTGGCGGAAACGCTGATCACCCGCGTGGGAGCAGCCTTGCAGCGGGCCGACGCGGTGCTGGTCTCCGACTATCGGAAGGGCGTCATCTCGCCCGAGGTCGCGGCGCGCTTGAGTGCGTTGGCGACCGCGATGAGCAAGCCGCTGGTGACCAATCCCAAGCCGACGAGCGCGCTCTGGCTGCGCGGAGCCAGTGTGCTCTCGCTGAATCATTTTGAAGCCGAAGAGTTGAGCCGGTCGACGCTGCCGGAAAATCCGGAGGAGTTGAATCGTTACGGCATTGCAATGCGGGAGCGGTTGGATGTCGATACGCTGCTGATTACCCAGCGTGAAAACGGGCTCGACTACTGGCGGCGCAACGGAGAGCACGCGCATGTCCCCGCGCATAAGGTGGAAGTCGCGGATGGCGCGGGCGCGGGCGATTCGACCATCGGTGCGATGACGCTCGCCCTGGTCAGCGGGGCCAATACTTACGAAGCGGCGGAGATCGCCTGCCTGGCAGGCGCCTGTGTGGTGCGCAAACACGGGGTCGCGACGGTAACGCCGGAAGAGCTTTTGGCGGAGGTGTATTGATTCGAACACGTTTTTTTGAAACCGCTCCGGCTCAGGACGCGTAGTCCCCATAACAGTGCTCTAGGCAAGGGGGAGACGAGGACGATTACGCTGGTGGAACAGAATGATGCCGATCTCGTGCGGCAGACGCTGTGCGGGAACACATCGGCCTACAACGGTCTGGTGATGCGCTACCAGCGGCAGGTCTACAACCTGGCGTACCGAATGCTCGGTAACGCTGAGGATGCAGGCGACCTGGTGCAGGAGACCTTTTTGCGTGCCTACGGGGCGTTGGCGTCTTTTCGTCAGGATGCAAGTTTTCTGACGTGGCTCTATAAGATCGCCTCCAACCTGTGTATCGATCAGTTGCGTTCGCGCAAAGCCCGAAGCGCCCTCTCTCTCGATGTCGAGCTGGAAGAGGGACGCGAACCGGCTGCAGACGCGCGCAGCTGTAGTCCGGAGGAGCTGGCAATACGGGACTCCGTGCAGGAGGTGGTACAACGCGCCATTTCCAACCTGCCGGAGAAATATCGGGTCGTGGTGGTGATGCGTCATTTGCAGGATATGAGTGTGGAAGAGATCGCGAACGTGTTGGGAATGCCCACGGGAACGGTTAAAACGCATCTATTCCGAGCGAGAGAGATGCTGCGCGGCCGCCTGCGCTCGGTGTTGGAAATGGAAACCGATGGAAAATAGATACGATCATAACCAGCCGGAAGAGCAGGGTTGGGGAGGCTATGTCACACCGCCCGGCGCTCCTGGACGTAATAGTTATCGGCCCAACTCGCAGCCTCTGGAGACAGCTCTCTGCCAGCAAGTGCGGGAGATGCTGCCTCATCTGTTGGAGAACGACGGCGAGATAAGGCCTGAAATGGCCCGCCAGGTCTTCAACCATCTCTCGATCTGCGCTGGTTGCGCCGGAGAGTACGACGAGATGGAACGGGTGATTCTGTTGATGGACAAAATGCCTCTGGCAGAGATGCCGCAGGACTTTTCGCAGATCATCATGCAGCGGATCCTGTCGCCGGACGGCCCGATCCCCCAGCGACCGCCCCTGCGGGTTCCCATGAATCTTGCCGATCCGCAGAGCGCAATGTCTGCAGTCGTCCACACCCAGGACGCTTCGACCCGGCCTACCCGCGCTGCACTTGGGCAGCCCCTGTTCAACGACGCCCTCTCGACGGTCAAAGTGACGCCAAGCCTCGCGGCCACCCAGCGCCTCACCGCGCAGAATGTCACTCAGAACATCGCACAGAACACTACCGTGCAGACGCAGGGCAGTATCCTGACCACCGTGCAGCGTCTGACAGCCGCCAGCGTGCTCACCGCCGTCATGGCGTTTCTCATGACGACGAAATGGGGACGGAACGCCCTCGGTTCCGACCTGGATGCGCTGCAGGCGTGGATGCAGCAGATGGGCGATACGCTCAACCGCGTGCCGCTCTTCGGACGACTGACGGCCTATCTCTTCGCTGCCATGACTCAGATGAGCGACTCGGTCAGCGCAACTTATCGTACGCTTGGGGCGACCGCCGCGAAAGGGCTTACTCTCGACATTGCCCTCTGCGCCTGCGCCTATTTCTTCCTGGCTGTTCGCAGACAGCGCAGCCAGCGCATTGGCATCTAGGAGGGCCGAAATCATGCAAAAAATCTTCCTCGCCCTCGTGGCACTTATCTCGATCATGGCGACCAACGGGAAGCCGCTTCATGCCCAGGAGACCAGCGCGCCCGTCGAGCCTACCTCGACGCCGCAACGCATCGACGACCACGAGGGAAACCAGCCTTCGGTGGTGAAGTCCACTTCCAAAACGCCGGCCTATACGGTCATCCTCCACGCAGGAGCGACTATGGACAACCTGAGCGTGCGGGATCGCCCGCTGATTCTGGAAGGACACATCCGGCACGATGTGCTGGCCATAAACAGCGATGTGACGATCCGACGCGGAGCCACAGTTGGCGGACATCTGGTCGCTGTCGGCGGCGTCGTACACAACGAGGCGGGAGACGCCGTCAAAGTGGTCGAACAGAGCCGCGAGTTGGTGACCTCCTCCCTGTCCACGCTGATCCCCACTACGGTCCAAGTCGTACAGACGACCACACCCCAAAAACAGGATGACTGGCTCGGTGGGCAGTTCGGGCTGTTCATTCTGGGTCTGCTCGGCGGACTGATCTTGATGGTCGGCGCACCTCGGGCCACCCAGCGGGTTTCAGAAGGAATCGCGTTCAGTCCGGGACGGTCACTCGCGGTCGGTACGATGACCACTCTAGGAATGCTGGTCGTACTGGCTTTCAACGGTCGTCTGATGCACGTCTCTCTGCTCGGGCTGCTCTGGTCGCCGTTCGGCATGGTGATCGCTCTGGCGGCCGCAATGATCCTGGGCTTCGGCTGGCTGAGCGGCATGCGCTACGCCGGGGACATCATCGCCCGCCGCCTGGGGCGACCAGCGACAGGAAGCAGCCTCTACAGTCGAATCGCGCTGAGCCTGGGGCTGTTCTTCCTGGCAAATGTCGTGCTCGGCAGTATCAATCGCACTCTGGGCGTAGCCTCGCTGACGCTGGAGTGCGTGATCGCAATGATGGGTCTCGGAGCGGCCGTCGTGACCGGCTTCGGTCAAGAGACCGACTGGCTGGGCGCCCGTCTACGAGGTGAGTCTCGCTGGATGCGCCCGCATCTGTAAAGGCCACGTGCGATGTCTTGTTCGCTCAAGAGGCGAGCCGAATATCGGCTCGCCTCTCGACGGAAATCGCGCCAGGAGGCAGGGAACTCAGGGAAGGGACGAGGCTTTATGATCGGAAGAAGCAATAGTTTGCGATTTCTATTCCTTGGAATAGGCGGTCTGTGGGCTGCGTTCGGTCTATCCGGCTGTTCGGGGGTCTCGATCGTCTCGAACTTGGACGACTCGAACGATACAGTCTCTCAGTCCGGCCGAAAACAAAATGGGAGCGGCAAAAATGCCAGTTTCAGCGAAACCTTTCAGAAAACTTACACGGCCCAAAAGGTGAAGACGCTGCGCGTACGCGATGAGAGGGGGGCGATCGAGATCAGACCTGCCGAGGATGGCAAGGATGAGATTCATATCGATGCTACCAAGACCGTTCAGGGCGGTCATCTCTCCGAATCGGACCTGAAAAAACTGCTTTCCCGCGTGAAAATCGTCGCTCATCTCGAAGGCGATGCCCTGGTAATCGAGGCCGAGCACGAAATAGACGGCTTCCCGAACGACGTCAACGCCACGGTCGCCTTCGTAATCGCGGTGCCGAAAAGACTTGCGTTGGATCTGCGCACCGACAACAGCCCCATCACAGCCACGGGTTCGGAAGGCGGCGTCACGCTGCGGACCTCCAACGGAGCCATCGAACTGAGCCAACTGGCCGGCACGGTAGACGCCGAAACCAGCAACGCTCCGATCAGCCTCAAAGACGCGCAGGCGCGAACGACCCTCAAACTGACCACCTCGAACGGGCGTATCGAGTGTGAAGAGATCCATGCGGCTTCCACCTCCCTGAATGTCACCTTGAAGACCGATAATGCCACGGTACAGTATGCTGGTGATGCCACTAACGCAACCTTACATTCCAGCAACGGCGAAGTAACCTTTGAA
>JAYUMV010000392.1:0-8123 GCA_043762265.1 Chthonomonadaceae bacterium | reverse complement strand
AGCACGACGTACACCAGCATATTGACCGCAGAATCGGAGAATTCCGATTTCTGCGGTCCTTTTTTTATACCTCTCATTTTTTTATTTTTTCGCAAGAAGTAGGAAACATTTCGAAGGCTTGAGTCGTCTATACACCTATCCCCGTGGGGTTGCGCTCTGTGAACGTGACTCTGAGTTTATGCGTTTTCTTCGTTGTGGCGAATTTCTTGGAAGATATGGTACAATACGCTCCAGTGGCAATATGCATTTGACGTACTGCTGTATCCCCTTTTACAATGACTGTAAATCGCCGCAATGCCTGCGGATTTTGATGATCTGTTTCGATCCTAAAGCGCATACTGTTGGAACCCATTTCTGACAGCTTCTTATGCGATCAACTGTTGCCCAATGGCGGGCACTCTGAGGATAAACTGCACGTCAGAAGGTTCCGAGGCGTCGGTGAAGTACAGTCACTTCTCCGTTTTGGTGTCCACTGTTCTCACTCCAAAAAGCCTTTCCTTTTGATTTTCAGTTGTTCTCTGCGACACGGTAAGCGTCAGCTCACACGCCGACATACTCCGTGGTGTTTCCTTATCTCTTACTTCTCCAGGAGGTTTTTCAATGTCCCGACGTAAGATCAAGGGTTTTACCCTCATCGAACTGCTTGTAGTCATCGCTATCATCGCTATTCTGGCGGCGATCCTGTTCCCGGTGTTCGCTCAGGCCCGTGAACAGGCTCGGAAGACATCCTGCGTCAGCAATCTGCGCCAACTGGCTACCTGCATCACCATGTATGAGCAGGACTACGATGAGACCGCACCGCTCATCTTGGGCTACGATGGCGCCAACTTCAACATCTGGCAAAAACTCGTTCAGCCCTATGCGAAGAACTATCAGATCGTTATCTGCCCGGATTCGCCCTACAAAAAATCGGACCCGACAGCGGCCTTCGATTACTGGCTCTCCTACGGAATGATCCCCACGGCTTCATCGTTCGGATTTCCCACGTGGCTTACGCGCTCAAGCGCCTGGTTTCAAAACTATTCGAAAGCCAACCTGATGTATGATGGGATCGCAGGCCATGTGAACACCACCGGAGGCGCTGCCTACGGATGGCCCGCGAACTCCGTGCATTCGAGTACGTCCCTCGCAGGCATCGCACGTCCTGCCGAATTCGCTCTGGTTTTCGACAGCAATAACTTCGACGGCTTCCATGGCGTTTATGGAACGCAGGTGGCTCTCGGCTTCTGCGGTGGCTGGGTCGGATACGATTACAGCTTCTTCGGCCCTCAGCCCCGACACACAGGTGGAAGCGACCTCTGCGACGTGAACACGCGTGCGACCGCCTACGGCGCAGGTATGTTCAATGTCGCCTTCGCAGATGGTCACACCAAATCCATGAAACCAGGGCAGTTCCTGCAGGAGAATCCTGCGGTTCCCGGCACGCTGCTCTACCTGTGGCCATCGCAATGAAAAAAGAAGTCAGCCCTGTAGTCATCGCGGCCGTGCTTGTGGTGTTCGCGCTGGTCGTAGGAGGGGTCTTCTACATGAAGAGTCAATCGGCTGGTGGCGCTCGCCCTGCGGATGCCGGTTCCCAGACCAAAATGATAGGAGGGGAACCTACTCCCCTCGGACCAGCCGCCGGTCCTCCCGCTGGTGCTTCGACCGAGCAGAAATCCTCGACGGGAGCGCAATAGGGGCGGGGTATTTCGGGTTAGGCTCACAAAACCTGAGCCCTCGCGTATGGCAATCTGCCTTACACGAGGGCTCTTTTCTATGCTATATCTTGGATGCGGTGCCCTTTGCAGGAAGCAGACCGCAGATATCGTCGCGTTTGTCGCACTCCGAAGACCTCAGTCTAACATTAAAGATGGGTTCTACGCAGAGCGTAGAACCCATTTTCAAATCGCAGGAAGCCTTCCTGACGGCGATCCCGACCAGCGCTAGAAACGAGTTGCGGTCAGATCGAAGGAGATACGGCGCGTGAAGGTCGAATAAGTCAACTGAAGTTCGCGCGCGCCGAGACGGCGCCCCAGAGTGAATTCCAGATCCTGATAGCTCGTGTTTTGAAACCGCTGGAGCGTCGCGGATCCGAGAAAACGCCAGTGATTGTCGATCTTATAGGAAAGATCGGCCAGCAAACCGGAATCGGGCACGTCGAGATAGGCGCTTCCGGAGACGCGTACTTGAAATCGTTTCTGAAGCAAAAGGGCGTAGGTGCCGCTTACGCGATGCTTGCCGTCTGAGATCAGGGCGCCGGTCGGTTGCGTCAGAAAGTCATAGGTCAGATTGACGGAGCCACCCCCGGCCAACGTATGGTCCATCGCAATAGTCGCCTGGGTCGTAGCCCCATTGTGCCCCTTGTCGGACCATTGCTGTCCAACCGAGAGCGAATTCACCAGGGTCGTACGTTTATCGAGCGCCAGGGGGCGCGTGAAGGCCCTGAGGTTGACGCCCTCCGTGGTCTCCTGATAGGACTGGATGTTGGCATCGTGACTCAGGGTGTTGTTGGTTACGAGGGTCGTCCCCATCGTAAACTGGATCGCCTTTGAGCCTGCCAGACGATGCGGTGTCGCCTCGACGTAAAAGTTGCCTTGAGTATTAGACGCACCATTGTTGAACGTCTGTCCGCCCGCGAGATTCGCTCCCCAGCGAAACGCTTTGAACTGTTGCGAGAGGTTGGCCGTCGAGAAGAGACTATCGTGATGCGGAAACTCGACGTAGAACGAGCCTTGAGTCGATTGATTGAACTCCTGGCTGTGGGTCCATCGGAAGCCCCAATCACTACGGGTCAGGCCCGTAAAGCCGTAGGCTCCATCAAAACGGTGGCTGCCTTGCTCGCTATAACCCTTTAAGATATCGATCGCCCAGCCCGGTTGCGTGGAAGTATATCCACGTCCCAGGGGCTGTTGATGCTTGAGATAGACGATGCCGGTGGAGCGAGGGGAAAGCTCGAAATAGAGCGGCAAGTCCAGACCAAACCCACTGGTTCCTACGCTTATGAACTGATCGGAAAAGAGTTCGTCCGACCCTAAAGGCAGTTCATAAAAGGGCAGCGTCATAATCTTGACCTGATCTTGATAGAACTTCGGGTTTCGGAACTGGAGACGATCCCCAGGGAAGTAAGTGATTCCCTTCGCGACGATGATCAGCTTAATCTGAAAATCGGGAATATTGATGTAGGAGTAAGGAATCTGCGATTTCGTCGGTTCCAGGCGCAGGTGCTCCCCTTTGACGATCACCGTGCTCAAGTTTCCGTTCTCGTCCTGGGCAATGGCGTATCCCTCGGAAGTCGCCAGGCGGTAGTAGAGAACCGTCGCATGGAGAACTTCTTTGCCCCGCTTCAATACGACGTTGCCGTGCGCCCGCAAAGTCTGGTCATCGCATCTTAGTTGAATGCGATCCGCATTGATTTCAAAGTTCCGAAAAGTCATACGCGCGCCGCCATTGCGACCGTTGGTTTCGATCGCGCGGTCGGTTGCGCTATAGGCCATATAACCCGTACCGGCAAACAACATATAGTTGTTGCCCTCGAAGGTGGCCTGGGGATCATCGGTAAAGAGAACCTCCAGGGTCGCGATAGACTGTCCTGCGACCGTAGCGGTGACGGTCGCTTGACCCGCGACCGGTGAACTGGTAAGGTTGACCTGGGCAAAGCCGCCGATAGCCTGAGCCTGCGTCTGCGAGAGGGTTCCGCTGGTCGTCTGGAACTGAACAACGACGTTCGTGCTGACGGGCCTGCCACTGGCATCGCGCACTTCCGCTCGCAGCACCGTGGTATGTTTCCCGTCTGCCAGAAGTGTCGTACGTGTCGCCGTCAGGCTGATCGTTCCGAAGGCGGGCGCTGCCTTTACTGGCGTCGCAGTTATTGCCAACGCCGGGGCAACGAGCGCAAACCACGCAGGATTTCTGAGGGCCATAGTGAATCCAACTCCCTAGAGTGCAACGTTTCAATGCGAGGGCGGCTCAGGTTCGACAGGGATCGGGCATTTGCCCTGGTCCTATCGAACCCTGCCTCGTATCCTCGGGATCTATTTCTTGTCGGTATCCGTCGTCATCGGCTTTGCGGGTGCGAGTAGATCGGACACCATCTTTTCGGTGAGGTCTCGTGCCAACGCCGCGGCAAGGTCGTATTCCGTCGCTTTAGGAGAAGGCTTGTCGGGGCTATCGCCGTTGCGGTTCGTGCCGCGCGGTGCGCCACCGGCGGTATAGTCGAGCAGTTTGGCGCTGAGAACCATGCTCACTTTATTGGTTGCCTTGTCGAACTGATAGTCGATGATCGAAACCGCGAATGCCATGTCGTGTCCGGTCAATACGGTCAGTTTCTTGATCAGTGCGTCGGTTGCGAGCGGCTTCTCGACTTCTTCCTTCTTGAGCGTGTTCTCGATCAATCCACGTCGGATAGTTGGAGAAGACGGCAGAAAGAAGAGGGTCTTATACTTCCCAGACAGGTTCAGGCGGCTCTGGACGACATCGGAAATGGCATCGGCAATCTGATCGCTAACGCCGCCCTTTGTTTCCGGGGGGAACACGACAACAATGCGAGCGGCCGCTTCAGAATCGGCTTTAACCTTCGGCGGGGTGGGCTTTGCGGCCTTGTTTTTAGTCTTTTTGACCTGCTTGGGCGGGTGAGTGTCCTGCGCATGGGCAGGTAACGCTACACCGAGAGACAGGCAAACGGCGACAGCGCAAGCTGCTCGCCGAACAAGACGAACCAAAGATACAGACGAGAGGTATGGAGGCCGGGAGGAGGGTAGGTTGTGGCTGATCTGATACATTGCGAGTCTCCCTTGCACTCACCGATGTCGGCAGAAACGGGCGCTCCTGTCGGGGCGAGGCAATTCAATCCGAATAGGGAATCACAGGGCAGGCCGATAGAACGGCCTGCCCTGAGGAGGGTGGATCAGCGATCGATGATAAACGGCTTGATCTGGCGGGCCCGCTGGCCATTGGACCCAAGCGCATTCAACTCGACCTGATAGTTGCCAGCCGGGATCTTCACACCGGTCTGGTCGCGCAGATCCCAGACCGCCTGTCCCGTGCCATTGGCGCTCGTGCTAGCCGAGCGGGTCGGCTGAAGGGTGCGGATCGAGCGGCCCCCTGCATCCCGAATAACGATCTGGGTCTCCGCATCCTGCGACAGAGCGTAGTTGATCGTAACGGGAGTTCCCGCTGCGCGGGAATTGCCGCGAGCGACATCGAAGCTGGTGATCAGCACGCTGCCGGTGCGGGTGGTCGGTTCCGCTACGATCTGAATCTGCCGAGTGCCGCTCGCACCGGTGTTGACGGTATAGGAGGCGGTGCTCTGCAGAGGACGTCGCGTATTGGTGTCTTTGTCCACCAGTGTCAGTCTATAGTTGCGCGGGACACTGCGCGTCAGGTTGGCCCAGGTCAGGGTCACATCGTCGTTCGGCTTGGGCGAAGTAACGGTGAGGTTCCAGGTCTGGGTGGCATTACCGGGCGCACGCATATCCTGCATCAGTTTGCTGGTCTTCCAGTCGGCGTGAACGATATCCAACTGCACTGCGTTGCTCATGGCCGGGGGCTTTCCGAATTTGAAGTTATCTTCGGAGTTGCTGGCCTTCGGCGCTACCCCGATGTTGGCCACGTCCGTGCTCATGTTGTTGCGGGCCGCCAATTGGAGCTTCCAGTTTTCGACCGACGCTTTGAAGGAGGTAGAGCCTATGCCCGCTCCCACAAGTGCAGCCCGAGTCACCTGCCCACCGGGCGTATCGGTTCCGGGGTAGATGAACTGCAGGTTCGCCTTTTTCACCAACAACCAGTAGGCATTGTAGGGCTGCATGATAAACCCGAAGTTATCTTCCAGCACATAGTGCCAGTTCGCCGGACTCGGATCGCTGGTATCGTATCGATAGACTGCAGGCAGCACCCACTGACGGAGCGAGTCGGAAGCGCTTACGATGTCGGTCAGTACCAGGGAATCGGTGTCGAACACCTGGAGTTCCGAGAACTTGAATCCGTAAAGATACGGGTTCCCGATCTGGTTCCAGCCCTTCGGATAGTTGATCTTGAGTGTCGATGCGTTCGGCTGAACCTGGTTGTCCAGGGGCGGGTATTTAGTCGAATCGATGCGCAGCGTGAGGTCCTGGGCAGAGGCGCTCCGCAGCCAGTAGCCCTCCCCGATCTGGAAAGTGTTCTGAGGTACGTAGTGAGCCGTGATCGGATCGTACTTGAGAACATCAATCTGTGGGGGATTAGAGGTCAGGCCAAAGATGGTGGACGGATTGGCGCTGCCGAACAGAAGCGGGAAGGACGCCATTTTGAAGAGGCCCTGGGTCGCGGTGTTGCTTAACAGGGTGATGGCCGTGGGCGACGGAACCTCGATGGATTTCTGTACGCTCTTACCGTTGCCGATATTGGGCGAAGAGGTGACCGTATAGGTAAGTGTACCGTTAGCACTGGAGGTCGGATCCGGCATGACAGTCCAGCTTACGGATCCTTCTGCGCCGGGGCCAACGGATGCAATCATTTTGGTCGCGGTCTCACCCGGAGCGAGGATCAAGCCTTTCGGCAGATCGAGGAACAGGTTGGTCGGCCCGATCGCGAGGCCGCCGGACTGCGACAGGTCGGTCAGGTTCTGGACGTAAGCAGAGATCTGGAAGGGGTTGGGTGTCGCCCCTACTGTCGGCGGCGTCGTCGAACGATTGGTCGTATAGCTCAAAGCCGCCGGACCAGAGACGCTGAGGGCCAGGGGCGCGCCGAACGAGTTTTCGGAATCGGCGTTGCCGACATAGGTGATCTTGGAGAGAGTCTGCCCTGGAGCTATGACCTGTTCGTCCCAATAGACGCAAACACTTGCGTCCGTGGACTTTGAGGAGACCACTTTGTCAATGATGACATTAGGATCCGGTTTAAAGTTCCACACTTGATCGAAGTTGCGTACCCGTGTTCCGTTTAACTGATAAAACGCGTCGAGCACGAGCGTACGCCCGTAGGCGAATCGCGACGGCGTCGTAGGCTCGTTCTGCAGGCCGCTGAGCGGCTTCAGCGTGCCGCGAATCGTATGCAGAAGCGCGGGCGCGGTGGGAGTTGCAGGAGAGATCTGAACGGAAGTTTCCCAGCGATCCGGGACCTGTCCGCCCGAGAGCAGCGTCTCGTGATGCAGATAGGGCTGATTCGGCAAGCGCAAAGGTCCGTCGATTTCGGTGCCGAAGGTAATCGTGGGCTGAACGTTGATGTCCTGCACGAAGGCCAGTCCCACGGTGTGCGTTTGGCCAGGACTGTTGTTGATGATGTCGAACTGGAAGCGCACGGTATCGTGTACGAAAGTTGCGACCATGTCGATCTGGATTTGAGGATCGTACGCCGCATTGAATCCGCCGCCTGCTGGGCCGTCAACCTTGTGAGTCTTCGTGATCCAACTGGCTTCGAGGTGGTTTCCGACGACGGTGGGCAACTGCAGCCAGACACCGGTTCGTTGATCCCCGAAGAGGTAGTCTCCTCCGCTGCTGCTAGTTCCGGTTGTGCCCCCCGTCGTCAAGCCAGCGAGGCCCCCTGCGCCGCCATCGACTCGAACGAAGAGCCACGTTCCGTAGTAGGTCGCGATGAAACCTGACGGGTTGACAGGTTCCAGAGGGGCGTCCCACAGCAGGAGGTTGCCGAAGCCAGCGCCACCGGGATCGGTCGGACTGTTTGCGGTCGAAATGAGAGCAAAGCTCCCGGCTACGTTATTGCCGTAACCTAAATAGAGACAGAGATAGGCGTTACACAGACCGTTGAAACAGTTGTCCGGCATCGCCGCACATGTGTTGCCTGGCAACTGCGCTTTAGCACTGACGGATGTCAGCATCAGGCCTGCACTCAATAGAAAGAGGCCACCCAACGCCTTGATACCGCGCATAATCTTAGAATTCCACCCCATGAGGAAGTCCTCCCTGTGAACTTGTTTCGTTGTGGGTATGGCCGGGGGAGCCACCATACCGGAGTCTGGGAGCCGGCGTTCCGGCTCTAAGGCGAGCTTCCTTCGTCCTCGCATCCATTGCATTCCGGGGAATACGGGGATCTGGAAGCCGGGGGGACTGAGATGCGTCGTCCTGCAAACGTTGGAAGACTAAGGGGTGCGACTGAACTGCTCTCCCATTCGCAAGCCGCACACCGCTCAGTCGTATCTTCTGCGGGGAGCG
>JAYUMV010000391.1:0-31500 GCA_043762265.1 Chthonomonadaceae bacterium | reverse complement strand
GGCGACTGTACAAAGCCCACGGCCTGGCATCACGATGGCATCTGCATGGCATTCGCCGACAGCCATGTTAAATGGAAAAAACTGAGTGCTATTTACTATTCCAACTGGGTCGCGAGGCTCAAAGACACCGATCCCCACTACAATCGCCCCATCACCTTAGACTGGTAGCGAGTAGGCATTAAATGTTTTGAAGACTTTTTTGCTGTCACCAGGGGGTTTCATATCGTATATAGGATTGCCTATGATCTTGCCCGTATTTTGGCGACAGTATTGAAATCGGACTGTCGGGCGAGGCTTGCTTCACTTGGAAAAGAAAGGCGGGCAACCGTGTCGGATATGACCGAAAACAACGTGCCGCACGTCATTATCGTGGGAGGAGGCTTTGGGGGGCTGAACGCCGCCCTGGCGCTCCGCAAAGCTCCGGTCCGTGTGACGCTCATCGATCGTAACAATCACCATCTTTTTCAACCGCTGCTGTATCAGGTGGCGACGGCTGGCCTCTCCGCCGCCGATATCGCCTACCCGATTCGCAGTGTCCTGACGAATCAGAAGAACACCGAAGTCGTCATGGCGGAAGTGACCGGCGTCGATACCAAGCAGAAGCGTGTCCTGATGAAGGATCTCTCGCTGCCGTACGACTACCTGATCCTGGCGACCGGCGCCGAGGACAACTATTTCGGCCACGACGAGTGGGAAGCGCATGCGCCGGGCCTCAAGACGATCATGCAGGCCACCGACATTCGGCGTCATATTCTGCTGGCATTCGAGGCCGCCGAGTTGGCTTCGGAGTTTCAGTGCCCCACGAACCAGGAAGAGCTGGAAATCGATGTGGCGCGCCGCAAAGCCTATCTGACCTTTGTACTGGTGGGAGGTGGGCCGACCGGGGTGGAGATGGCGGGCGCCATCGCCGAACTTTCGCGTGTGGCGCTGGCCGCCGACTTCCGCCACATCGACCCGACTTCGACGCGTATCATCCTGCTGGATGCCGGTCCGCGCATCCTCGCTGCCTTTCCCGAAGAGTTGGCGCGCAAAGCCCTCCTGGAACTGGAGCGCAAGGGCGTCGAAGTGCACAGCCACGCCAAGGTCGAGATGGTGGATGAGGAGGGGGTTGTCGTCAACGGCGAGCGTATCTATTCGAAGAACGTCATCTGGGCTGCCGGGGTGAAGGCCTCTCCCGCCGCCAAATGGCTCGGGGTGGAAGCGGATCGAGGCGGGCGCGTGCAGGTGAACCCGGATCTCTCTGTTCCTGGTCTGCCCGAGGTTTTCGTGATCGGCGACACCGCCCACACGGAGAATAACGGCAAGCCGTTGCCCGGTGTGGCGCAGGTAGCCATTCAGTCCGGCGTTTACGCCGTCAAAGTCATCAAGGCGCGGATCAGCGGCAAGCAGGAGCCCGGCCCCTTCTCCTATTTCGACAAAGGCAACCTGGCGACCGTCGGGCGCTCTTTCGCCATTCTGGACTCGAACGGCATCCACATGAGCGGCTTCATCGCCTGGCTGGCCTGGCTCGGCGTCCATGTGATGTTCTTGATCGGTTACCGCAACCGCATCTCGGTCATGATGCAGTGGATCACCGCTTACCTGACCTATTCGCGCGGCGCCCGCCTTATCTCCAGCGGCCAACCGGCCCTGCCGATCAGCAGCAAACAGACACTGTCGCCCGTCGCCCCGCCCACGCATGCCAGTGCCAGCACGTCTGTTCCGACCGAACAACCGCTGGCGACGCCTGCTCCGGAAAGGATCACGACCTCGTGATTGTGCCCTCCCTTCCATGAAATCCTTGATTGTCAACGCCGATGATTTCGGCTACTCCGAACGCGTTAACGCCGCTGTCCTACGGGCGCATCGAGAGGGTATCCTCACCAGCGCCAGCCTCATGGTCGCCGAACCGGGCTTCGAGGAAGCGGTCGTATTGGCGCGCGCTTATCCGAAACTCGGCGTCGGGCTGCATGTCGCGACCACCTACGATCACCCGCTGCTGCCTGCCGACGAGATCCCAGCCCTGATGCGCGCCGACGGCAAGTTCGGTCGTGATCCGTTCGTAACCGGTCTGCGCTATGCCTTCTCTCGCACCGCTCAGGCGCAGTTACGCCGGGAAATGGAGGCGCAGTTCGCCCGCTTCGCCGCGACGGGCCTGCCCTGGTCCCATGCCGACGGGCATCAGCACTTTCACCTGCACCCGGTCGTCTGGTCTAACTTCCTCGACCTGTGCGATCAATACGACGTGCATCGCATCCGCCTGCCCCGTGAATCCCTGCGCACCCATCGGCGCATCCATGGCGACACTCCTCCTCTGAACACCGTCGCCACTCTCTTTCTGCAGGTACTCAGCATCCGTTGCCTGCGCATGCTAAAGGCCCACCGGAACCGCGACGGCAAGCCCTTTTTCGTCTGCGATCAGGTCTATGGCAGCTACCAGACCGGCAACATGACTGCCGCCTACACCCTCGACATTCTGGGGGAAATAAAATCGCCCCAGAATGAACTCTATTTCCACCCAGGAGCCCCGCACGCGCGCCTTCTCGCGCCCAACCGATACCACAACGGCATCGAAGATGTGGAACTCGATGCCTTGCTCTCTCCCGCCGTCCGCGCCCGGGTCGAATCCCTTGGCCTCCAACTCTCCACCTACGCCGAAGCTCAGGTGGCGGCTCAGGCGAGATAGAGAAGAGAGGAACCGGACGAGATGTGGGCCGGGATCAGGCGGAGAATAACGCTGCAGGTATGTTGCGCGGTCCATTGGCAGCCCTCTTCCTGACAGGTGGAGAGGGCGCCTGCATCGAGAACGCTCTGGATGCGGCTGCGGACAGCGAGGTAGTCGGCGTGCTCCCAGGTTACGGGAACGAGTTCCATGCGTGCGTACAACCCTTCCCAGCTTCCCAGCAGTTGGGCCGCCTCTTCGGGATAACCGCTCTCCAGCGCCAGGGCGGCCACCATAGGCAATCCGTTGAGCAAAAGAGGCCAACGTTCGGTATTCTGGATCGATGGCAGACCCTGTGCCAACTCTGCCCAGGCCGTTCGAGAATCGCCCTGCTTCCAGGCCAGGGTAGCGCCCAGCATCTGATAGTCTGTGCGGCTGATCGGCGAGTCGAACTGCTGCAACTGTTTCCCCCACTGGCCATGTCGGCGTTGAGCCTCTTCCGAATCGTTGCAGGCCAGGGCCAGACGCACCAGTTCCCGCAGGACATTGGCGTCTTCCTCATCGGCCTGCAAACCGACTTCAAGAACTTTGCGAGCGAGAGGCAAGCGCCCTGCGTAGATAAGCGCGTGTGCGCACATATCGGGCGTAAGCCAGATCAACCCCGGTTTGCCTTGCTCCTCAAAACGGCGTAATCCTTCCTCCAACAGGGCGTTCGCCTCCTCGAACCGGCCCTGCACGGCGCAGGCGGCGGCGAGCCAGCATCGGACGTTGCTCTCCCGGTGGCGAAACTCGACGCGCTCGTAGAAAGAGAGCGCTCCACGTAATCCCTCTTGCGCCAGCGCTGCCTTGCCCTGCGCAAAAGCGATGACACCCTGTGCAAAAAGGATCCGCGCGACATCCCAATCTTTGCCGGCCGCACGGTTGTAGCGCAGGCAGGCTTCTAAAAGCGGTAAGGCACGCTGATAGCGCCCGGAATTCGTAAACACCCCGGCGAGATAGGCGCGCGCCAGATTGGCAGAGTCCAGGTCGTCCAGTTCCGTGGAGAGCGCCAAACTCTCTTCCATACAGGCTATTTTGAGACTCTCCTCCGGCGCACTTTCCCCGTACATGATTAGCATCTGCGCGAGGCGTCGTTTCTGTCCCTGCGCCCGTAGCGTCGCGATACCCTCCTGATACCAGGCCAGCTTTTCCGCTAGAGAGGCAGAGTGCATCCGATTGATGCCCAGTTGGTAGCATAGGTCTTCGGGGATCTCGGCGGAGCGGATACGGTCGAAAGCAATTTTTGCCCACTCCCGGCGCTCGACATGAAAGCTACGCACCATCCAGAACCAGTCCAGATCCACCGCCAACCGCGCGGCCGTCCTGGCCTCTCCGTCCCCAAAGAGCAGCCAGCGCAACGCGGTACGGAGATTGTCCATATCGCTCTCGATCTCGTCGAGCAGACGCCGTACCTCTTCCGGACTATGGTCCTGCGTGTGATCTGCCTGTTCGCGCAGCCGCTGCAAGCGTTGCTGAAAACAGCGCGCATGCCGATCCTGAAGTTCGCGCAGTTCCTCTGCACTCCCCTGCCTCCACCCGAACTCCCGCACAGTCTCCAACAGTCGATAGCGGATCTGCGTCGTCTGCCCCAGATGCCGCTCCTCCGCTCGGATCAGAGAGTGGGCCTGCAACTCCGCCAGTTGGGTCAGAAGGGAGTGCCCAGGCGCAGAGCCCCCGTCGATAGTCTGGTGCGCTCGAAACTCTTGCAGCGTATCGAGGGTGAATCCGCCCCGGAATACGGTGAGTTCGCAGAAAAGCCCTTGCAGTTCCGGAGGGAGCAGGCGATAGCTGCCTTCCATCGCCGCCCGCAGGGTGCGATGGCGCGGCGCAATATCCCGACGACGACTGACGAGCAGTTCGAAGCGCTCTTCCATCCGCTCCAGCATCTGCTCCGGAAGAAGCATGCCCGCCCAGCCTGCGGCCAGTTCCAGAGCCAGCGGAATGCCTTCGAGTTTCGCGCACAGGCTGCCGACCGCCAGACGATTGCTCTCCGTCAGGGCAAAGTCGGCGCTGCGCTGTTGCGCCCGATCAACAAAAAGTTTGACACTGGCGCAGGCCGACAGGGTCGCGAGCGTAAACTCCTCTGCAGGAGCAGGCAGAGGCAGGAGCGGGTATTCGCGCTCTCCTTCGAGTTCCAATCTCAGGCGAGAGGTGAGGACGATCTGAAGTGTCTCGACCTGATCGAGGAGGGCACGCACAAATAGGCTTCCTTCTTCCACCAGTTGCTCGTAGTTATCGAGGATCAGGAGGAGGCTTCTGCCCTGAAGAGCCTCCGTGATGCGCGTGAAAATGTCCGTGTCACCAGCAGAGTCGATTCGAAGCGCATGAGTCAGCAACGAGGGCACGAGTGTAGGGTCGGTGATGTCGGCAAGCGCGAGGAAACAGACTCCGCCCGCGAAAGCAGCCTGCAACTGCTGCGCCAGTTCGAGGACGAGACGTGTTTTGCCCACGCCTCCCGGCCCGGTAATCGTTACTAATCGTGTTGCCGTGGCTTTCGGGTTTAGCAGGCCCTGAAGCGTTTGCAGTTCCGCTTCGCGTCCGAAAAATGGGTTCCGATTCGGCGGCATCACGAAGACGAAAGGAGCAGCGGCTTCGGCGGTTCCGCTCTCTTCGAGAGTTGCCGGAAGCGTTGGAAGGGAAGAAGTTTCCGTACGGGGTGGGACAAAGGATTCGGGCTGGAGCCGAATGCGTTCGGCCAGTTCTTGTGTCGTGGGGGAAGGGGAGGCTTGCAGATCCTCCTGCAGGCGCTGCAGGAGGATCTGATAGGTTTCTCTTGCAGCAGCGGGCCGCTCCAGGGCAGCGTAAACGCGCATTTTTATCCGATAGGCGGTCTCATCGTAGGGATCGGCGGCAATCGCACGGGCGGCGAACTCGAGAGCAGGCTCGAAATCTTCGGTGTGCAGCAGCAGTTGAAGCAGGCTGCGCAGCGCATCGGCGTAGCGACTCGCGAGGCGATCCTGCACCTCTACCGCCCAGTCCGCATAGAGGCCGGGCAATGGCGCACCTTTATAGAGCGCGAGAGCCTTCTCCAGCAGCGCCCTTCGTTCCGGGGTTTCTGCGGTCCGCTCCACCTGTTGTAGGGTCGCCTCGAACTCTTCCACATCGGTCGTGAGGGCATCCCGTCGCAAGGAGAGCGACTGCCGATCCGCCTGGAGGGGAGAGACCCCCTCACGTTCAAACGGAACCAATGCCCGCCGTATCAGGCTCAGAGTAGTGCTCAGATTGTCTCGTCCGGCCGCTTCGTCCAGTTCGGGCCAGAACAGATCGAGCAGGCGTTCCCGCGAGGCGGAGTTGTCCGGAGACAGCGCGAGATAGACCAGAAGGTACAGCGCCTTACGACTGCGCAGAACCACCTCCTCCCCGTCTTCTGTCCAGACCCGTATTCCTCCCAACAGTTCGACCCGAAAAAGCAGCCCCATGTTGTCTCGTTCCCCTTACGCCTCTCCGGGCGCTTCCAGAAGACTATTCGGCGTGGTCGGGCAAAAACCTCTGTTCGGCCCCACGTTTTCGGAGTTTTTTCGGACTGGATTCGGAGCCGTCCGTTATAATCGGCTGTACTGTGCGATCCCGCCGCGATACAGTTCAGACGGATGAGTATTTTGTGCCTGGTTCGACCTTCATTTCCATAATCGCACAATGCCGACTTTTTGGGACTTTTTGAGAGCACGACACCGTGGTTCGCTCCCTGGTGCAGGGGGCATCACGCAGGAAAGCCTGACAAAAAATTCAGTGAAAGACCTGCCCCAGGCGTATGCGGCGGGCGATGACAAACCAGGGGAGGAACGGAGTGAAGACAATAGTCAGGTGGTTTACGCTGCCGGTATTCGCAGCGCTGGCAGTGGCATTGGCCGGGTGTGGAGGAAGCAGCGTTAAGGTCGGCAGCTCAGGAAGCGGCACGGTCTCGCAAGGGCCAGGCGGCAGCACATCGGGAGATACCCCCCTTTCCCCGGCCACGGTACGTGCCGTGCTGGATGCTGCTGATACCCAGTTCTCTGGCATCATTGCCGCTACGGCGAACCACGACACACGCAACCAGCAGATGGCAGCCTGGCTCAAGACCCGTCCAGAGTTTGCAGCATCCGGCGTTACGTCCGTTGACAGCGTGTGGGGACGCTTGAAAAACGGTCATCTGTTTATCGCCAGCAGCGCGTTTATTCCGGGCGAAGATGGGAGGGCGGCGGAAGGGCGAGGCGTATTCTCCCCTTCTAATTCAAAAGTTCCGACTGCGAATTTCCCGTTTCGGTATGCGAATGGGAGCAGAGCGGCTTCCTCCATTCGTCCATCCACGCTGACACACGACAGAAGCGCCGCGCAAAGTACTCGAAACGCTGCCAATGAACTGCCCAAAAATCCACAGGCGCGCGTTCTGCTGTCGCTCGACAAAGGCTTTTACAATCCACCTAACGATCAGATCGCCAGCATGCTGCGCGATCACAAGTATACGGTACTGCAGCAGATGGCTACCGTCGCAAACCTCAAGAGCGTGTCGGGCGACGGCGCGTTTTATTGGGGAGCACATGGCTCCATTGGCTACGATGACCGCGCCAAGGAGGCTTACTGGTCGGTCTGGACGGCAGACGACGTGACCGATGCCGCCAATGATGCCAACAAAGCCGACCTGGACGACGGCTCACTGGTCTACTTTTCCGCCGCCTATCAGCGGGTGGGGACCAAAACCGTCCACAAAACCCATTATGCCATTACGACCAAGTTCATCTCCAAGTACAACTGGAGTTTCGCACCCGATTGTTTCCTCTTCATGAACTGCTGCTACAGCGACTATGCCAATATCACCGCCGATATGAGCGGTCGGTCAGGACCGGTCACGGGAATCTACGGCTGGAGCGATTCTGTCGGGGTCGACGCAGCGTGGAAGGCGGGCGCGTACGCCTTCGACCGGTTGCTGGGAGCCAATCAGACGGAGCCGAAAGAGACCACGCCGCAACGTCCCTTTGACAGCGGGCAGGTTTATTATGAGATGAAGGGACTGGGCTTGGACAACGGCGCGGTCAGCGGCAATAGCTGCCGACTCGTCTCCAAGGACGCCGGGCCGCCTATTCTTTCTCCGTCTATTGAGCGTATGGAGATGAGCGAACGTCTGCAGGAAAGCCCGCTGAAGGGCAAATCGAAACTGACGCTGTACGGGCAATTCGGCGGCGACAAAGGCGTGGTGAAAATCGGCGGTGTGGAGGTCCCGATAGATACCTGGAAGGCGGACAAGATCGAGTGCGAGCCTGCCGACCTGCCCGGACCGGGCTTCGCGGGCGACGTGCTGGTAATCTCCCATGATCGCCCCGGCAACTCCGTTCCCCTCACGCAGTGGCACGGCAAGCTGACGTATACCATCGACCTGCTGCCGCCGCAGGCGTCGAACGCCGTGTCCACGATCACCTGTGACGTCTATTTCCGGGGCGACATCCATAAATACCGCGATATAGCGGGTCAGGGTCGCCTCTTGCCTGAACCTTTCAACTTCCGCGCCGCGCAGGGTTCCACTGCCCGGTGGGTAGTGACAGGCAATCCGCCTCCGATGGCGACCTGGTCCGGTTCCCTCAGCGCCGACCTGCCCTTCGGCCTGAATGGAACCGTCAATCCGCCTTATGGCACGGGCTACATCGTGTCCGGCGTGATAGATGCCTCTTCCGGCGCGGTGAAGTTCAGCTTCAACTTCCTGGGCTGCGTCACGGGGTATTCGGTCCCAGGGGGCGGCTCTCCCGTGGCGACTCTGCACGATCCGATGCTGACGAGCCAGGGAAGCAATATCGGCAGTGACGGCTACGTGGTGTATTCCAACAACCTTCCGGCGGCTATCGGCAGGGATGATTATGTCATTCCCGGCGCCACGCTGACCGGTTCCACGCCCATCTTCGAGCCGAAACTGGTGTGGACGGATTTCATCCCGACGTTCCAGCCCGACGACAAGAAGGGTGAGGACAACGGGCATTAAAAATTATCCCCTTCAGCCGGGGATTGAAAATCCCCGGCGGGAAAGTGCCAGCGTCCTGTGACGCACTATTTATAACTCTATCGAGTATCTCAAAGGACAACTGCAATGCGAATGACACTCGGGCTCATCGCCCTCTTCAGCCTCTCACTCCCGGCGTTATCGCTGGCGCAAAAGCCGAAAAAGGTCGTAAAGCCGCCTGTGAAAAACCAGGACATCTCGCGCGCGCAGGGCCAGCTTCAAGGCGGAGACGGCGTGTTCGGCTCTATCTATACTCTTAATTCCGGATGGAACTTCACGATTCTCAAGGCGCGCTATACGGTCGATCCGTTTACCTCGTATGAGGGAGTGTTTCCCGGCCCCGATGCTAAACTCATGGTTCTCTCGATAGCGATCAAGAACTCTGACCCGAGTGATAAGTTCTTCGGAGGTCCGGAATTTCAGGCTTTCGATGAGGACGGTCACCCCTACGACGGCGTGGACTACCGGCTGGCGAGCCTGGGACGGAAACAAAATTCATTTAGTCTGAAGCCGGGTCAGGGAATGGGACAGACGCCGGACAAAGACGAATTTGCAATTGCCTTCCAGGTTCCCGGCAAAGCGCGAATCAGCAAGATCATCCTGAAGGAAGGACGTAAATTCGTTCGGGATGAGAAGGTCGTGCGCTATTTCATCGCAGATGTGGCGACCAAAGACCGCGACGGTGAGGTCGGCAACCCCAGGAACACTGTCGCGCCATTGCCTGACTTCATGCGCGACCCGACCGACAAGGTCGGCGCGGTCGCACTGCCGATACCGCCTGCTAAAATGGGCGTCGCCGTACCCACCGGATACTATACCGTCAGCATCGATTCGGTGACGCTCACCACGACCGAAAAGTGCAAAGACCGTCTGCCGGACGACGGCAAGCAGTTCGCCGTCGTCACGATGACAGTCAAAAATAACTGGAGCAAGGAGTTGGGGCTGTTCGACCTTGGCAGCGACGATACAACGGTTCTAAAGGACGTCGATGGAGAAAAATACAGTGTGATCGACGGGTCGAACAAGCGCAAAGCCAAGCGGGATGAAGCGGTATCGAGCGAACTCGTTCTCCAGCCGGGCGAGTCCTACACGTTCCGTCATTTCTTTGAGGTTCCGAGAGACGTGAAATTGAAGTCGGTGACGTTCGGCCAGGGCAGCGGACGCAAATATATCCTGGATCTAGCGGGATCGAAGTAAGCCACGCGACCTCTTTCTACTCTGTTGTGCTTTGTCCGTAGATATAAACGGATGCTCGTGACGGATGGTTCAGAAAAGCAAATTCAACATTCTGGTCACCACACATGAGCCTGTGCGGCACTGTTATCCGTTACTGGTCTCTGTTCAGGAGGAACTTCCTTATGTCGTTCTCAATCACACACAGGCGTTTTAGTTCAGCCCTCTTATTGCTGGGGCTAGTAACCTGCGGGAGGTTCGGCGCTTATGCCCAGACCCGCCCGTCTGTTTTCCTTTCCCGCTCGACTCGCACGGCCATTTGCGCCGATTCCACCAGTTTTCTGCGTCAGTTTGCCAAGGACGATCCGCGCACACTGATCATCGTTTCCGGGCCGCAGGCGGCGTCGGTCGCGAAAACGCTGTACGATGATATCAAGATGCATCGGGACTTCAAGGCGCGCCCGGGGGAGGACAAGGTCGTCATCCTGACACTCGATCAGGCGGAACAGGCGGCGCAGGATCCCAAATTCAACGACAACACACGGATCTATCTGCTGGCTACCCGAGAGCTGAAGAGTGGACTGTCGGCTGCCCTCGCGCGGACCTGCCCGGTCGATCTTGCTCAGCTTCCTGAGGGGAATGGGATCACGACGAGCCGCAATCTGAATCCGCGGGCCGGACATCTCGCTTTTTCTATGGCTGTCGTGGCCCCGGATGCGGAGCGCCTGCAGACCATGATGGGCTTCTTCGGTCAGCCCTATCCCGACTATAAGGGAATGCTCTCCCTTATAGTCGACAAGTTCGAGACGTATAGGTTGGCGATCTTCAGTGCGGAGGCGGATCGGGAGGCAGTGGGGAAATGGGGACGCATCGATACCAAACGCGCCGATGCCGGGAACATCTGGGCGAAATACGACTGGTATCCTCTGAACGCCTACCCCACTTTGACGCCCGAACAACGCGAGGAACGCCAATTCGTCTTTTTTTTGAATAGAGCGGACAGCAGACAGGCCATTCCCGCGCCCGCTCAGGCGTTGTTGAGCGATCAGCCGCTCAAAGAGACGACCAGTGTCGTCACCAAGGGACGTGGCCCGAACGGCCTGCCCTGCGTCGTCTTCTCCTCGCCCTCCCCGACGCTTCTGCACCGGCGCGCCGTTCAGTATGATCGTATCGATACCATTCCGGCCAACCCCGCCATCGACGATGCGACCGATCTGCGTTCCCTCGACCGCACGGCGCTTCTCGTGCATGGGGCAGGTCTGAAACTGACGCCGGACGATGCCGATCGAATTCGATCTGAAACGGCTCAGATGATGCGGGACCGATTGAAAATTCCCGTTGAGGAACTGGGCGCGCAGTTCGACGCGCTGCAAAAGGGAACTGTGTTCCAGGATCTGGCGGGCGCAACCGAGACCGCTCAGCGCATACGCGAAAAGAGCGGGGTGCGCTATGTTTGGCTTTTTCAGGTGACAGATTACGGCGGCAAGACCATTTATGTGCCCTCCCAAAAGCTTACCTCTCCTCCTCCGCCGACGTATGCCCTGGCGCATCCGGAGGACAAGGAGACGGTGGAACCCACACTGGATATCGGCAGCGGACGGGGTAAGCAAGCCCAGTATGAGAAAGACAAAGCGGCCTGGCAGCCCCTGCACGACGCCTGGAAAAATCGCAAGTTCGCTTACGATCGCAGTGGCGAAACGCAGTATCCCTGCACCTGGGAGTGTAAGATCGAAAAGGAGAGCCTGGCGACGGTAAAGGGGGTCTTGCGACTGATAGACCTGGATCATCCCAATACCCCGCTGTGGGAGAAAGCCTGCGTCGGCCGCAGAGCGGAAAACTCGGAGTTCGCGAACCGCACTGTGCAGGTACGCGGGACGAAGAATCAGCCTGCTCCCCTGCCCAGCCCGCTCAATGACGAGACCTGCTCTCCTAACTTGCTTCAGCAGGCCGGTATCGGTGCAGGCAGCGTCGGCGTTTACTCTCTCCAGTCGACCGCCTTGCTGTCGGATGGCAAGCCGATCCCGGCGCAGGACCAGGTGCAGGAGAAGGCAAAGCCCGCAGATCCGCCTGCCGCACGTTCCGGCTCGAAAGTGGCTTATGTGGATGACAGCGGCGTAACGCTGAAAGTTGATCCGGCGGCGGGCATCGAAAAGGGCTTTTGGGTAGATATTCCCCTTGAGGTGATCGACATACCCGACCCAGACAATCCCGGCAAGATCCTTGCGCATAAGGTGGTGGAAAAAGTGATGCTACGTGTAGTCTCCCTCCACGACAATGTCGCGGAGTGCGTGCCGGTTTCCGACAAGGAGAAGGCGAAACTCAACCGCGTCAAATCGGGAATGATCGTCAGCGACTCCTACCGCCCTCCCGACAAAAAGTGACCCATCCGTTCAAAGTTTGTCCGCAGTGCCAACAATCGATGAATATATTGGCACCTCCTGAAAGAAAACGACTCATGCCTATTCCCTCTGTAAGACGTGTCCTACTCCCAGTCGCGCTGTCGGTGGTTGCTTTTGGAGGCTCACATATTGCCTCCCAAGGACAGACCATTTCATACAGCAATCGTGCTCTTTTCAATATTGCCTCCCCAGGCCTCCCCACCGACGGCTTTGAGGCAGGCAACGTTGGATCGTCGCAAATCCTGACAATTCCGTCCGGTACCCTGGACAAAAACACAAGTAACAGCGTCTTCTCCACGGGTTCCATTTTGGACGGTCTGCGCGTGAGCGTTCGAAATAGTGGGGGAATCGCAGGCGGCCTGGATATTGCAGGCGGCGCTACCGTTTTCGCCGCTGGAGATAATACCAAAGTCATTCTCGCTGACCAAACTGCCGATACGCTGGATCTGAATTTCTACAATGGTACTACGAATACCGTTGGTTTCGATCTGCTTACCAACAGCAATGAGGGCAATAGTTACACGATCCAGGTTTTCAGTGGAGCAACCTTACTTCGATCAGATGTACTTCTTATATCAGGAGGACTCGTTCGGTTCGTGGGCTATTCCTCTGATTCGGTAATCACACGCGTAAATATCAATGCACCCGTTACCGAAACAGTCGACAATGTCACGTTTGGCACGACTGGCAGTGCGACCCCTGAACCTGGTAACGTCGCCTTTCTCGTAGGTCTGACTGGCGCTGGCCTCCTCCTCCGCCGGCGTTGCCGTAGCCATTAGGTTCCGGAAGACCGAAGGACTGACCATAGCCTGGAGAGTGCGCGCCACTCTCCAGGCTATTTTCAGCGCTGCAACGCGGGTTTCTTCGGTCCTCTTCCTCCGGTTGGAGGAATCCCGAATCCGTGCCGCGAAATAGCTTCCCAAAGGTGGGAGGCATTTCGGGAGGTTCCATCGTAACAAGCGAAGATGCTGTGAGGAAGGGAAACAAAACGCGATGCGGGTGATTCAGGCAGGCGTGGGCGGTTTCGGGGGAAGCTGGCTCTGGGCCGTTCGAGAGTGCCAGGGCTTCGAGCATGTCGCGCTCGTGGACCCGAGTCCGGCAGCGCTGCAGGCGGCGGGAGAGGCGATCGGAGTTCCGCCGGAACGCCGTTTCACCCGGCTGGAAGACGCTCTGGCGAATGTCGAGGCGGACGGTTTTATCAACGTCACCCCCGCTCCGTTCCATGAGGAGACGACGCTGACCGCCCTGGATGCAGGTCTGCATGTGCTGGTCGAAAAACCTATCTCCGACACCCTGGCGAGCGCGCAGACGATGGTACGGGCGGCGAAAGAGCGCGACCGTGTCCTGATGGTCACGCAGCAGTTCCGGTATCAGGATCAGCCCCGTACCCTGCGCCGTCTCATTGCCGAGGGAGCCATCGGCGACCTGGACCACCTGCTGGTGGAGTTTCAACTGCACGGTTTGCTCTTCGGCTGGCGCAAGACGATGCCGCATCCTTTCCTCATGGATATGGCGATCCATCACTTCGACACGATGCGCTATCTGCTCGGCAGCAATGCCAAACGGGTGCAGGCGCAGACCTGGAACCCGCCTTTCAGCAACACGGAGGGCGATATGAGCGCGTTCGCCTGGATCGAATTCCAGAACGGCGTGCGTGTCAACTACACCGGCTCGTTCTGTACTCCGGGGCAAGACACTGGCTGGCCGGGCCGCTGGGTCATCACCGGGTCACGCGGATCGCTGGTCTGGAACCCGCACGACGACTGGGGGCCAATTCGCCTCTTCCGCCAGACCGCCGACCTGTCGCAGTATCAGGAACAGCACTTCTTCACCCCGCTCTCAGAACCCTGGGGCGAACCGATCGCGGCGGCCTCCATCGGGCCTACGGGGCATCACTACGATCTCTACCACTGGCGCGCCTGCATCGAGCAGAACGTCGAGCCGGAGACCAGCGGCCGCGACAACCTGCATACCCTGGCGCTGGTCCTCGCCACCATCGAAGCCGCCGAGACCGGACACCCTGTCGAAGTCAACAACGCCATCGAACCCTGACCCGACCCCTTATCGCCTGTGAACGAAGAGATAATGCTATCGCGCAGGCATTCCCTCCTGTCTCTCCTGTTCATCCTGTCTGAATACATTTTCTTTGGACAGGATAAACAGGAGAGACAGGATAAGAGCCTCTTCAGCAACTCGCCTCGGAAGGTAGGATACTGTTATGATGCGGAAAGTTTTTCCTGTTGCACTGTTGTTCGTTCTGATGACGGGACGGGCGTGGGGCCAGACGACGTCTCTGCGGTTCGAGGTGACACGCGATAAGGCACGGACGGAGGGGTTGGAGAACGGGCGTCTGCTGGTCGTGATCGGCGCGAAGGGCAGTGCGCGGCCTGTGTTCGACGCTATTCACACCGGGATAGACGCCGATCCGGTGCTGGGCCACGATGCGGCAGGATTTACGCCCGGCAAGACTGTGACGCTCGACGCTTCTGCGGCGATCTTTCCCATCGCCTCCCTGGCGAAGCTGCCCGCAGGCGACTATGCGGTGCAAGCGCTCTTCGCTTCCAACCGCGATCTGCGCTCCCTCGACTCGGCGGGCAATCTTTTCAGCGATCCGGTCGCGGTCCATCTCGACCCGGCGCGGGGCGGGACTATCAAACTGCTCTTGAACCACGCGGCGCCGCCGGAGGCGATGCCGAAAGATACGGAGTCGGTCAAGTATATCAAGCTGCAATCGAAACTATTGACGGCGTTTCATGGCCGCCCGATCTTCCTGCGTGCGGGCCTCATTCTGCCCCGTGACTTCGCGCAGGAGCCTGTGCGCCGCTATCCCCTGCGCGTCCACATCGGAGGCTTCGCGACCCGCTATACGGCGGTAGACCGCATGATGCGCGAAGGATCGAGCTTCCGCCGTCTCTGGGCTGCGGACGACGCGCCCCACTTCCTCACGCTCCAACTCGACGGTGACGGCCCTTTCGGCGACCCGTATCAGGTCAACTCCGCCAATAATGGCCCTTACGGCGACGCCGTCACGCAGGAGCTGCTTCCCTACGTGGAAGGTCTCTATCGCGGCGTTGGGCAGCCCTACGCCCGTGTCCTCGACGGCGCTTCGACGGGCGGTTGGGTCTCCTTCGCCCTGCAAGTCCTCTATCCCGATTTCTTCAACGGTACCTGGAGCTCTAGCCCCGATCCCCTCGACTTCCGCGCCTACCAACTGATCGACATCTACAAAGACAAGAATGCCTACCTCAACGCTTACGGCTTCGAGCGTCCCTCCGAGCGCACGATTCAGGGCGAGACCCGCTTCACGATGCGCCACGAAGTCCAGACGGAAAATGTGCGCGGCGATGGCGACAGCTACGCCTACGCGGGCGGCCAATGGGGCGCCTGGAACGCGGTCTTCAGCCCGCGCAACGCCGACGGCAAACCCGCTCTCCTCTGGAACCCCCAGACCGGCGCTCTCGACCCCGCCGTCGCCGAACAGTGGAAAAAGTACGACCTGCGCCTGTACATGGAAGCCAACTGGAAAACCCTCGCCCCCAAACTACGCGGCAAGATCCACCTCTGGGTCGGCGACGCCGACAACTACTTCCTCAACAACGCCGTCCACCTCCTCGACGTCTCCCTCGCTAAAGCCGACCCGCCCTTCGTCGGAGAAATCGTTTATGGCCCCGGCAAAGGCCACACCTGGTACGGCATCACCGACCGCCAAATCCTAGACCAAATGGCCACCGCCACCAAAAACCCTAACCAAAAACCCTAACCAAAAATAAGCTGGAACGCTCTTCATTCGCCGTTTACCGAGGCGGAACAGTCCGCCTCCGCTGTTGTGCTACGATAGAGAACTGCATTTGAGAGGTTGAGATAAAGGAGAGAACTGTGATCGGTACAAGAAGATCGGTACTGCCCCTCGGATACGTTGCGCTGGCGCTGGCCCTGGGCGGGATCGGGGCGACGGTCTGTCAGGCGGCCCCACCTGCGCGGCAACGCATTTTGATGGATGCCGACTGGCGCTTTCAGAAAGACGCGCCGCAGGCCCTGACGAATGTGACGGAGGTAAAGGCGTGGCGCTGGCGAGCGGATGCTAATGGCCCCCAGGATGCGGCGACTCTGGCCGCGCCGGGCTTCGATACCACCGGCACAGGCTGGGCCGATGCCGCGCCCGGCGACGATGTCTTTCATGGACGATCCGGCTACGCGTGGTTCCGAACGACGCTGCCAGAGGCGCCGGGGCCGCATCGAATGCTGCGTCTCAAAGTAGACGACAATGCCGACATCTATCTAAACGGCGTCAAACTGGCGCATCATGAGGGGTGGGAGACGGCGTTCGAGGTGCCATTGGAGACGGCCTGGAAAACGGGCGGGCCGAACGTGCTGGCTATTCTGGTGCAGAATTTGCAGGGTGCGGGGGGATTGGGCAGTTCGGTTGCGGTGGGAAGCAGCGCGGTCGTTGCCGACCCGACTCAGCCCGATTTCAACCCCTCCGGATGGAGAACGGTACACTTGCCGCACGACTACGTGGTCGAAGGACAGTTTACGCCGACTGCAGATGCCAGTCATGGTTCCCTGCCGACGATGCCCGCCTGGTACCGCAAGACCTTTACGCTGCCGAATTCCGCGAAGGGGAAAGCGGTCTGGATCGACTTCGACGGCGTCTATCGCGACAGCAAGGTCTATCTGAACGGCAAACTGCTCGGAGAGCACCCGAGCGGGTACACAGGCTTTCGCTACGACATCAGTCAGGCCGCGCACTATGGCGGTGCGAGCAATGTCCTGACCGTCCATGTCGATCCGACGGCACAAGAGGGCTGGTGGTACGAGGGCGGCGGTATCTACCGGCATGTGTGGCTCAATATTGCGGCTCCGCTGCATGTGGCGCCGTGGGGCGCCTTCGTCACGTCGGAAGTGAAAGATCCGCTCGGCAGCCCGTCCGCGAGCGTTACGATCAAGACGACCGTCACCAACACCTCCGAGCAGGCGCAGAACTACACGCTCGTCTCGGAGATTTTCGGGCCGAACGGCCGCGTCGTGGAAGTCGTGAAGTCGCCTGAGACGGTGTCTGCCGGAGGGCATGTCGAGGTCGCGCAGGTCGCGCCGGTGCCACAGGCCCTGCTCTGGTCCCTCGAAAAGCCGCAACTCTACCGTCTGCACACCTCTCTGGTGACCGAAGGCGGCGCGGTGGACGCCGTGGACACCTCTTTCGGCATTCGCACGATCCGCTTCGACAACGAGAAAGGCTTCTTCCTGAACGAGAAGCCGGTCAAGATTCTGGGCACCTGCACGCACCAGGACTTTGCGGGCGTCGGCACCGCCATGCCCGACAGCGTGCTGGTCTGGCGCACGCAGCAGCTCAAAGCGATCGGCAGCAATGCGGTGCGTATGTCGCACAATCCGCCCGCGCCGGAGCTGCTGGACGCCTGCGACCGGCTCGGCATGCTGGTCATGGACGAAACGCGGCACCTGGGCGACACGCAGGCGGCCAAAACGCCGCACGGCACGGGCTATGCCGACCTATCGGAAGTCACCGATCTGGTCCTGCGCGACCGTAACCATCCCAGCATTATCATCTGGTCGATGTGCAACGAAGAGCCGCTTCAGGGCACCGACGAAGGCGCACGGATCTTCACGGCGATGCGCAAACGCGTGCTGCAGTACGATACCACCCGCCCGGTCAGTTGCGCCATGAACGACAGCGCCTATCATGGCATCGCGCTCGTCGAGGATATTCGCGGTTTCAACTACGACCCGGGCTCCTATGCGCGCTACCATCCGGTGCATCCCGAAATTCCGATCTACGGCAGCGAGACCGCTAGCACCGTCGCCACACGCGGCGTCTACTCCTGGGACCGTTACACGATCGATGGGCACACCTATACCGGCGTGGAGTCGAAAGGCTGGGTCAGCGCCTACGATGTCAACGCGCCGCCGTGGGCGCAGACCGCGCAGAACTCCTGGCCCCAGCAGGCCAACGCTCCCTTTGTGGCCGGAGGCTTTGCCTGGACCGGCTTCGACTACAAAGGCGAGCCGACCCCCTTCAACTGGCCGGATATCAACTCGAACTTCGGCATTCTGGACGAGTGCGGCTTTCCCAAGGATGTCGCTTTCTACTACCAGGCCTGGTGGGTGACCGACAAACCGCTGGTCCACCTTCTGCCGCACTGGAACTGGCCGGGCAAAGAGGGCCAACCGATTCCCGTCTGGGTCTACAGCAACGCCGCCCGCATCGAGTTGGTGGTGAATGGCAAGAGTATGGGTTCTAAAGAGATGCCGCGCAACGGGCACGTGGAGTGGAAGGTGGCCTATGCGCCGGGCAGTGTCGTCGCCAACGGGTACGATGCGACCGGGCATCTGGTCGCCTCCGACAAGGTGGAGACGCCCGGCGCTCCTGCCGCGCTCCGCCTGACGACCGATCGCACCCGATTGCATGCCGATGGTGAAGACGTGACGATGGTCACGGTCGCCGTCGTCGATGCGCAGGGGCGTGTGGTCGCGACCGCCGATGACCCGATCCACTTCAATGTCAGCGGCGCAGGCTACGTCGCCGGAGTCGGCAACGGCAACCCGAGCGACCACGATCCCGACAAATCCAACGACCGCCATGCGTTCAACGGGCTGTGTATGGTCCTCGTCGGCGCGAAAGAGAAGTCCGGCACGATGCATTTGACCGCCAGCGCGCCCGGCCTGAAATCGGCGGACCTTACCCTGAATGCGAAGTGAATGTTCGGAGCATGAGAGAACCTAACCCCAATCCCTTTTAGATAAGCCTTCTGGTCCGACTTGGGGTTGTCAAGGGACGTTGTCCCTCGCTACGCGGAGAGCAGGAAGCCCTTCGGGCACCCCAAATTCGATGCTTCCGCGCATCGAATTTCGCCGGGCCGTGCTCTGCACGGAAAGACATCAATCCCAGCCTCATTTTGCTTTCAGAAAGCCAGGGTGCCCGCTGAAGCGGGCACCCTGGCCGGAGGCCTCTAGCGGAGGGCTTTAGCCCGGCGTGACTGCTCTGGTGGGCCTTAGCTAAACGGTATTGAACCTTAAGGAGAGAATGTGGAGAGAGCACTGAGGACGAGAAAAACTGCTATTGGAGCGGCGCTGGGGATGTTGCTGCTCGCGGCCAGGGGGGCGCATGCGGAGGAGACGGTGGCGCTGTCGAAATTGGACCTTTCCAAGGCGGTTCAGGGGTTCGGCAAGCCCCAGGCGAATCGCTCGGTGGACAACCATCCCCTGACGCTGCACGGGCAGACCTTCGCGACGGGCTTCGGGACACATTCGCCGGGAATCCTGGTTATCGATCTGAAGGGCGGCGTCCGGCGCTTTACCGCGACCGTCGGCATTGACGACGAGGTGCAGGGCGGCAAGGGCAGCGCCAACTTCCAGGTGCTGGGCGACAACCACAAACTCCTCTGGGAGAGCGGAATCCTGCGCCAGGGGCAGACGCCGAAGGCCGTCGATCTCGACCTCACCGGCGTTCAGCAGATCCTCCTGCGGGTCACGACCGGCGGCGACGGCTACGATTTTGACCATGCCGACTGGGCCGATGCGCGCTTTGTGGTCACCGGCGCACTGCCTCAGACCGTGGAGTGGAAGCCGACCGTGATGGAGCCCGTCATTGCGATGGCGGCCCCGTCTCCCGCGCCACAGATCCATCCTCCGAATCTCGTCGGCGTGCGAATCGGCACGATACTGCTCTGGACACCGGCAGTCACCGGCGCCCGCCCGATGCAGTTCTCCGCCAAAGGTCTTCCGACCGGCCTCTTTCTCAACCCTACGACCGGCGTGATCTCCGGTAGCGTCGAGAAAGGGGGCGACTATCCGATCCAGTTCACCGCACAGAATGCGAAAGGCCGCGAAAGCCGCACGCTGCACATTCTGGCAGGAGCGACCGTTGCCGCCACGCCTCCCATGGGCTGGAACAGCTACGACTGTTTCGGAGACAGTGTGACCGAAGAGGAGACGCTCGCCAACGCCCGGTATGTCGCCTCCACCCTGTTGCCGTATGGATGGGACACCGTGGTGGTGGACTATCGCTGGTACGATGCTTTCGCCCACGACAACAATGCCAGCAACAAAGCCTTCGCTCCGCTGACCATGGACACCACCGGCCGTCTGCTGCCCGCGCCCAACCGCTTCCCCTCCGCCACAGGCGGACATGGATTTAAGGAGTTAGCCGATAGAATCCATGCTTTGGGGCTCAAATTCGGAATCCATATTATGCGCGGCATCCCGCGCAACGCGGTCAAAGCCAATACTCCCATCGATGGTTCGTCTTACACGGCGACCGATGCGGGGAACACGCAGGACACCTGTCCGTGGTGCCCGGATATGTACGGCGTGCGCGGCAACACTCCGGCAGGGCAGGCCTACTACGACTCGCTGTTCCGCCTCTATGCCTCCTGGGGCGTGGACATCGTCAAGATGGACGACACCTCGTCGCCCTACCATACCGATGAGATCGAAGCGGTCCATAGCGCCATCGGCAAGTGCGGACGCTCCATCGTCTACAGTCTATCGCCGGGTGAGACGCCGATCGAGGACGGCAAACATGTCGCGACCCATGCGAACATGTGGCGAGGGCTCGGAGATCTCTGGGACAACTGGAACCAACTGAATCACACCTTCGAGGTGGGCGCGCGCTGGCCGGAGTTTGTCGGACCGGGCCACTGGCCGGATCCGGACATGCTGCCGCTCGGTCGGCTCTCGGTGGGAAATCGCTCGGTAGGCCAGGATCGACGCAGCCAGTTGACTCGCCCGGAACAGATGACGCTGATCTCGCTCTGGTCACTGCTGCCTGCCCCCTTGATGGTCGGCGCGGATCTGCCCGCCAACGATCCCTGGACGCTGGCGTTGCTCACCAATCCGCTCGTGCTGGCCGTCGATCAGGACGCGCTGGGGGCGCCCGGCAAACCGATCTTCCGCAAGGACGAGTGGCAGGTCTGGTCGAAACCGATGGCGGACGGCTCCCATGCCATCGGCCTGTTCAACCGCAGCGACTTCGACGAGACGCTGACCGTCACGGCCGCCGATCTCGCCCTACCCGCACGCGGCGCTTATCGTGATCTCTGGCAGCGCAAAGAGATGGGAGAGTTCTCCGGCAGCCTTACCGTCACCGTTCCCGCGCACGGTGTCGCCCTGTTTCAGTTTCAATCTGTAAAATAGCGGAGACCCGATCGTAAAGGATCTCTGTGCGCAAGAACCTCCTCGGTCGCGCGAGTGAGTTTGCCACAGAGGTTCCTCAGGAGGTGCGATATATCCACAGAATCGTCCGCAGCGCCGGTTCCGACTGTACCGAGCGTCCAGCCTACCGACGCAAAGCCGGTCTGGTCTACCAGAGATAGAAGCGTGTTCTTCGCTTATGTCTTCCTGCTGATACTGCTCTATGATATCGCCGGGGCAGGAGTTTCAGGGATCGCGATGCAGTTCATCCTCAAAGATACTCTGCATCTTTCGCCCGAAAAACTCTCGTTTTTAGGCTTTCTGACCGACGCACCTGTCTTTGTGGCGTTCGCATTCGGTTTCCTGCGCGACCGCTGGAGCCCTTTCCGCCTGGGAGACCGGGGCTACTTTCTCCTGTTACCTCCGTTGCTGGCGGGCGGAAGCCTGTTGCTCGCTTTCGGCCCCTTTACCTACAGCAAGATTCTCGTTGTCTCTCTCGTATTGACGGCATTGGGACTATTGCTCGGTTCCGCCGTTCGGGGCTTGATGGCGATCCTCGCGCAGTACCACGGCATGGCGGGGCGCCTCTCGGTGGTCCTGCTGCTCACTCCACGCCTGGTGGGCATGGCTGCGAGCGCCATCGGCGGCCATCTCGCCGATCCGCCTCATCAGCACCTCGCGTTTCTGATCTCAGCGGCGCTCTGCCTGCCTTTGATGGCGATCGCGTTCTGGAAACCAGGCTCCGTCTTCGCCCATGTGGAGGCGGGCCAGGTGCGACTCGTGCCGGAAGGTACGCTCGATGCCATAAAACGTCTGGCGCGGCATCGTTCCCTCTACCTGCCGGCGGCGATCATGTTTCTCTGGTCGTTCGCGCCGGGCTGGGGCACGCCGCTCTTCTTCTATATGACCAATACCGTCAAAGTGTCTCCCACCGTCTACGGCAATTGTGGGGCGGTACAGGGCATCGGCTCCCTCTTGTCCGTGCTGGCGTATACAATTCTGTGCATGAAGGTGCGTCTACGGTCCCTACTCTGGTGGGGCACCCTGTTGGGGGTGTTGGGTTGTCCGGTGTTCCTGCTGGTACACTCTCCTTCGCAGGCTTACGCGGTCTACTTTCTGGCGGGCGCCTCCCTGGGAATCGCTCTGTCCGCGTTCAACGATCTCCTGTTTCGCTGCTGTCCGAAACAGTTGGAAGGCGCTGCGATTATGTTTACGACGGCCCTGAGCACAATTGCCGCCGACACCAGTGATCTTTTCGGCTCCTGGCTTTTCGAAAAGGGCGGTTTCCTGCTGGCAATGATCGTCTCGACGCTGTTCACGGGCCTGATCTTTATCGTACTGCCTTTGATTCCCAAGAACCTGACCGCACCGCGAGAAGGCCAGGTTCTCCGCAACGACGAAGCCGACAAGGCTATCGTTCCGGAGACGCCTGCGACGGCCTAAAAGTTTAACAGTCGATCTTGTGCTGTGGCGTCCAGTCGAAGCGCCGCGTCTCATCGCCGAATTTCCAGTGACGGGGCGCAGTGGTGTGCTGCCAGTCCAGAGGCTCGGCAGGCGGCTGCACCGTCGCGGCACGGGCGAAGGCGGCGACGAGGGCGGCAGGGGCGTGTGTCCTTTTCCGCTTCCTCCAGCAGCGCCTCCATTTTCGGGGAGGCGATTTTCTGGAGACAGGACAAAATCATGATACGGGAATATTCCTGGTTCGGATCTGCCCGTTCCCACATCTCTAAACTGAGGTCCTCGACGGCAGGCGAGCCGAGGCAAGCCAAGGCGTTCAACGCTCGGCGGCGCACATATTCGTCCTTGTCACGCGCCAGCGCCAGAAGCAAGCGTTCGGAATCTTCTCCCTTTATTTTCCGCTCACCTATCTGAACTGCAAGCTGCCACCGTACGTCCCGCTCCCCGAATGCTATTGCGGCCTGGGTCAGTGGCAAGAGCAGATCCTCCGGCAGATCCGCAGCAAGAAGCTCAGCTTCATTGTCCCGCGCGACGGCATACAGAACAGCCGCGATCTCCTCCTGCGTCCAGGCAGAGAAGGGGTGCGCCGCCATGAATTCGAGGACGGCAGTATAGAGTTTGTCCCACGAACCGTACTCGCATTCCCATTCACCGCCTCCACCGTTGGGAAAAGAGACATTGGCCCACTGCTGCAACAGCGCCACTTCGACTAACAGGGCGGCACGTAACAGAAACGCTCTTAACTCCTTCAGAATCTCTTCAGGATCCCCGAAAATCCCGTCTGCTGCGTCATCGTATTCGTCCCAGAAAAACCGCATCTGCCTCTCGCCCGCCAACTCGGGCCAATCGTCCTCCTTCGCCATCTCATAAAGCCAGTGGGTCACTTCCGGGATCAGCGGGAGCATTCCATAGAGCAGGCGTCGCGCTACCATCCGCTTGTCGGCCTCTCCCGGAAGTTGGGCCAGCCAATCCGCTACCGCGCTCGCCCCTCTACTGCCAGACAGAGAGGCTTCAATCAGCGCAATATGCGGGGTCTCTTCCATGAGGAGCAAGTTGTCCAGCCACGCCATGGTTTCTGCCATGAGATCCAGACCGAGCAGCAGGCCACGTCGATAATATTCCGCAGTTGTCTTGGTAACGTCCATAGTGATCGAGGGTTAACCATTGAGGGCGCTGTATCCTCCGCCGTGAGGAATGTGTCATTATGGGGAGTATGATGGAGGTGAGGCTGAGGGGTGCCGAGAAGAGAGTTTCTTATCTATGCTTAATCATGCTTTGAGCGCTGCGATTTAGTGGAATTCCCGTTTTAGAGAGGAGAGAAAAACCTATGGGGCCAATGCGAGGAGGGCCTAGCTCAGGGCCGAAACGCCCAATTACGAAGGAGACGTTGCGACGCGTGGCGCGCAGCTTTGTGCCCTATCGTGTTCAGGTCCTCTGGACGGCCGTGGCTGTCCTAGCCTCCGCCGGGCTGGGCATTTTGCCGTCGCTCTATCTGCGGACGATCATCGGCCAGGGACTGATCGCACAAAATATGTCGATCGTCACCCGCTACACGATCTATACTCTGCTGGCGACCCTCGGCGCGACCGCGCTCAGTCTGGGTTATGGCTATCTCAGCATCGCGGTCGGGCAGCATATCATGCGCGACCTGCGCAACCAGTTGTTCCGCCATCTGCAGGGCATGTCGCTGCGTTTCTTCACGAGCACCCGCACCGGTGAGATCCAGTCGCGCCTGGCCAACGATGTCAACAACGTCCAGTCCGTCATCAGCGATACGGCCGCCAGTGTACTCAACAACGTGACGGTGGTGGTCTCCACGCTGGTCACCATGATCTACATGGACTGGCGTCTGACGCTGCTCTCCGTCGGCATCCTGCCCCTCTTCGCCCTGATCGCAGCCAAAGTGGGCGGCGCGGCGCGAGGGATACGCGGCCAAACCGCCGCACAACTGGCCGATCTCAATGCCACGATGCAGGAGAACCTCTCCGTCTCCGGCGTACTGCTGACCAAAGTGAGCGGCCGACAGACGCTATCGCTGCAAAAGTTCACCCGAGAAAACGAGACGCTGACCGGATCGCAGATCCAGCAGGCGATGATCATGCGCTCGTTCTTCAACCTGATCTTTCTCACCTTTTCGCTCACTCCGGCGCTGGTCTACTGGCTGGCGGGATACCTGGTGGTGGTCCAGCACGATCCGCACCTGAATATCAGCACCATCGTCGCCTTCACGGCGCTCCAGTCCCGCCTCTTCTTCCCGCTCACCAACCTGCTCAATGTGCAGGTCGAGGTCACGAGCGCCCTGGCCCTGTTCGACCGGATCTTCGAGTATCTCGACATGCCCCAGGACATCAAGGACGCGCCCGACGCCGTCGATCTTCCCGCGCAGACGGTGCGTGGCACGGTTGCCTTTGAACAGGTGGCGTTCCGTTACTCTGAGAGCCAGGAGCAGCCGACGCTGGAGGATGTCACCTTTACGGCGCAGCCGGGCGAACTCGTGGCGCTGGTAGGCGCCTCCGGCGCCGGTAAGACCACGCTCACCTATCTGATTCCGCGCCTGTATGATGTCGAGGCGGGCCGTGTGCTCGTGGACGGGATCGACGTGCGCAAGATCCAGCAAGAGGCGCTCAGTCGCCTGGTCGGCGTGGTGACGCAGGAGACCTATCTGGTGCATGACACGATCGCCGCTAACCTGCGCTATGGCCGTCCGGAGGCGACGGACGACGAACTGATCGCAGCAGCCCGAGCGGCCGCTATCCACGATCATATCGCGTCGCTGCCGGAGGGCTACAACACGGTCGTGGGAGAGCGCGGCTATAAGCTCTCGGGCGGCGAAAAGCAGCGCATTGCCATTGCGCGCGCCATCCTGAAGAACCCGCGCATCCTGATCCTCGATGAGGCGACCTCCGCACTGGACACGCAGTCGGAGCGTCTGATCCAAGCCGCCCTGACTCCGCTGATGCAGGGGCGCACGACGTTCGCCATCGCGCACCGGCTCTCCACCATCCTCGCCGCCAATCAGATCCTGGTCATGGAACACGGTCGTATCGTGGAGCGCGGCACTCATGCCGAACTGCTGGCCCTGCACGGCGCTTACGCCCGCCTTCATGCCGCCCAGTTCGCAGAAGAGGAGACGGAAGCTTCTCCGACCGCACTGGAACCCTTTCCGGTTGCCTGAAGGTTCGCCGGAGTCTAAGGCCGCGCGAGCAGCAGCCTATTGAAAGAGTTGTTTGGATCTACTGCCCGGTTATTTGTCTCTTTGCGGAGAGGATTGATGGCCCGGTATCGCGAAAGAGGGTGTGATGCGATAGAAGCGGCGAGGATCGATTTCACCGGCCACGCCATGCTGTCCAGGATTTGCAGCGACGTGCGCATGAAATAAGGAGAAATAAGATGCATATTGGAAAACGAGCTGCAGCGGAGTTCATCGGCACGTTCTGGTTGGTTTTCGGAGGCTGCGGCAGCGCGGTCCTCGCGGCGGCCTTTCCCAAGGAAGGTCTCGGCAATCTGGGGATCGGTTTCGTGGGGGTCTCTCTGGCTTTCGGTCTGACCGTCCTGACCATGGCGTACGCCATCGGGCATATCTCCGGGTGCCACCTGAATCCGGCTGTCTCCATCGGGCTCTGGGCGGGAAAGCGCTTTCCCGCGTCCGATCTGCTGCCCTATATCCTTGCACAGGTGGTTGGGGGGATCGCAGGGGCAGGAGTTCTCTATCTTATCGCAAGCGGTAAGTCCGACTTCAGCCTCACCGGTGGCTTTGCGGCGAATGGCTTCGGCGAACACTCGCCCGGTGGCTACACGATGGTAGCGGCGCTGATCGCGGAGATCGTGCTGACCTTCATGTTCCTCATAATCATTTTAGGCGCGACCGACGGGCGCGCTCCCAAAGGCTTCGCGCCAATCGCCATCGGCTTCGGCCTGACGCTGATTCACCTCATCGGCATTCCCGTCACCAACCTCTCGGTCAACCCGGCGCGCAGCACCGGCCCCGCCGTCTTCGTTGGCGGATGGGCGCTGACGCAACTGTGGCTCTTCTGGTTAGCCCCCATCGTGGGAGCGGCGCTGGCAGGAGTCGCCTATCACGCCCTGGCCGGAGACGGCAAAGTGGAAGAGCAGATCGTGGGCGACTTGCCCATGAAAGGCAAATAGAAATAATGGCTCATTCCCCACAGCCCAATTCATTTCCGCCTGAAAAGCCCCTCGCTACGCTCACCCGTAAAGGGGTGCTCATTATCGCAGGAGTTTTTATCGCAGCCTGGATTATTCTCCAGATGCGTGTGTCGGGTTAATGACAGATACTGTTCGGATCCTGCCCTTCTGCCACCGGGCCATATACTCGACACGGGATCGGCTTGCCAGGAGACACCTATGAGCGAGGAAAACAGCCCCTCCGAAGCCTCGAAACAAGGCACGAATTCCTATTTCGACACGGCTTTCCATTTTGATCCCGGACAGCGTCATCTGGCGAGGTTTTCCTATCACCTCGCCTGCACAGGTCCATTCGCCTTTTTGGTGATGGCCTTGATGTATCCACAGAGCCATGCCCCTGTTTTGCTGCCGTTGCAGGCGCTCTGGTGGGGTCTGTGTCTATGCTCGCCCTGCGGCGCGGCGCTCGGGGCCACGGCTCTTCTCCTCTTTCGAAGGCAAACACTGGGCTATCGTAATTTGCGCATCGACCAAGCCGGTGCAGGCACGGTCGTCGGCGTATTGGGTTCGCTCTGTCTCCTGATCGGAACGCCACTCCTCGACAACCTTCGCATCGACGGCCACTTCGGACACCGTGTGGCCTGCATCAGCAACGTCCAGCAGCTCAATATGGGGTTCTTGATGTATGTCCAGGACTATGACGATCGGTATCCACTGTCTCAGACATAGAACGACGGAGTCTATCCATACACCAGAAATAAGGCGTTGTTCCACTGTCCGGCAGCGGAGGATGAGAACCTTCCGACCTATGCCATGAACCGTCGTCTGACAGATGCCGTGGCCGCTGCAATAGACACTCCCTACCAGACTGCAATGCTCTTCGATTCTATTCCCGGCAAAAATCTGGCTGGTGGAAAAGGGCTGCTGCCGGATCCTCCTCGGCACGGCGCAGGCAGTTGGGCTACGATAGGGTTCGTCGACGGGCATGTCAAAAGCGTCTCCGCAGGGGGTCTTTTTGAACGGCTCTGGCTTCCACAGCGAAAGACGAAATCTATCACTCCGCCGGCGAAGAAGGGCGAAATTTCTTTTAGACAGGAACGTACACGATGAGCGGACGCATTCTCGCTATTGGGGATATTCATGGCTGTGCGACAGCGCTAGACGCGTTGCTGCAGTACATCGATCTGCACCTGGACGATACCCTGGTCACGCTGGGCGACTATGTCGATCGTGGCCCCGATGTACGCCGCGTACTCGACAGGCTGATCGCCTTGAGTCAGACACACCCTCTTGTCGCCTTGCGAGGCAACCACGAACTAATGATGCTGGATGCCCGCTTCGATGCCTCCGCCGCCTCCGATTGGTTGAGTTACGGAGGGAATACCACCCTGGATTCCTACGGAGCCGACGCCTCTCAGGAAGGATTGGCCGCCGTTCCTGCGGCGCATTGGGACTTCATTGAAAAGCAGTGCGTCGCTTTCTGGGAAGCAGAAACCCACTTCTTCGTGCATGCCGATGCCTATCCGGACCTTCCTCTTTTCGAACAGCCGCCGTCTATCCTGTACTGGGGACGGTTCAACGAAACCCAACCGCATCAGTCCGGCAAAACGATGGTTTGCGGGCATACGAGCCAAAAGAGCGGACTGCCCGCCAATAAAGGCTTTGCGGTCTGCATCGACACCTGGGCCTGCGGTCAAGGCTGGCTCTCCTGCCTGGATGTCGGGAGCGGCCAAATCTGGCAGGCCAACCAGACCGGACAACAGCGACAACTCCACCTCTCCGAACTCCTGGAATAACGTTCTTTCCGCTTTCGCAACAGACGGCATAGTAGAATACAGCAGTCATCTGTACAGGGCACAATCTTGCCGAGAGAGATGTGGTAGAATCACGTTATGAGAAACAACACCATCCGATTAACCAAGGCGCAAGCATCCATTCAAGAGTGGAGAAAAACGGTAGATCGACTCGTGCAACAGGTTCAAGACTGGAGCAAGGATGTTCCGGGGTGGGATCTTGAACTTTTTCCGAACGAAGTACGAGAGGAAGAACTCGGAACTTACTTGGTTCCGGTACTTGTCATTAAGATGGACGAAGGGGAGTTGACACTGGAGCCAATTCCTCGCAGACTTCCCGGAGATAAAATTCGCGCGTACCTTCAGGCATGGCCGACTTTAAGTCGTGTTCGACTGGCTTATGACCCCATACAGAACACATGGGAAGTCACTTCTGCCAATGTACCTCTCAGAATTGATTGGAATGAAAGCAATTTCCGAAGGCTCGCGAAGGATCTCTTGAACACCCCATGAGTCGCTCTTATAAACAGGAACTCGAACTTGTTCAAAAAGAGTACGAGGCAGCGAAATTTGCTCTCTCTCATATCGTCGGTTCCTGGAACACAGCAGTTATTATCCAAGAGGCTCAGGGACGAAGTCGCGAAGATTTCAGACGGGCTGTTGTTCACCTCGAAGTGACCTATATTATTCGTCTCTTCGCTACCTTCGAAGGACTGTTAAAGCAGTATCTTGCGACTCATCATAAGGAGGTAACTCTTCCAGGCCAACCCAATAAAATACCGGTTGGCTGGTATGTGAATCGTGTTTCTCAACTACAGGATCCTCAGATCAGCGCCCATCTCATAGGCGGCGTTGAGGCCGTTCGTAACTGTCGAAACGATCTTATGCACACAGGCCGGGCCACTGCTCCCATTGTACCTATCGAAGAGGCTTTACTTTCCCTGGCGAAGTACCTTGATAAACTTCCTCGCCCGCTCTAACCAGAGCAGACTATGCGTGTGCAAGCGCCATGCCTGATAATCCCCCATCACCCCAAAACAATGGAAACTCCTCCGGTCCGCTGGAAGCGCTGATCGGGGTGCTGGAACGTGTCACCTACCATAATGAGGAGAACGGCTATACGGTCGGGCGTCTCGCAGTGGAAGGGGCGCGGGATCTTGTCACGCTGATCGGGAACTTCTCGAATCCGGTCGTGGGGGAGCAGTTGACGTGCGAAGGGCGGTGGACGGCGCATCGGGAGTTCGGGCGGCAGTTCGCGGTGGAGCGCTACCATACCAGCAAGCCCGCGACCGCCTTTGCCATCGAGAAATATCTGGGCAGCGGCCTGATCAAAGGCGTCGGGCCGGTGATGGCGAAACGGATGGTGGAACTGTTTGGTTTAGAGACCCTGGAGGTCATCGAAAACGACCCGCGTACGCTTTTAAGAGTGGAGGGCATCGGGGAGAAGCGCGTCACGATGATCCAGAAAGCCTGGGACGAACAGCGCGAGATTCGCAATGTCATGCTGTTCTTGCAGTCCAAGGGCGTCTCCGCGACCTATGCCGTCAAAATTTACAAGACCTATGGGGACAAGGCCATCGCGACGGTCGAGGCCAATCCCTACCGGCTGGCACAGGACATCTGGGGGATAGGATTCAAGACCGCCGATAAGATCGCGCAGCAGTTGGGCGTCGCCATCGACAGCGAGCAGCGGCTCGAAGCGGGCCTCCTCTATACCCTCTCCGAAGCGACCGATTTCGGCCATCTCTTTCTGCCGGAGCCCAAACTGCTCCAGTCCGCGACCGAGATCCTGGCGGTAGAGACGGAGAAGCTGCCGCCGGTCCTGGAGACGATGGTAGCTGCCGAGACGGTCAAAGCGGAGGATATTCCGGAGATCGAAATGGCGGGCCGACCGATGCGCGCCCTCTACCATCCTGCGCTCTTCTACACGGAGGTCGGCCTCGCCGGGCAGATCCGCCGCCGTCTCGCGCTGCCGTTGAGCAAGGGGCTGTCGCGTGAGAAGCTGGCGGTCTGGCTGGCAAACCAGGAGAAGAAGTCGGGCATCGCGCTCTCCGAGGAGCAGCAGGAAGCCGTCGCGCTGGCGCTGGAGAACCGTTTCTTCATCCTGACCGGCGGTCCCGGCACCGGCAAGACGTTGACCACCAATACCATCGCTGCCGCCTTCGAAGCGCAGAAGAAGCGGATCTTGCTGGTCTCTCCGACCGGGCGCGCTGCCAAGCGCCTCGCCGAAGTCACCGGACGCGACGCGCAGACCATCCACCGCCTCCTCAAGTTCGATCCCGCCTCCCGCAGTTTCCAGTTCAACGAAAACAACCCGCTGCCCTGCGACGTTCTCATCGCCGACGAGGTCTCCATGCTGGACGCCGTGCTGGCGAACAACCTGCTCAAAGCCGTGCCCGAACAGGCGCAGATCGTCTTCGTCGGGGACAGCGACCAGTTGCCTTCCGTCGGCGCAGGCAACGTCCTGGGCGACCTACTCTCCTCCGAAGTCGTGCCCTCCACGCGTCTGACCCAGGTGTTCCGGCAGGCGCAGGCCAGCCTCATCGTCACGAACGCGCACCGAATCCGGCAGGGGCAGTTTCCGGTCCTCGTGCCTCCGAAAGAGCGCGGCGACAGCAACTGCCTCTGGATCGAGATCGACGACAGCGCGGAGGGCGCGACCGAGATCGTCAAACTCGTGCGCAAAAGCCTGCCCGCGCTCGGCTATCGCGGCGATGCGATCCAGGTGCTCACCCCCATGAA
>JAYUMV010000390.1:0-17513 GCA_043762265.1 Chthonomonadaceae bacterium | reverse complement strand
CCTACCCTTTGACATACCGGCAAAGTGACATTCAAAACGGCATCCGGCGAACGCGATAACCACTTAACCTACTGTCGATGAAATTGGGGGAGGACTAGTTTGGCATCTTGACCATACCGCCCTTGCAGAGATTGGTTAGCCGTATCATAGCGTCGTTTGAGGTCCTTGTATAAACTTAGGAGTATAATTCGCGCATCGGTTTCGCTTACATCGCGCAGTTTAATTGACCTTGATTTACGTCCTGCGGAAAGTTCATCTCGATGCATCTCGATAAATTGACGCCGTATATATAACAAGCTTGGCAGAACTAGCGAAGATTCCACGTTTACGATCCTTTCATTGGCCTCTTTCGGAACACGATCTTGTTTGTTCCACCCTATATGCAATGGCAGAAGCGTTTCGGGGGACAACCGATAAAATATTTTTTGCCGATGACCGAAAAATATTCCGCTCTGTAGCTGATAGCCGTAGATACTGGGCGGAGTTATGGCATTCTTGACTGCCACTTTTTGCCATGCCTATTTCTGAGCAGAGCGTTATCCAGACAGAAGAACGCCCGTCTGTCACTAAGACGACGGGCGTGGAATGCGGAAAGTGTCGCGTAAAAATAATTTTTCTGGCTTTTTTTGTCTACCTGGGAAGTTGTACTACTCTCAAACGAACGTTTGAGTATAATACAGCATACCCGAAGCTAGCGCTAGAAGTTGTTTCGTATGCTACAAACGCCCGCCAACTAAGTAGCCGTCCGGTCAACGCTCGTAGAAATTTTGCGCACGCTGATCTCACAGCACTCGTAGAAGTTACGAACATTCAGCGATTGGCCGCTTAGTATACTGTTAGATTGAAGATCGATGTTTCAAAATGCGGATTCTGATCTCGAAAACCCTTACGCAAAACTACGAAATCTAATCTAACAGTGTACTAGTACCTCTTCAAGGTAGTTTCTTTAGGTTGTCGCTGAGTTCAAAAATTGACTTTGCACATTCGAAATAAACCCAAGCATACTACCTTGAAGAGGTACTAGTGTAAATTATTTTTATCTTCATTGGTTTTGACATACTGCATATTGACTTAAATCGCAATTCTCATTCATAATACAAATGTTACTGTTAGTGAGACATTGCGGCCATACACCTGACGTTATAGAGCTACGTAAAAGTAATTCGCTCGGGGTTTATTTGGCTTCGTGACCACTGTTCTGACCTTTCCATAGAAGAAGATCTCAATGCGTCGTTTGCTTTCTTACTTTGTGCCTGTTCTCGTCGGCATGACCCTCTCTTCAGTCGTCCTGGCCACCGCCGATCCCAATCCCACCAAACCACCGTTTCCTCCCTGCGGAGCGTCCTGCAAGCCCTTGGCTCAAGGCCAATTGTGCGGGGGGTGCTGTGACACTAACTGCGATCAAGTCACTCAGACAAACGACAACTTCACATGTCATTACGCCTGTAATTAGTGAAAACGAACAAAAAATCTGATTGGTAAGACAGCCTTCTCCATAATAGCTTTTGCCTCTTATGGAGAAGGCCATATTGATTTTCAGCACCCCTAGGAGTAAACCGATGCAACCTTCTGGCAAGCGATGGATTATTGGTATTTGCATTGGAATGTGCATTACTGCGCTCATTTATATTGGCATATCCCGAAACCGCTCATACCGCGAGAAAGCGCGTCTTGCCAACGCTCTTGGAACAGATACCGAATCGTTCATAAAGCTCACCGAAATGAACAAGAAAGCTGGCACACAGCATACATTATCGACAGAAGAGCTGCAAGAAGTCGGACGGCTGCTGAAATCTCCCAGTCGCAATATTCGTCTCAGAGCGATGGAGATTTTGCAGTTTTGTACCGATCCGGCTGTGAAGCCGACCTCGATCACTCTTCTAAAAACTATGGTAGACGACAAGGAACCGCTTCTACGATCTTTGGCGCTACGGGCGCTGTTGCGTAAAAAAGATCCAGATGTGCTTGCCTCAGCACAAAAACAGTCCGAAGATGTGGACCCAAACGTGCGTAAACAGGCGGCCGATCTCCTAAAAGGTAAAGATATTCTCAATTGATTCAGCAAGAGATCGTGATGTGGAGCAAATGACACAACTTAAATCACCCATTCAATCTCCAGAGAGGTTACCTCATCCGAACCGACATGCGATCAAGGATTGGCTCCAGGTTTTAATCGCTATAGGGGCAGTCATTGTTCTTTTTAATGTAATAAGGACGATAAATCGATCCGACACTCAAGCGCCCAGTCCTCCTGCCTTCCGCCTGACAATCACTCCGGCTCTAGCCATTGGGAAGCAAGCGACATGGCAAGGTTCCTTAAACGCACCTTACACACTCGTTGAGTTTGCGGACTATCAGTGTCCTCCTTGCAGTCGCGCAAACGAGCGTGTCAAAGCGTTATTGGGTGCGTCCCAAGGAAAAGTTCGCCTCACGTTCCGGAATTTTCCTCTGGTAAAAATACATCCATTCGCCTACCCTGCTGCAATCGCAGCGGAAACCGCACGCCAACAAGAGAAGTTTTGGCAGGTGCATGATGCGCTCTACGCACAACAGTCCGACTTACGTGCTCCTGTAATAAAAGCGCTCTTAGAACAAGCCGACGTAGACCTGCACAAGACTGACACTAACGTTAAGCGTGCCTCACAGACGATTGCAAACGATCTCAGCGATGGCAAAGCTTGTGGTGTGAACGGAACACCAACATTTATTCTTTGTTGCCCGGATGGCCAGGTATTTCGTCTCGGTGATTTAGACCAGGCGCAAGCTATTATGAAGCTGTAACCGCACAGTGGAGATTTCAACTCAGACGAATCGTTGGAGAACAGGAACAAGCAGATGAAAAGCAACCAACACGGATTTACACTGATTGAACTTCTCGTCGTGATCGGGATTATTAGTATCCTAGCGGCACTCCTATTTCCTGTGTTCGCCCAAGCCCGTGAAGGCGGAAGAAGAACAACCTGTCTGTCTAACTTACGTCAACTGGGACAGGCCACCGCGATGTATGCCAGCGATTATGACAGTATCTATCCATATGGACTTGACGGCGTAGACCACGCATTTCCTTCATCAGCATTCAACGAACCTTACTTGACGACTGCCCTGGCGATGCAAACCTTACGGGATGTTCTGACACCATACACAAAATCGATGGAGATCTATCGTTGCCCAACAGAGCATCCTTTTGCCTACAACAGCGCATCCTATTCCAACTTTTTTGAAACGTACGGAAACAGCTACTCTTATTACGTTTACCCCGCCATGTTGCATCAGGGCGAATCCTATTTTCTCGCGCCAGCGTCCTCGTATTTGATGGCAGACTATGCTCCCTGGCACGGTGGCAGTGACACTGTAGATAGCCGGATTAACGAACTTTTCGCTGATTATCACGTCAAGAACGTTACTTTTTCAGTATATCTTACTACGGTTTCGCCTTCTCCATAGCTGTACCCTAAAACGTATGTCATACTTTGTGACTTCCGTAGACCATACTCGGACGTGATACCTATCTGCGAAGTTTTCATAATGCGAGTTATACGACCCTGACCGCTCCCTGATCCGGAGTTGGTGGGGTCGTTTTCATTCCGCTATCGCTTGATGCCCTCGGCGCGGTTGAGGATCGCTGCGATCTTCTCCGCGCCGCTCTTGGTGGTGATCTCAGCGACTTTCGTACCAGATGGTTCATAGAGAACCCAGGTTCGTGTCTTGCCTGCCATGTCCTTCGTGCCGGGGGCGGTGCTATATTCCGGTGTGGCTCTTTCCGCAATAAATTCCGCCGATGCCTTCTCGACCGCTTCCGGAGCGGGAACGGTGAAATCTATCGTCGTCTGATCCGGAGTGGAATAGATGGGGCTGCGCTTTTTCATAGCCGCGATTATAGGCGCTGCCTCCGGCTTGTAAAGCGCCAAAAGTGAGGCAGAGGGGTGTAACCCCTCTGCACTCCCCATGAGAAGCTCGGCGGGGGCTTGCTCTTTTTCTCCTTTCCTGTAAGCTGCCCTGGCAACTTGCGAGGGGAGGAAGGTGGCGCTGCTTGAATTCCATCAGTACAGGACACTGGCGGCTAACCGCGAAAGCTTGGAGCGGTTGGAATCGCTTATGCGCTCCGCTGTTCCGGACAGATGGCAGATAGTATTTCATCTCAAGAGGCTCCGCGAAAAAGCGGAGAAGCAAGCCTTTATCTCGACCGAAGAGGCGATCCAGGTCTTTGCCGCCCTCCAACGACATTGCAGCATTCTCGGGCCTAGCACTCAGGACGCACTTCAAAGCGTTTTGGAGCCTGTCATAGAGCAGATGGGATTGACGGCCGCCGTCAACCGTGCAGCGGTATCGCCGGTAGCTCAGGGCAGGAATTGGAGCAGAAGATAACCGACTCAGGCAAAAAGGGAGCCGGGGCCGATTGGCTCCCTGCTCCCTTTTCGAGAAGCGCGATGAGAAAGTTAGTGAGGGATACTGAAGGACGATGTGGTCAAGCGGGTAGACTGCTCCGGTGCCGCGTCGAGACGTTCTCTGCGGATCTGCATGAGTTCGGGGGAGGCTGTCACCAGTCCGCCGATCTTCTTCGGTGTTGTTCCGGCCTGGCCGTTGCCTGCAATCGAAGCATCCATCTCGCGCATCATGTTGGCCTCGATCCTATCATCGAGCGGATCCAGCATGGCATTGATCGTCGCCTCCAGCACGAAGGCTTCGATGGCTGCCAGACAGACGCCGGAGAAAAAGAGCCAGACGCCGAGCACCGTCCACTGCAACCGCACCAGGATTATTCCGAGCACCATCACGAGGAAGGGTTCGATATACCTCTGGATGATCCACTCCGGCACCTTCGGCAGCGCCTTGGTGAGGTGGCTGTCTCCCCGGCTCATGGTGTGGACCGGATCGACCTTGCGGAAAATCAGTTTCCACCCCTTGCGGCGGTGGTAGATGGCGAGTCCTCCCAGGGCGAGCGCATAACACGCCAGGGGGAAGCTGCCGCCGTCCGTTGCGCCGCTCCTGCCGGCACCTCCGGCGAGGGCGAAGGTCGTCATTCCTCCGAACCCGGCGAAGAATAGAAACAGAAAGATCACCCCGAAGACCCAGGGCTTCATAAGCCTGTATCCCAGATTGCTCCTCAGAAACACGATCACGCTGTTGGAGGGAAACATCAGGAAGAACTGCATCATAAACCACCACGGCAGCAGGCAGGCCAGCGGATCCTCATACATATTGTGATGGCGGTCATTTCGTTGGTTCATCGTATACATATCCTTTCACTTGGTCAGGTCAGTTTGGGGGAAGCGACACAGGGCGACGTTTGTGCCGGTCGCATTGAATATGCCCGGTTTGAGCACGTACCCTTCGACGATTTTGTCGTTTTCTACTCCTCCTCTCTTTAGCAGGCCAAAATTGCCTACGGTGATCTGGTGGCGCTCCTCCACCGTCTCGCTTCCTCCAAAATGCCCTCCGGACTGACTGCCGCCCCAATTTTCGGTACCCTTGGATTGCAGTAGCTTGCCGATCGCGTCAGCCGCGAAGCGGTTGGTCGCCGGGGAGTTATTCTGAAAAAAGCACTTGGTCGCCAGGTTCTGCAAGAAGCCGTCTACCTCTTCGGCGTTGTGGAGACCGAGCGCCCGCATATAGCCGCCGATCCCCTGTTCGAGGTAGACGTTTATGCCGCGATTGCTTCTGACTTCAGCGAAGTATTGCGCGTCTTTACTGTGAGCAAATGCGTGCGCCTCGTCGATCCACATCACTATAGGACGCAGCGGCGAACCGTCCGCATTTTTCTTGCGGGCGAGCATACGGCGCTGGAAGCTCGTCTTGAAAGCGAACTGGGCCATAGCTCCTGCAGAATGGAAAATATTCGTCGGAAGTGCGAGCACCACGATTCTCCCGTCCTCGATCACGTCCTCCGGCGTGACGGTCGTGCCGGTCGTCAGGATCGTTCGCAGCGGCTCTTCCGAGCAAAATGCGTCCGTGAGTACGGCTGCCATAGCATCGACAGACGACCGGGGTTTTACGTCCCAACTTGCGTAGTCCTTGGCCCAATAGTTCAGGATCCGGTTGAAGTCCACTTCGGCAATTTCACCGGCGTCCAGGCGGGCCTCGGCCTCGTTGAGACACTGCCAGCAGGTCGAGCGAGCGGCCCATCCCTCATCAGAGAGCTGGGCGGGACTTGTCGGCGCAGAAAGCTGGATCTCCCTGAGCAGCCCAACAGAGAGCGGGCGATTTGCGAACCGGCCCGTGTCGATGCAGTGGCGGATCAGCCGGTTAAACATGTCTTCCCAGAACTGCTCGCCGTTTGCTGACGAGGTTTCCCCTTCCTTGCGCGAGAGCACTTTTGCACAGGCGCACAGATAGTCGGCTATAGAAGAGGTTCCCGTGGTGGAAATGCTCGCTTCGTAGGCAAAGGGATTGAAACAATGAGGAGAGATCTTGCCGTCCACGTCCAGCCCGATAACCCTCACGTCCTGCTCACGTCCGGCTGCCCGTGCTAGATTGCGAACGAGATTCACCTCGTCAGGCTTGGCACAGAGCCACACGAAGCCCGCCTGAAGCTCCATCAGTGTGTAAGCGATCAGAATCAGCGATGAGGTTTTACCGCTCCCGGCAGCACCAAATACACCGACACCCGTATACATATCGCCGAGGGTGAGCCAGTCACCATGCCCGGTAAGATCGAGCAGGCGAGTGCTCGGATCCCAGAGAGAACGATGCTCTTGCAGGGCAGGAGGCTGCTTGTGAGACGCGGGCTGCAGGACGTGCTGAAGCCGGTTTTTCGCCTGATCAGCGGCGTCACGGAATTTTGAAAAGCTAGAAGATAAAGGCATGGCTTGTGTCTCCATAAGCGTCAGGGAAGAGGATAGTCCGTAGCCTCCATTTCTGAAAGCTACGGCATTATCAGAGCGAACTAGCTGTCTGCCCGCTCTGTCCATTTATGCTTGCAGTCTGTGCAGCGGTAGCGCGGGAAACGCTTGTCCAGCGCCTCGCCAGCGGCGGCACCGGCTACTGTCGAGGCCGCAACCGTTGCCATCATAGGGAGCGGCCCGAACAGAGGGAAGAGAACGACATCTGGCACTGCCAATACAATGCCTGTCGCTACGCCGGTAGCTGCTCCGGCTTTGAAGAATGTATCGCACGGCTCGACGTCGGAGGAGCCGCAAGATGGACAGTAAGGCATGATTGAAAACCCTCTTCCTGCGCTGATATAGCGCGTTGATTGCAATTACTACCAATTAATAACCTGTTACTCCCTCCTTTCCGAGGCGGTCGAGCAGGAATTTCTTTGTCTTAGAGCCTATAGTGAGAGCAGAAATTGAGCCTCTTACTGTGTTGGACGGTTGGAAGAGAGGCGTAACCCCATAATGGACATTATTTGTGGGGCAGGCCGGTAAAGATTCACGCCAGAGCCGATCCGTCAGGGGAGAGAAATAGATGGTTCATAATGCCACGGTCTTCGCAAGCAACTTTTCCGCTCGTTTTCCAAGAAACCGCGCAGAACTGAAACAGTGCTTTCTGTTGCTTACAAAAAGCCCGCATTATGATCGAACTCTAAAGGAAAAAGCGGTTGTTGATGCCTGGGAAACCTTGCTTAAGACTGCGATAGGTGACATTCTTATTCTTGAGAACCCCGCTTATAACGCATTCATCTCAGACTATAACATCCGTAATGGGGTCGATCTGCCGCTCTGGATTGGATGTCTTTTTGGCAGTTTTGTGAAAGAGAAGTATGTCAAGGACGTTATTGCAGGCGCCGCTATACTCAACATCGGGATTGACTTCTTACAGAAATACATAGCGACCGTACCAGGAGAGCAAGAAAATCCCGCTCCTACTTCCGAAGAAATCACGGCAGGGCATGCAAAACCGCCGGACCAGGGACTTCATTTTTTAGAGTATATGTCGATTATCCATCCCGTTATCAAGCCGAGCCGAGAGATGGATCACGAATGGACCAAGCTGGCAACATGCATCCGCGAATTGACTGCTTCTGGCTACGCCGGATTTAACCTGCATAGCTGGCTCAACTTTGTGGTGGGCAAATATACTGCCAGCCTGTTCGAAAAAAGCGGGCATAAGATCGTATGGGAGCAGGTCAGCAACCCTCGGAGGGAAGATAATGATAAGCGGTATCTAGTGTGCGTTACCCGTGACTCGCAGGTTTCACAACGCCTAAACCTTGAGGAAGGCAAATTCGAGGTCGATACCAGCACTTGGGATGCAGACCTTTTTGTCTCGCAGCCCTCGCGCGCCAATCTAAACGATAATCAAAAGCGGGTTGCCTATCTGCTTGCTCGCGAATACAGCCGTGCGGAAATTGCCAAATACTTGTTTCCCGATGAGTGGGAAGGTATTCATCGCACCCAACTGCTCGGACGGGTCGGACGATATCAGACAGCAGTATACAATGCTATGGTGCGAGGCAAGCATGTGTTGGATAGTAGCAGCCAGGAATCGCTCATCCGCCTCCTCCGGCGGAATCTCCAGGAAGTGCGCCCCTTGCTTATTCCTCTCTATCCGGATCCTCGTATTCTGGAAGTACAAAAGCCTAAAGGCAGGCCCCGAAAAGAAGAGTAGGCATCAGAAACGAGAGAGGTCCGCTGGTTCGCTTTCGGCCCTCTCCCTGCGCTTGCGCTCGGCGGTGGCATAGCGGTGATCCTGATGATGGTCCTGCGAAAAAACGCTATCTCTTGAAATCGCGGTGTTTCCTCCCACGACAATACTGCAATACTGGATACACTCCCGGCCGCCTGAAATTTTTGCTTGGCCGGAAATCCTGGAGCGCCCATAGATTACCGCGCCGCTGCCTATGACCGCATTGTCCGTCACCTCCGAACGCCCCTGCACGTTACCGCCCTTCATAACCTTGGCGTTGCCAGAAATGCGGGCGCATCCGTCAACAATCCCTTCAATTTCCGCATTACCTGAAATTTGCGCGCGGCGGTTCACAATCGCATAATCCATTAGACGGGCATTGTCGCGCACGGTCGCGTCTTCTGCTACGTAGGCGAGACGCGAAACGGTGGCCGTGTTCTGCACCCATCCTCCGACGGCATCCCCCAGATGAAACGGCGCATTTTCATGGCGGTGCCAGTTGCTTTCCGGCTCATCGGCAGGAAGTTTTAGCTTCTTTTTCAACTGCTCAAAATCCATCGACTTGTCCTTTCGCTTGGTGGTAGGAAAGGACATCTTAGCAAAGTAGTGTTGCAGGATTATGACAGTAAGGCGTTTTTCTTCGTCTGGCATTTTAGCCTCAAAACACCGCCGGCAGACGGCGATCCATTCAGACATAAAAAGAGGCGTGACAAGTACCAGGAAGCTGTGCTATAACCCCTTGTAGTTCCATCGCTTTGCGATATGGCGCATGGATTGGCTCGGCCAATCCATGCGCTATTAGTCCGCTACCGCTTCCTAATAGACCTTGCCGCTCGCTAACCGCTCGCGTACTTTGTTTCGTATAGAGAAACACGGGGGGCGGTTATGAGTGTCAAATATATGGCTCCCACTGCGACGCCGATTTCGCGCAGCAGTGGTCATAAGGCAGTGGGTGCGGCGGCTTACAGAAGCGGTCAATTACTCCGCGACGAAAAATACCAGTGCGTTCACGACTATAGCAAGCGCGACGGCGTTGTGCATTCGGAGATCGCCTTGCCCGAGGGTGCCCCGCAATGGATGGCGGAACGTGAAAAGCTCTGGAATGCAGTCGAGCAAAAGGAAGATACGCACAACCGCCGGGCCTCGGCGCAACTCGCCAAAGAGTTCATGTGCCAGCTTCCGAGAGAACTGAACGAGGAACAGCAAAAAGAGGTCATGCGGGAATGGGTCGGCGGGCTTACCCGGCGCGGCCTGGTCGTGGACTGGTCCCTGCACCAGGCGCAAGCTGCCGACGGCGGCTTGAACCCACATGCTCATTGTATGGTCGCTACCCGCTCTATCGACGCGACAGACCCGCAGGGCTTCGGGAAGAAGTGGGCCGGAGATCCGGCGATCGCGACAGGCGGGCGCAGCAAATCGCCTCTCGACGACGATCGGACGCTGCTCCGTTTCAAGGAGGAGTACACAGCGATTTGTAACGCTGCCCTGGAGAAAGCCGGATCGAAGGTCCGGATTACTCATCTCAGTTATGAGGCGCAGGGGGTCGATGCGGTCGGCGGCATCCATAAAGGCAAGGACGCGACCGCCCAGGAAAAGCGGGGCGAAAAAACGCTGGTCGGATCCCATAACCGCAAGGTGAAATTCGAGAATAATCTGCGGCCGTATGATAGGGCGCTGAATGCCTCGCCCGATGGCTGGGCCTTTCAGCCGCCCTCTTCCGAAAAACAGGACTACCAGAAGAAGCTCGCCGAATGGCAGATGGTCCGCGCCTCCTCGATGGCGGCGCGTGATGCCACACAGAAGAGCCTCAGCAACGTGGCAGCGCCTCCGGCCACACGCACCGAAAGCCGCACCGACATGGCGCGGCAGGGGGCTATTCTCGCGCATCGTCAAAGTCAGACTTATCAAGAGCGGGCCGAACAGTCCCGCGAACGCGATGGCGGCCCGCGCCGCTAACGAAAGGTGGTGTTCCATTGGGAAAACAAGAGGAGAGCAGAACCACTGCCCAGGCCGCAACTTCCGCGCCCAGTACGAGCAGCCCGCTTCCGGGAATGTCTTCCGGATCTGTCACTCAGTCGGCAGTTCATGCCCAGGCTACCGAGGCCGCAAAGCCCGTCAATGCCGGGATGCAGCAAACAAATAATTCGCCTCGATCCCTGGAGACCAGTAGCCCTTCGCAAACGCCGCAGTGGAAAGAAGCTACCCCCAGCACTCCGGCGCAGCAAACGCAGCAGACAGGGCAAACGATGCAAAATGCTGGCGTCACGACGAACGCTGCTCAATCCCCGGAAACCAAAGCCCAGATGCAATCTGCGCTTGATTCCAGCGCCAAAAGCGGGCATAATGGGCCGCAGCAAGGAAGCCGGTGCGCCGCAGCGCAGCAACAAGCTGCCTCCGCTTCGGCTCCCTCGCCTTCGCAATCTATGGAAAAATAGGGGGGGAACATGAGCCGCCTGGATAATATACAGCAAGCCGCAAAGGGAACGTCACAAGACGCGCAGGGAGGCGCTACGGTCTTAGAAGGACCGAAGCCCAAAGGCATTATTAAAGATCCCTATGTCGCCTATAGCGCTCCGACCGGGGACGCGCAAATCCGGGTAATTATCTACGCGAAACGCTTTTACATGATGCCGCAATACAGCGTCCTCTACGATGTGTTCTTCGAGGGCATGGGAGAGTTCGTCAGCCTGATCTTCCCGCATCACCGGGTTTCGATGTGGGGGCGCAATCTGCTGCCAATGGTGAACGCGCTCCGGACGAACAGTGTCGAATGGCTCAAAGAATACGATCCCCTTATTCACTTCCCCGCCGAGGATCCAGAGGCCGCAATCATCGAATCAATCGAAATATTGACGACGGTTCCGAACCCGATGGGCGATCCTAACGCTTCCGCCGACTTGACCACGACCTAAAATAGCCCCGTATTCTCGCTGTGCTTCGATTCTAGGGGGGTATAGGCGTTTTTTGCTACATGGGTAGCCCCCGCCGTGTTTCTCGCGCTCTACGGGCAAATTTGGGGCTTTAGCGTAGCTTTTGGCTCCTGGCCTCAATCGCTTTAGCGGCTTCCTTTGCGGTGAGCTGCGCGTACTTCTCTCCGTTCTCCTTCGCCTTCGTGCTTTCTTCCATCAGTCGGGCGGCGGTGTCCTCCTGGGTCTGGCCCCAATCGAGCGCGAGCAGGCAGAACGTAAAATCGGCGCGGCTTATGTCCGGGCCGGTCTGGTCGCGGTTAAGTGGCGCTCCGGCAACACATTTCGCATAGCTGGGCCATCCTGGGCGACGGGATCCGCTGCGCCTGGGTGCAGGCGTTCGCGGTGCGGCCGCTGGCTCGGGTGCTGCCACAAGGCCCGCTGCTTCGAGCTGCGCTCTGGTCGTGATGTGGCCGGGGTTGCTTGTGGAGATCCGGACCTGGGGGAAGTCCGGCGCGTGTTTGGCTTTGAAATTGTAGCTGCCCGCGATCCGCGTCGCGCCGCTGGCCGTAGGATCCGCGCCCGTTCCTTTGCGGAGGCGGCGGGTAAAGTCTTCGCTGCCCTCGCTCTCCGGCAGAGCTATCCATGCTTGAAAATTGCCGGGGCTGGTTTCGAGGGTGAGAAAAGCGGCTGTCTCGATCTGCTCTATGCCGCTGGCGCCCAAGTCGTCCAGTTGGATAAACTGCGTTCCTGGGCCGCGTGGCCGCACGATGATGTTCTGCCCCTTGCTCGTGCCTTCGTCCAGAAGTGCCGGCAGAGTGTGCCGCAGATCGGCGCTGAAAACGTTCGGGCGAAAACGGATCTTCTGGCCTTGGGCGTTCGTGATCGTCAGATCGTACCGATTGGCTCCGGTCCGCTCGAAGCAGTCCAGCATGGCAAGGGCTGCTTTAAGCGCCGCGTCTCGCTCGTCGTCCTCCATGTCGCCCCCCCGTGCTTCTCAATCCTGTCTTTGTCTCCGGATAGTATAGCGTCGGAGATCGCCATAGCAACCCGCGCTTTCAAATGAGCGCTGTAGGGTTGCTATGGCGGCTATCATCCGGATTTTTGGTTTTGGGGAGTTTTCCACAGGGTCGCGCATGTACGCGATACAGGAATTCTTCTATAGGAGATTCTTAATAGGTAATTCACTATAGGAGGGTGTAAACGTTAGAGACGGGGGGCGTAAACGTTAGAGACGCCCCCCGTAAACGTTAGAGACGCCATAGCGTAAACGTTAGAGACGCCTCTGCCTTACTTATCCACAGGCGAAATTTGCCATTGTTTTTCAATGGGCGTGAGCGATGTATACAGGGATTAAACGGTTTCGCCGTTGCGCTGCCGGTGGGTCTTGATAAACTTCAGGAAGTGGGCGCGGGGATCTTTAGGAATGATCTCTTCCTCCTCGATCCACTCGAAATACTGCGCTGCTAGCCAGCGTATATCCCATTTGCTGCCCGCGACCTGGCGGGCCTGCTTCATCGTGAGATCGTCGAATTTCTTGCCTGCCAGTATCTTCGCGGCCTCCGCTTCGGCTGCGCTCTGGGCGATTGTATGGCGGGGAATGTTGACCAGTAGCGGGCTGCGGAACAAGGTAAGGCCGTCCTCGTGCAGTTCATAGTTAAGCAGTTCCTTCTCGCCGTCGGGAGCTACCCAATACTGCGCGACCTTTTCAAATGCCAGCCGGATTTCGCGGCGGAACTGCCGGTAATTGGCTTCCGCGATGCCGGTTCCGAACTGTTCCTGAAGTCTGCCATAACCGAGGGTGATCTGCTCCTGCCCGGCGCTCTGCATCGTAAACAAGCGGTAGGAAACCCACATATACACATCGAGGGCGAGCGGGCTTCGTTTAAGTGCTGCAAGCACGTCTGTACGCAACGGCACAGGGGAACGTTTGAGATGTGTACAGCAGGGCAGAAAGCAAGGCAAGTTAGCATTTCAAAGCACAAATCAGCCCCCTTGCGGGGGCTGATCGTTGGGTCACTTGCCTTTCACTTTCTACCAGGTGGGGAAGATCACCTCTATAGCCTGATTTGGATCCGTATTGGTGGTCGCATCAGAAAAATCCAAGGGAGTAGTCGATGGTGTCAGGGTGCCATAAGTCTGTGTATTTGGGATACTTTCGTCTATCCACATATAATCCGTTGCTCCCGTCGGCGGACTCGCCACAGTCGTGTCTACATCCGACGTTGTAGTTGTGGAGACCACCGAACCACTACTGTCATACCAGGTGAAATCGTATGTCGAGGTTTTGGCAACCTTAGGTCGTGGTGCAGAGGCAGCCTTTAACAGAGGTGAGCCCAGGGAAATTAGGAGCAGTGCTCCAGAGAGTGCGAGAACAGTTTTCCGAATCATGGTTTCTCCTTTTGACGTGTTATAGAAGTAGGACATCAGAAAGTTTGTTTGCTTGGATCCATACTACCGTGAGTATCTGTGAGAGGAGCGCCAGTAGCTCGTGTCCATGTCCCATTAACAAACAATTTAAACGCGAATGTGACCGTATTGGTGGATGTCATCGGTGCCACTATAATTGGGACAGTGTTGCGTAAAATGATTGTACCTAGTACTGGCGCCTTATGCCACTCTAGTTTTGTCAGCGGGGCCATCCGAAACGTTTTGTTGTAATTCACCACATTTCCCGTTGTCGGATTATGTTCGGTAACATAAACAACAACTGAGATAGTCGAGTTGAGCATTGTCCAGGCAGGAGTGGTTGTTTGAGTAGTGTAAGCGACAGCAACAATCACATTTACTGTCTTGGTTGTTCCGCTTGTTGACACCGCTGACTCCGCAAGGTCAAAGATCAAAGCAGAATTGGGTGGGATTGCAAAGGCAGGTATGCAACTGGCAAGTATACATACTATTGCAAATACCAACACGATTAAGCGCTTCAAGGCGATCTCCTTTCGAAAAGAAAACATCACCAACGATTGATAGTATGACCCAACTATCAGGCCCGTAAAGCATGGTTGCTACTTAAAATTGATGACTACAATAGAACAAGCAAAAGTTCGTTTTAGGAAATAATTTTTCGATGCTTTTCCAAAAAAGTTTTCCATAATGCGAGTTATACGACCCCGACCGCTCCCTGATCCAGAGCGGTCGGGGTGTTTCCGTTCGATTGTAGCCCTTATCCAGCGGCCAATTGCTTCGTAACGTCTCCGAGGGCATCCTGGGATTTACGCAGAAGCGTGATCTTCTGAGCGATGGTTCCAAGGTTGAGTGCTGTGTCCAGTTCAACCCAATCATATTCCAGTTTCCGCGTCACCGGAGAGTCGTCCTGGTCAACCCCCGACGGAATGTTGTTGAAGAAGATCGTAGCCGAATAGCTACCAAGATCTTGGGCAAACTGGATCATCGTCTGGTAGATTTTCGAGATCTCCTGTTGTGTCTGATTGATCGTCTGCTGCAATTGCTGTTGTTGGGCCGTTAGGCTGGCCCGTTGGGAATCTGTTAGCGGCACGTTGCACCTCCTGGCGTCCTCACTTTTTTGGTCTTGCCTATAAAAAAGCATTACGACCTGAAAACGCCTATCTCGTGTTACTCCACTGCATCTGGAAGGAACCGGAAAGGCGCTCAAAAAGTTTTTTACTCGCACTTGCCGAAGTGAGACATGCAAGCCCATTCCTCGCCCTCCTGGGCGCGGTGGCCGTCATGCGCCCATGCGATCACGTCGCGAATGGTCGGCGTCTGTGAGATCCTGGCCGGAACCTTGCTGTAAGGGAAGAAGCTGCTGCCGATCGCGCCCTCGATGGCTGCCAGTTCCTCGATGCGCGACGGGAAATGCTCGGCAAGCGCCCGAAGCCCCTGTTTGTTCTCCATGATGCAGGGAAAGCAGCCGACGCGCCGGAAGCCCATATCATAGAGCGGATTTAAGGCATCGTGCCGCCGGCAGAACGCAAGTACGTCTGCCTCCTTCCAATGAAACAACGGCCGCTCGACGCTGGCCTCGTGGCGGTCCAGCCATTTCATGACCTGGCGGTAAAAGAGCGGGGTCCGCTTGCGCTTCTTCTCTCCTCCTTCATAACGGTATGGCTGGTCGGCATAATCGAGATAACTGGTGAAGTAGTCGGCGGTCGGCTGCATCTTCGACCGCGCGAAACTCTCCCCGGCGCGGATGCCCTGATAGATGGCGAGGTCTTCGGTTTGCGCGAGGATCCACCGGAGCAGGGGAACGATTTTCAGTTCCTCGGTGCAGAAGCGGGCTTTGGTGGAGGGGAAGCGCCCGCGCTGCCGGGCGAGGTCGGGCAGATCGCGGTAGCGGTCAGAGCGGAGCATAATAAGCTGGCCGTCAAGCAAGCGGCGGTTTACGTCTTCGAGGAAACGGTACGTCTGCGGGTTTTCCCATCCTGTATCGCAGAACACGACGCGCAGGCGGTCTCTGGGAAGGCGCTCTAATGCCCATATCAAGAGCGCCGTGCTGTCCTTGCCGCCGCTGAAACTGACGACGTGCAGCACGTTCGGAGGAATAGGGTAGTGTTCGGCAAGTTTTGCCCGGTAGAGCGCGGCAAGTCGTTTGCGGGTGGTCTGCACCGTTCCCGGCGCGGTGCCGGTCGCCTCGGCGATAGAGCGAACGGACTGGCCTGCGTCGGCGAGCACGTCGATGCGCCGGGCGATTCCAGGCTTGTAGGCAGCGTTGGTATAAGCGAGCTGGTAATGCCTGCCACATTCCCGGCAGATGAGTTTCTGCTGGTGGGTCGCCTTCTGGCGTCCGTTCTTCGCCACATTGGGAGAACGACAGAGGGGACATTTTCGTGCCGCCGAGGGATCCGCCATAGATTGCCTGTATCAGTTACTTTGATACAGACTTACCCGACCAGGCCGCATCTGTCCAGCAGGGCATTGCTTACTGGCAGGCAGCGGCAAGATCGTGCGGCAAGATCGTGCGGCTGGCCGAGAGCGTCCTGGCCGTCCTCGCCCGCCTCGGCTTCCATCGTCTCCTTACACTCGCCGCAGATGAGGGAAACGCCGGGCTTTGCCCATGCGTTTACTCCGCAGGTCGGACAAGTGTACTTTGTCTTGCTGGCCGCTTTCGTCTTGCGGGTTGCTTCCTCGCCTTCTCGCGCCCGGTCCTGATAGAGAATGGCCGTGCCGGTCGCCAGAAACGCGCTACAGGCCCGCTCAAACGAGCCGCCTGCCTCTAGGTAATGCGTTATGCTCTGGCCCGTCTCTTTGCCGCCTGGCTCTCCGCTGTCGGTCGGAATCAGCCCGATCTCCCGCATCTTCGCCGCCCATTCTTTGTTATGGTAGCCCGTGCGTGACGGCGTTCCGAAATGGTGCTGCCACAAATGGACCATTTCATGGGCGAGCGTCGATAAGACAGAAGCAGCACTGCGCGCCGCGAAATGGTTAGGATTGAGCGCGACCTCGTCGGTGATCTCCTCCGGACTGCTGGCACTGGCAAAACGTCCACCGGAAAAGTACCCATACGCGCCTTTGTACCGCTGCATGGTGATGAGGCAGGGCGGCAACTTACCGCCGAACAGAGCAACATTAAAATGCTCGTAAGCCTTGGTCAAACTGTCATAGGTCTGCTGCGTCGGGTTGTGTGTCATTACCTTGCTCTTTGTTTTGTTTCGTACGAAACAATTATACCCTAAAGCAGAACATAGGGCAAGACAAGAATGCAGCGATGGCGGGGGAACGCATGAGGACGCTATCGCCTCCGCTTGCTGTCCTTGGCCTGGTTGAGCAGTTCCGCGATTTTCGCAGCGCCGCTCTTGGTGGTGATCTCGGCGATTTTGGTGCCGGAAGGTTCGTGCAGACGCCAGGTTCTTTGCTTCCCGGCAGTATCAATCCAACCGTTTGTGACGCTATATTCCGGCGTTGTCATTTTCCACCCCATAATGTACCAGGCGTTTTCACCCAGACTGTACCACCGGTTTTCACCCAGACTGTACCAGGCGACGGGAAACTTCACCAGCAACGCCTTCCCCTTGGGTATCGTAAACACAGCCCGTTTTACGGACCCGAGGAGGAGACATGCCAGGCAGGAGATTGCCC
>JAYUMV010000389.1:0-6009 GCA_043762265.1 Chthonomonadaceae bacterium | reverse complement strand
CACGGAAGCAATGGAGGCTTCGGGCGACCGGGCAAGCGTGAGATTGGAACATTGCATTTCATTCGAGCAGGTGTCTTTCACATACCCCGGCGCAGAGGGACCCGCTCTGGGACCAATCAGCCTGGAGATACGAGCAGGCGAACATCTGGCTCTGGTCGGTGAGAACGGCGCTGGAAAGAGCACGCTCGTCCGTCTGTTGCTTGGCCTCTTCCGACCAACTGCGGGGCGAATCCTAATTGACGGAGTCGATCTGACGAGCATAGATCCTGCCCAATGGTATGCCGAGACCGCCGCTGTCTTCCAGAACTTTATGCGATACAACTTTACGGTGCAAGAAAACATCGGTTTGGGGGATACAAGCCGGATGACGGATATAGAACACGTTCGTGTTGCTGCCCGGCAAAGCGGTGCGCATGAGTTCGTTGAGCGTCTGCCGCAGCATTACGAGACGTTGTTGGGCAAGGGCTACAACGGCGCCTGTGATCTCTCTGTAGGGCAATGGCAGCAACTTGCACTGGCACGCGCCTATCTCCGTGACGCTCGCATACTGGTACTTGATGAGCCGGCGGCGTCACTGGATGCTTTGGCGGAACAGGAGGTCTATCAGCACTTTTCTGAGGCTGCAGCAGACCGAACCATGGTTCTGATATCGCATCGATTGGGGTCAGCACGACTCGCGGATCGCATTATCTTCCTGGAGAAGGGGCAAGTGCGGGAGGTCGGTTCTCACGAGGAACTGGCCGCAGCGGGCGGCCGCTACGCTGAGATGTATGCGCTACAGGCAGCGTGGTATCGTGAGCCAGAGGTGGAACAGTAAAAACAAGGAGTGGACGGCGGTCGCACCTCCACAGAGGTGATGCGTCCGAACCCCCTATGCCAATACATGAATAATCAAGCACAAACAGGGCCAATCGACGATCGTATCTCGGCGCGGTGGCGTTATCTAGTCCGACTGCTGCGTCTTCTCTGGACACTATCCCCTGGGGCGATGGCAGTCATCGGCGCTGTGGACGTGACCGTTGGTCTGCTGCCCTTGCTCTCCCTGGCAGTTCTGCGTCGTCTCGTGGATGTGATGACGAACGGCGCTCCAGGAACCATTACGGTGCGCCACGCCCTGTTATGGGTTGGGGCGTTGGCCCTGACGTCGGTGTTGGTACCTACCGGCCGGATACTGGGAAGCGTTTTGAAGGACAGGATGCAGGAGACGCTCAAATCACAGGTCCAGGAGAGGGTCATTGCCAAAGCGCAGACCCTCTCCCTGGGGGCCTTTGAGCAGTCCGAGTTATATGACCAGCTTCAGCGAATCGAGATGGCGCTCGACAATCGTCTCTTCAGCACCATGACTTTCGTCTTCAGAAATACAACAGCACTGGTCACGTTGGTTTCGTTGATGCTGTATATGGGCTTCGCCCTCTGGTTCCTGCCTGTCATCCTGATGACTGGGACCACACTTTCCCTTTTATTACGCGTGCGCATTCTGCGTGAACGTTACATCCTGGAGCGCAAGCAGACGGAGGGAGAACGGAGACTTGGGTACTTCAAGCAACTAATGACCGGTCGAGAGTCGGCAGCAGAAGTGCGCCTCTTTAGTCTGGCGACGTATCTTCTCGATTCCTGGGGGCGTCTGTATGCAGATCTCCGAAATGAGCGCCTGGCAGTTGCGCGGCGAGAGTTCCGGTTTGAGGGGGGAAGCTCTTTCGGGGAAGCATTGACGTTCGGACTAGCACTGGCTCTTGTGGTCTCTTTGGTGGCTGGAGGAGCCCTCACGATCGGGCAATATGCGGCGTTTGTAGGGGCCGTCAAGCAGTTCCAGCAGGACCTGTTTGGCCTATTCTGGAACACAGCGCTTATCGATAACGATCTGCGATACCTCCGAGACTTGTTTCTCTACATGGATCAGCCTGACGAAGCACCTGGTTCTATAGGCGGTGATGCCTTCGATCAGGAGCGGGGTGGGGGCGTTCTTTCCCACAGACTTTCTGTAAATACCGAGCCGGTAGAGGACGTCCACGAGCGAAGAGGTATTGTCTTTGACAAGGTTAGCTTCAGTTATCCCGGATCAGACCACCTGGTGCTGCGAAACCTGGATCTGCAAATTCGTCCAGGCGAACGTCTGGCCCTGATCGGTGAGAATGGAGCAGGCAAGACCACATTGGCAAAACTCTTGCTTGGCCTCTATCACCCCACGTCTGGGCGCATCCTTGTGGATGGTATGGATCTTGCTAGCCTCGACTTGCACGCATGGCGAGCACACGCGACTGCCATATTCCAGGATTTCCACCACTACCAGGTAACTGTGCGCGAGAATATTGCATTCGGTGATCTTGACCGACGCGATGACCAGGCGGCTATTGAACGCGCCGCCCGCCTGTCCGGGGCGGCTGAGGTCATTGGAGAACTACCGCATGGGTATGACACGCTGCTGGGCAAAGAGTTTGCCGAAGGACAGGATTTATCTGAAGGCCAATGGCAAAGGATCGCGCTCGCGCGGGCATATCTGCGAGGGGCAGAGGTGTTGGTCCTTGACGAGCCAACTGCGGCTCTGGATGCGCGAGCGGAGGTAGAGATCTATCGGCAGTTCCAAGACGTTTCTGCAGGCAAGACGGTCTTGCTGATCTCACATCGGCTGGGATCCGCTCGGCTCGCCGATCGAATCGTCGTTATCGAGGAGGGAGCTATCGCGGAAGAGGGGACCCATAAGGATCTGGTAGCCCTGGGCGGTCGATATGCCCGTATGCTCGGCATTCAGGCACAGTGGTATGTTTGATCGCGCACTTCAGGCGTGAAGATCCGCGCACATCCGTGGCAGTAGACAGACCGAAGCGGCTGCCATTCATCCTCTCTGTGGGCATAGCCACAGAGTTGCTTAGACGATCGAAGTCAAGGAGCCTCCAGATGGCGAAAGCGCAGGTCCGACCTATGGGCGCCGGAAATGGAGTCGGCGGTTGGCACACGAGATTGGAACAGTTGCGTAAGAAGGATCGCACTTTTCTCTCTTTTGCGATCCTGTTTCTCGTGTGTCTCTATGCGATTGTGCCGGTCTATCTTAACGGCCCACAGATGTTGCTGCATCCTGATACTCTCGGCGCGTTCTGGTCTCCTGATTCTGGCGCACGCTTCGCGATGATACGCAACTGGATTGACCACGGCTCTCTGGTTCACCTTCACTACCCGTACGCCGACCTCGATCCCACGGGACAGATTCATCCCCTGGCCTACTTTATGTACTACGATCACCGAGGCTTTACAGTGATGTACCAGCCGCTTTTTCCATTGCTCTCTGGGATAGCCTATCGCGTCTTTGGCTTTAGCGGCCTGACGCTCGTCCCAATGCTGTGTGGCCTCGGTTGTCTCCTCGTGACCTATGCGACGGCCAGACGTCTGCATTTACGTAGCCGACTCGTGATGATACTGGCGTTGGGGATAGCAACCCCACTGATCCTCTACTCCGCGGTATTCTGGGACCATTCGGCTCTGATGTTTTTAGCGGCGCTAGTCGGGCACTGGATGTTGCGCTCGGTCCAGGATGGTTCGTCGCGCTCGGCCATCATCGCCGGGGGGGTCATTGGCCTTGGAATATGTGTGCATGAACAGTTCCTTGCTCTCTTTGCAGCGGCTTGGCTTGCGGCTCTACCATTGCTGCGCACGCACCGGAAGCTGCTGACAGGACTACCAATTGGATTTGTGATCTTACTTCTGCTGTGGTGCCTGTTCAACATACGCATCTATGGGACATTCGGCGGACCGCATCTAGGCGCGAATGCCCTGCAGAACTCTACAGATCATCCCTTTAGCCTCGCGAACTGCCTGAATTTGAGTGACTATGCAGATCGGGCGATGGGACAACTGGTGGGAACGACGTTGCCCGGATCTTACACCGCAGCGCAAGAGAGCCTGTGGTATGGCTTTCTTGCGCTGGCTTGCTCGCTAGTGCTCTATGCTTTCTGGAATCGACAAGGAGAAGGCGTTGTGGAAGCTGCTGTCTCCCTGACACTTGCCGTCCTCGCAGCAGGACTCTCCGGTTTCCTGGTGCTTAAAATCAGGACTTTCAGCGCGCCAGCAGGCCTATTTCAGGCGACGCCATTACTGATTCCGGCACTGGGCGTACCCTGGCATGTCAGAACGAGGAAGGGTGCCGCTCCATCGAGGGACATCTACTACGCCTATCTCAGCCGCACCACTTCTCTCCTCCTCATTTTCCTGCTCTTGAATCCATTGGATCCTGTCGTGGGCTGGGGCAGCCGTTACTTGCTGACTTCACTGCCACTCCTGGCTCTACTCGCGGTACATTCTCTTGAGAGACAGCACAACCGTCTGAGAGGGCGATGGCGTGGCGGCGCAATTGCGTGCGCAACAGTCCTCATAGGAATTAGTATTTTCTGCCAGGCGACCAGTCTGCTCTGGGTGCGCCGCGCCCTCGCCTATGACCAGGACTTAAGCACGTGGATTCAAGCCCTCTCGACGCCTATCCTGGTAACCGATACGGATCTCAATACGCGTTTGTATCGGCAGCCGAAAGAGCAAGCCAGGTTCCGCATACGGAGTCCTATGGACGAAGCGTTGCTCGTCGAGGTCTTACGGCGGATGGATGCCAGAGATTTTGTCTTTGTGGGAACTCCACTAAACGACGAGGCTGCCGTGGCCAACTTTACTAGGAACGCGCGACCGTATAGAGTAGTTGAACGACATAAGTTCTTGACTGACTATAGTGAGCCCGGTAGAAAAAACGATCTGCAAATGACACGCTTCGTATTGAAGAACAGCGTGCCGATCCGGGTTGGTGATGCGGCACGCGCGAGTGGGCGCAGATGACGTCGTTACCATAGGATAGCGTTTGCCTCAGTCGATGACTTGTCGATTCTCTATCTATCGACTCGATGCGATTTTCGAAGCAGGCAGATGAGAATAGGCCAGCCAAACCAGTTGTCCTGTGGCAGCATTCACGCCAAATTCTGCGACTCGATCTCCCCCCTGGAATTGAACCTTCCACTGCGTGTCTTTTGCTGGCTTCGCGACGACGACGCGCCAGGATGTAGAATCCTCCTGGCGTAGAGGCAGCGCATGCAGCCAGTCCCTGCTCAGGGCAATGGCCTGGTTTCGGGTGATTGGGGCAGCGATTGGAAGCGTGGGCACTCTCTCGTTCCATTGGGACGCGTACATGAGTTCTCCTGTATCGGCATTCCATACGACCTGCGCATTCTTGCCTTGTGCAGAATCCGAACAGTCTACAATCCAGGTTGGAGTCGTCTGATTTGAGGCCCGGTAGCTCCTGTTCAGGGAAATCTCTACATTCATATCTGTCGATCCCGTCATGAGGGTCGAAAGGAGGGGCTTGGACCGCGCCAGCAGTTGCTCGCGTTTGGAGGCACCAAACGCGGCTACGCTTTCTGAGGCCTGATGTCGCGGCATCAAATAGGCAAATGGCAGCGCCAACAGGATGCACACAGTCATCACTACGCTCGGTACCCTCTGGAATATCTTACGCACGATAATCACCATTTTCTTTCAGGGAAATCGCCTGTGAATGCTCTCGTGACTTGCTAGGCTTCTTCTGTAGAAGGCAACGCCCGGACCGATTCCGTTCTCTTCCCAAGGGCAGAGGAAGCAGAGAGGAGTTGGCAATCGTTGCATCCTGCGTGGGACCGGGACATTTGCTCCCTTGGTTAGTATACAGGGATGTCGCCAGAACCGAAAGGAAGAGTTGCACACGGTGGATGTGCTTCTTTTCACACTAGCGACAGCGACGAAACAGGAGATTTTTTCGGGGCTCAAAGCTGGGAAGAAGAAAACATCTGCGTTATGCGCAGCGAGGCTGGAAACTGCTTACGACCCGCAAACTGTGCAAATTCGAGGGCTCGGGAGTAACTGGTGAGATAATGAGGTTGTGCTCGATCACCAGGACGGTGTTGCCGGAGGTGACGAGACGGTTGAGGACGCTGATCAGCTTCTCAACCGGGAATCGCTTCAGGTTTGTTTTTGTTGAGGTGGTATAATTTAGCAGTGCGATAC
>JAYUMV010000388.1:0-2542 GCA_043762265.1 Chthonomonadaceae bacterium | reverse complement strand
CTGGAGGGATTTCCGCTGGCGATCGAGTTGGCTGCAGCCTGGGCACAGACATTTACGCCTGCGCAGATGTTGTCTAGTCTCGGTTCCGGTCGGCTACTGGTGAGTCGCCGCAAAGACCGACCGGAGCGGCATCTGTCGCTTCGGGCGGTGATCACCTGGAGTTTCCAACTTTTAAGGCCGGAGCTAAGACGGTTTTTTACCCGCCTATCGGTCTTTGTGGGGGATTGGTCGCTGGAAGCATCCGCAGAGATTTGCGAGGAAGAGGCGGCAGAAGAGGCCCTGAGCGAACTGCGTGCACGCTCCATGATCCTGGCAGAGGAGGCAGGCGATGTCATGCGCTATCGCCTTCTGGAGACACTGCGTCAATATGCTGCCGACCAACTCCGCATGGAAGATCGCGAAGTATTGGCGCGTCGGCATGCTCTCTTCTATCTGCGACTGGCGGAAGAGGCGGACCAGTCAACGACGGGACCACTCTCTCAGGAGTGGATGGATCGGCTGCGAGCGGAGCAGGACAATCTGCGTGCGGCGCTGGAGTGGGGGCAATCTCAAGAGATTGATCTGCGCCTGGCGAGCGCTCTCGGGCACTTCTGGGAACTCAGTGGAGAGGCAACGGAAGGTCGCCGTTGGCTAGAGAATGCGCTTTCCAGAGCGGAGGAAGCGGACGATAAGGTGTGCGCGCACGCGCTCCACGGAGCGGGAGTTCTGGCGTGGATACAAGGCGACTACAGGGTGGCGCGTGCACTGTATGAGCAGAGTCTCGTGATTTCTCGAAAGTTGGAACACAAAGGAGGCATCGCTGCTTCTCTCAACAAACTGGGGCTGGTGGCGAAAGATCAAGGCGACTACTTCTCGGCACATCTCCTGCTTGAGGAGAGTTTGGGAATTGATCGGGAACTGGGGAACAGAATCGGCATTGCTACTTCTCTCAACAATTTGGGGCTTGTCACCTTTCATCAGGCCGACTATGCCTCGGCAGGGGCTCTGCTTGAGGAGAGTCTGGGCATCTATCGGGAGTTGGGAAACAGAATCGGGATTGCTGCTTCCCTCAGCACCCTGGGGCTGCTGGCGAAAGAACAGGGCGATTATGCCTCGGCACAGGCTTTGTATGTCGAGAGTCTGGGGATTTTTCGGGATTTGATGGCCAGACGGTACATCGCGATCTCCTTCGAACGGTTCGCATCCCTTTTCCTGAAAAAAGAGAGCGCTGAATGTGCTGTCCGGTTGTGGGGTGCCGCCTCCACGCTGTGTGCGACAATAGGTTTTCTACTGCCGCTCAGAGAGCGCGAACAGCAGGCACAGGAAATGGCCGTAGCAAAAGAGGCTTTGGGCGAGGACGCTTTCAGGGTCTCTCTGGCAGAAGGCCGTGCCATGCCGCTAGAGCAGGCGATGGAATACGCCCTCACTAGCGGCGCAACATAGGACGATCCCGAACTGTTGATGAGAGGTGCCTCAGATCAATTTGCCTCGTTGTTGCCCGGTTGGACAGAGCGCGAGCAGTACACAGCGTCCGCACGCCGGGCTGTTGTAGAAACAGCAGCGTTGGCCGTGCAGCATCATCACTTCATGGTTATCATAGACCTGTTGCGCATCCCAATCGGGAGGCAGTTGCGCGGCCAAAAGCGCATGTGACGGGCCGACGCTCATGGTCGACGGGATCAGGCCCAGGCGCATCGCGACGCGGTGATGATGACTGTCTACCGGCAGCGCCGCGCGTCGCAATTTACTGAAGGCCAGCACGGCCGCACTGGTTTTGGGGCCAACTCCCGGCAGCGTTTCCAGCCAGGTACGCGCCGCTTCAGAGGAGAGAGACTCCAGAAAATCCAGAGTAAGACCTCCCTGATGCTCTGTAATCAGGCGCAGGATCTGCTGCAAGCGCGGCGCTTTCTGCTCCGGCCAGGTACAGGCCGCAATGGTTTCCATCACCTCGGCAACCGGCGCATCCCGCACCTCCTCCCAGGTTGCGAACCGTGCGCGCAACTGCCGGAACGCCCTACCGGAGTCGGCATTACGTGTCCGATGAGACAGTAGCGAAGACACCAATTCGCTTAAGGGATCCAGTTCGTGAAAATAAGCGATCGGACATTCATACGCTGCGCATAGAAGTTCATGGACATGCAGCAATTTTGCCCGCAAGGCTTCCACTTCGAATATAGAGGCCGGAGTTTCCACAATCGCTTCTGTCGTCTCCACCATGTTCTCCTCTGACCATACGCGCCGATGTCCTCCATCACCTCACAAAATAGTGAAAAAGCCATTGCCGCCTATGAATTCGTCAGCCGTATTGCTATGGGATCGTAATATGCTATTCTCAAGTTCCCACGAATCGGAGTGGATGATACCCCTCGCAAAGGAGAGAGCGATGCTGGAGGAATATGCTGGCACATATCGCGACAAACGTGGAGAAGTGGCAGTCGTCATCCGCAATGACGGACACGAACTCTCCGTCAGATACCCCCGCCTAAAGGCAGGGGGCTTGCGCCTGGTCGTTAGGCGAACCCTTCGACCGACACAATAGGCCGTCTGAACTGTCGGCCCGTGC
>JAYUMV010000387.1:0-2966 GCA_043762265.1 Chthonomonadaceae bacterium | reverse complement strand
CTCTTGGAGAGGCCGCGCAGGGTCTGCAGACGCCCCGTGCGTTCGTCCGAGATGCCCAACCGGTGTTCCCGGGCCAGAATGCCGCCCAGAATGCCGTCGGAAAGGCGATACAATACGGCGCGCAGCAGTAGATAGACCGCAACAATGGCGATGATATGAAGGGTGGCGTCCAACGCATTGTCCGCCAGTTTTGCCCATTCGAGGTCCCAGAACGCGGCTGTGAAGAGCTTCGGGGTTGTCGGGGGATGCATAGAAGTTCCACCTTTTCGGATGCTATTCGGTTTTCGAAGTCGCCGTGCGCCAGGAGTGCTGCGGCTGCCAGCCCAGCACACGCTTGGCTGCAGAGCAGTCGATAAGGGCGCGGTAGGGGGCGTCCGCAAAGTAGGTGTCCGGATCCTGCTGCCAGGGAAGCTCCGGATAGTAAGTCCGCATCAGGTCATGGCTGGGCGTCTTCGAGTTGGTGTCGTCGGCGCTGAGCAGAAACGCGTCGTGCGTGACGTTTTCTACAGTCAGGCAGCGCAGCGCCGCATCCACCACATCGTTGACATCCACATAGGCCCAGAACTCGTTGCGCCCACCTGGGTCGGACGGCGCTCGCTCCGGCGTATGCCACGGCGCATAGTGGTGCTGCGAACTGACGAAAGTCGGCCGCAACGCCAGTGTCACCAACCCATACTTGCGGGTAAAAGCGAGGCAGGCCTCTTCCCCGAGATGCTTCGAGAGCTGATAGGGCGACATCGGATGGCGGGGATAGGTGTCGTCGAGAGGCGCATAGACCGGTTCACGATGCCCCCCCACCGCGCCCAGCGCATTGATACTGGAGTAGAACACCACACGCGGCACTCCTGCCTCCACGCAGGCCAGCAGAATGTTCCAGGTGCCCTGCACATTGATGCTCAGCACCTCATCGCTGCGGTTGTGTTGATCGCTGGGCAACGCTCCGACATGGATCACCGCATCCATTCCCTGCACCATCTGCCGCATCGTCAGCATATCGCGCAGATCTCCAACGTGATGTTCGCCGGTGTCCGGTCCCTTCTGCGGGAACCGGTCGAAGGTTCGAACGGTATGCCCTGCCGCCCGCACCACCATCACCTGTTCCCGCCCGATCATTCCCACACTGCCCGTAATCAGTACACGCAATTTCTTTCTCCTGTCCAAACAAGCTCCAAGCGATGAGACGATCTACACGATAGCCTCTATTTCGGAAAGAGCAGGTTAGATTCCTGCCGTCGATCCGGGAGGGCTGAGTGGGAAATCGCAGAGGATGGCGATGATCTTGGCGTTGTAGCGGGTGAGGATCAGCACGCAGGGCGGGAGGCTGCGGTCTTTATCGAACAGATCTTTGCGGACCTGCTCCGGTTCCAGAGGCACATCGCGCTTTTTGACCACTTCCACCCGTCTGCCCAGTTGACGCAGGCGCGCACGGACGGCCTTCTCCTGGTAGGGCATCCAGTCCAGGATGCGATAGGCAGTGGCAAAGGGCGTAGGCGCCGCGTTGTCCAGGGTGAGATAGGCGATCCCCGGCGTGATCTGCCCGGCCCCGGTGGCGTCGGCGACCTCCGGCACGAGGTGCGCGCGAATCACCGCCGGGTCCGGTTCCAGCAGCCACTGTCGGGGCTCCGAAAGCAGCGGAGGCATGGAAACAGACGGGGTCAGCGTCGCAGGCGGGGCGTCTGGGCGCAAAACCGTCGCCAGATAGCGATGATCCTCCGACTCGGGGCTTGCTGCCCGTCTGTTGGCAGGCAGCCCTTCCGCCAAGGGGCCAAACCAGAGCGCCGCCTCCTTGCACTCACCCCGATCCGAGAGAAACTCGACCCGCGTTTCGTAGCGCTGCAGCGTAGCGTCGTCCAGTCCCGGCGAGACTTTGACACAAAGCGCAGGAAAATAGGTGTGCAAGGCGTTTAGGAAATCCAGCGGTGGCGCGTAGTCGGAGGCATCTCTGACTCTGCGTCGGCTGCCATCCGTCCTATCGGCGCGGCGGGACGGATCGAACAGCGCTGCCCCGAACCCCTGCGACGCCAATCGTCCCAGATCGAGCCTGGTGACATCCGCACAGAGCGCATGCACCGGATACTGCCCGCCGAACACAGAAGCATTCGCACGGGCACACAGAGCCGCCTCCGGATTCAGATCGACTGCGAGCACCGGTGCGCGCTGGGCCAGCGCCCCCGCATCTCCTCCGATCCCACAACAGGCGTCCAGCACCGGCACGCCCTCCGCAAACCGGGCCGCTCGATAGTGAGCGATAGGAGCAGCCGTAGCCTGCTCCAACCCCTCGGAGGTGAAGAACAGGCTCTCGGCTTGTGGGAAGCGCCCGCGTGCTCTGTGACGCAGTTCCAGCAACTCTACGACCGCTGCCGCACGCTCCGGCGTAGTGCGGCGGCGCAACTGAGTCAAACGGTTCAAGGCATCCGCAGGCATTTGCGCGGCATCGGCCATCAGCATCGCGCCTTCATCGGTCATGAGCCAGGCCAGTAGGGGCGGGGACAGTATCATGTGGGGGAGCGGTGGAAGTGGGCCATCTTCCAATGGCCCTCCTGAAGGACGAAGACGCGGGTCTCGTTGAAAGTCGTCCAGCGGGGTTTGCCGCCGTCGTCATAAGTCATCAGACGGGTGTAGGTAACGATACCGGTGGTGTCGTAGACCTGAACGCGCGGAGACAGGATGTCGAAACGCATCGGCTGCTGCGCAGGGTTCTGAGCCATCTGCTCGATGAGCGCCAGATGAAATTTGACGCCGTCGATCCGGTAGGCGCACACGTCCTCGAAGCAAGAGAGATCTCCCGTACACAGGTCGCCGTAGGCCTTCGCCTGCCCGGTGTGGATCGCATCGAGCATACGCCAGGTGAGTGCCAGTAGCTCGCGCTGCGTGGGGTTCAGATGGGCGTCGTCTTCCAGGGTCTTTTCGTACATCAGGGTCACTCCTTCTCGTTTTCGAACGTCTTCTCAGTCTCGATAGGCACC
>JAYUMV010000386.1:0-4857 GCA_043762265.1 Chthonomonadaceae bacterium | reverse complement strand
TTTTGGGTTTCTGAGTTGTTGGATTGGCGTCTACAACTTCGACCCGAAAGCCCTATTCTCATTCATGAATTCGCCACCCGTTTTGGCGAAGGTATTGTTTACTATCGCCGGTTCTTGCGCATGGAACGTACTTCGGACTCGTAGGCTCTGGAGACACGGTTGATCGGTGTGACCGTCAGAGGCCGAAGGGTGACTTTCCACTGCGCGGTACTCTCCGAAATGTCACCGGGCGAGGTTACCAGGGTTACTGTCCACGCTTTCCCTGAGATATTGGCTTTCCATGCGTGCACAATAGGGCTGTTGTTCGCTCGCGCAGCCTCCTCCAGCGCGGCAAAGTGCTGTCCGAGCGTGAGGGATGCTTTTGAGGGCGCGTGAAGTTTCACAGCCCTGATTGCCTGAATGGCGGTATTCTGAGGACGGGAGGCCGCTGCCTGAATGCGAGGATTAAGTTGAGGGTGACCGAGCAGGGTGAGCGTAGAGAAAGCCAGGATTTGAGTAAACATTGTTGTTCTCCTTTCGGAGTTGCTATTCTCGATACGCCTCCGGAACTCCTTGAAAACAGTTTCCGTCGTACGATACAATCTGCCGCAAGAATGATCGGGAATGCGATTATTATCCGACCGCCCATGTCGCTCCACACGCTATCAAAAGGTCGGTATTGCCCGAATCCTCCCGGCAAAGATCTGGGAAGAACTGAACACTCGCCCTTACGGCCTCGCCTTCTTCGGTTTGACGGCAGTCGGGAATGAGAGGGAGAAGCTGTCTCCTCCCTCGCGGTACTCCACATCGGGGAGCAGTGCGCCAGACTCACTCCGAAGCCGCTCGGCCTCTTGTCGGAAAGAGGGCGTTGATAGACCAGCGCTCCGATTCCGCTCCCGAAAACAGGCCGGTTGCATTGTTGTTGCGTTGCTGTTGCGGTAGATCCGTATACTGAGGCTGGTTGAGACAAAAGGGTGGAAAGAAGCCGGACACATGCATGTCACGAAGGCTTCTACCTCCCCTTACGTTTCGACCGCCCGGTTTCTCAACTTTCTACTTGAAGGAATGTCTCACCCTATGTTCACAACACACTCTTGTTTCCGTCGTGGCTTATCGGTATCGGCAGGTCTGCTGCTCGTCGAAGGCGCTCTTCTCTGCTCCGCGCCGCGAGCCGATGCCCAGCAGTATCTGGTCGGCGCTCTGTTGTTCGGAGCCAATGGCACCGGCACGACCACTTCGGCCGCCACCTATCAGTACGATACCAATACCTCTTCTTCCGGGGTCACTCCGCTCAACTTCACTTTTAACGGCACGACCTACGGCAAGGGCATCTCTCTCCTTCTGCCCAATGGCAGCAACACCCTCTCCTTCGTCCAAAATGTGGTAACTCCCATCTCGAACTTTGGAGGAACGGCTGGAGATCTGGGGCTGTTTTTCTCAACGACCAATGCTCCCTATAACCCCGCTTCCGGGGCTAGAACGCCTGATCTACTGGTATCTCGCGCTACCAATGGGTCTACAGCGTTCTTCTTCCCTGCGGCGGGAACCACGATCAACGACTATGTCTTTCCGAACACCACGACGTACAGTGGAGCGACCAGCACGACGCCGGGATCGGTTCCAATCACGGCGACCAGCTTCAGTGTCGATAATAACGGAGCCGGCGCAATAACGCTCCGAGTAGGTTCCGGCGCGGCGGCGACGCCGGAACCCGGCAGCCTGGCGTTGCTGACGGGCCTGAGCCTGACCGGCGGTCTTTTCCTCAAACGCCGCAAGAAGTAAGCCCACAACGCTTTCAGTCCTAAAGCAACAGGCCGGGAGTGCAGCGATTGCACTCCCGGCCTCTGTCATGTCCAATGTGAGGAAACCGACGCTCCCTGTCTACTTCCCGCTCTGCGCGCCTCAAACACGGCTGCAATCAAGGCCTCTATGGCAGGTTAGAGCCTGCGGGCGCGTTCCCTTCCGGAGTGGCGGAGCAGGCGGCTGAGGAACGGCGGGAGCGAGATTGACGTAGGGAGGTGAGGGAGTTGAAATCCTGTTGTAGGGTCTGCCGGGTGCGCCCCGAAGCTCTTGAAAGGAGTTTAGCGTGAAACGTCATCTGTCTAATCTTGTGTTTGCGCTCGTTGTCATCGGCCTCTTTATCGGGGCCTATCTGTCCTGGGCGAACCGGGACACACGGCCCGTGGCGACGGAAGAGACCCTGCGCGCGCAGCAGATGGATGAAGCAGCCAGGCGGCAGGCGGAGAAGATGACGCGCTGAGTTCACCCTGAGCCACTCTGTGGCGCCGGCTGTTTTGTTGGGGTCGATAGTCCGATCGAAAGAGGATCCGAAATGAAAGACAATACGATCAAAGTGCTTCTGGGAGTCATCGCGTTCTGCCTGTGCGGCTTGCTGATAAAAGAGACCGCGCACTCGGTGCAAGCCCAATCTCAACCTGGCCGAATTACAGACGGACAGGGCCAGATCGCGGCCAGCGGCTCACAAGTTTACGTCCTGTTAGATCGTAAACTGTACGTCTACTCGTGGGAAAATAAGAATGCACCTTTCCAGGAAATGCAGAAGGAGATCGGGCCAAGCACCCTGAAGCGGACGTCCGTGATCGAGGTGGGTCCGGCGCACCGATAAAGGAACCGGTTCCCTCGCTCCCTCCGCTTGTTGCGGCTTTTCCGGTTTCGCTGAATCGGAAAGCGTTTGCGACGTTAACAAAGACCGCAAGATGCGGTCTTTGTTAACGTATCGAACCCGGTCGCCTCGACGCTACGGGCGGGTGCCCAGGTAACCGTGGGTGATCCCCAGGCCGTCCACATACTCGCCAACGAAGCTCTTGCGGTTGTTGACTGTGCCAACGGTCGAGATATAGACCGCGCCCGGCACGTCGATGATCAGGTATTTGCCTTTGGCGTCTCCGGTGTAGATGAAGCCGTGCCCCAACTGCTGCGCGTCGTAGTAGAACCCGCTCACTTCGCGCCTGTTGTTGATGCCGAATACCTGCGTTCCGATGTTGCCGGGCGGATCGATCACGGTGCGCTTGCCGTCGCGAAGCAGGAAGCCGTAAAGATGCCCGAAACTGGCTGGATTGGCGCTGCTAAAACCGCCCGCCACATCGCCGAAGTCGTTGATGTCCGACAGGTCGCTGCCTCCATAGAAGCCCGGAAGGGCGTTGGCATCCGGCTCGGAGTAGGAGGCGAAGCTCTCTAACGAGGCATAATAACCGTGGCCCACGCCGTTTTTGTCTGCATACTGCCCGACGATTTCGCCTCTGTTGTTGAGGCCGAAGGCCGAAGTGCCGAGGCCGGGTCCCAGTTCGAAATCTATTTGTTTGGTCTGCACTGCGCCAGGGGCGTCGAAGGAGAAGTAGAGCGGGATCCAGCCGGCAAAGAGATCTGGTAAGCGGATGAAGCCGTGCTGATAGCCGTCCTTGTCGAAGTAGGTTCCGACGATCTCACCCCAGTTGTTGATGCGGAAGACGTAGGTCTGTACGGCGCCGGGGTAGTCGATCGGCTTGAAATGCGCATCGCCTTTCTTGCCCTCGTATCCGTGCATGTGCCCCTGAGCGTCGTCGTAGATACCGACGAACTCATCGAAATCGTTGATCCCGGTCAGGGAACTCGTTGTCAGGGCACCGGGATGATCCACCGTCATATACGATATTTTGGGCGCTGTGGACTGAGCCTGAGCAACCGGTGAGACGAGGGCCGTACAGGCTGCGACAGCAGCGCAAAACAGGGTAGACACAGAAAAGGCAGAACGTTTCATGACAGGATCCTCCGTTAGCATAGCGCCTTTACAGGCTGCGATTTGTTGCTTGCGAAGTTAGTATGCCGCGAAAACGCGCGTTCTTCTGTGACGCAGGAGACAGGATTTTGTGATCTGAATCACGTTTCCTGCGAAACACCAGGCAAACGGCGTGGAGGGCGTTCGAGAGCCGTGTGGCGGGGAGGATTGAACGGGGAAACGGGGTTGGCCTCAAGAGGCGGCAGACGAATCTCGCGCCTTGTGCGACCAGAGGTCGAGACAGACGCCGCCAAGAAGCGAAAAGAACATGTCTCCAATTGCGCGACTGGCTCGTAAGGAGGAGGGAGGCGTCGTGTGACGTTCAAGGCGCATGATTTATCGTCGTCTGCCTTTCGAATCGGTTCTGGGCTGTTGGGACACGAATACCCGCACCGTCACCTGTTCTGAGTGACAAGGCTTGTCTCTATTGCCGCCGAGGCCAAAGAAGGACCCGGAAACGAATTTCGGTCGTTGTCAGCGGCTTTCCACTCTTCAAAAGTCTTGCGGTCGAAGCAGGCGTAGGCTTGAAGGAGTGCGAGAGCGTCGGGGGTGGGGATCGGCTGCGGCACCTTCTCGATGGGGCAGGGCATCCATTCGACATGTCCGAGCAGACGGCAGACCAGCGGTCGTACCGGATAGACCACGCAGCGGCCCGCCGCCATGTCGCGATAGCGGCACATCGTCACGGCAACACCGTCGCCCAAATCGACGCTTTTGTCCTGCGCTTCCACCTTTGCGATTTCGGCGCGTTCTGCGGGCGAGCACGCGGTCAGGAAGCGCTGAAGACTCTCCCATTCCGCTTCCGTAGCCGGCACGCCGCTCGCGCAGCGCAGGCCGCACGAATCGCAGCCATTGCAGACGCTCAGGTGCATCTGCTGTTCGCACCGCGCTTTCAGCTCGATGTAGTCTCGAACAGGCATTCGTTTACTTCTTTCGGGAAGAGGCGATACCTATGCCGTACAGCCTCGGTCACTCGCCGAATGTAGGAGAGCGGTATTGCGGTTCCTTTTCCTACATCTGCATCGTTTTCTCTCTACAGGAAGATTGACGCTGTTGCAACTGTTTTCCTGCCTCCAACAGCAAAAAAAGTTGGAGCAATCCTA
>JAYUMV010000385.1:0-3538 GCA_043762265.1 Chthonomonadaceae bacterium | reverse complement strand
GCACCGAGAAAGGAACTCAGGGCATAAGTGGCCTTCTGGCGGTACTGCCAGTAGTAGAGGCCGCCTGCGATCATGCCAGCGACGAGAAAGCCGACCACGATCATCTCGGATAACTTCATACTGGTGCTGCCCTCGTTTGCCGGGCGCGCTCTTCCTACAACTCTTGCCATGTCTTACTCTCCCCTAAGAACGAATTCTCACCCCGCTTGCGGGCAAGACCAATCTGTGCTACTATTAGGCCGTCAACGGGAAGATTCCTTCCTGAAATCCGAAATACTGGGCGGATCAGGGACGGAAGTGTGCGCTCCGACCCCGCCTCGATCTCAACAGACGAAGAGGGCAGACAGATGCGTAAGGTGAAGTGGGGTGTGCTCGGCTGTGCCGCGTTCGCGAAGAGTACCGCGATTCCGGCGATGCTCAAGGCTGAGGGAGTCGAACTGACCGGAATCGCCAGTCGCGATCTGGACAAGGCGAAGGCGTTCGCCCAGGAGTTCGGGTTTGCAAAGGCTTTCGGCTCGTACGAGGCTCTGCTGGCGGACCCGGAAATCGAAGCTGTCTACAATCCCCTTCCGAACGGCATGCATCCGGAATGGACCATCAAAGCGGCGGAAGCCGGCAAACATAGTCTGACCGAAAAACCTTTTGCGGCCAACCTTGCCGAGGCCGAAGCGGTCGCGGCAGTCGTCAAAAAACAGGGCGTCCTGGCAATGGAAGCCTTTATGTGGCGATTTCATCCGATGCACCGTCGCACGCGGCAACTGATTCGGGACGGACATATCGGTCCGATTCGCTTTGTCCGATCTTCCTTCACCTTCATGATCACCCGCGCGCCCAACGTGCGCCTGAGTTCTCAACTCGCGGGCGGCGGACTCATGGATGTCGGATGTTATTGTATCAGCGAAGCGCGGTTCCTCTTCGATGCGGAGCCGACGCGGGTCTTCGCACAGGCCGATTTCGATCCCGAGTATCAGGTAGACATGCTCGCGACGGCGATTCTGGAGTTCCCCACCGGTCGAGCGACCTTCGACTGCGGATTCGAACTGCCGTATCGCTGCGATTACGAGGTGGTGGGCAGTAAAGGCCGGATCCTCTGCCCGAATGCAATTTTGCCGGGAGAAACTGCGGAGCTGCTGATCGAAGCCAACGGCAAGCTGGAGCGTGAAACGTTCCCAGGTGTCAATCAGTGGTCGCTGGAGTTCGAGCACCTGTCTCGCTGCATCGTCGAAGGCACGCCTCTGGACTACGACTGTGAGGATGCGGTCAAACAGCAGCTGGTCATCGACGCCGTCTATCGTTCGGCGCGGTCGGGCCAGTTCGAAACCGTTTGAGGCCGAGTGCCAGTGGGGAATGAACGGGATGACCTACTACCTGGGGATCGATGCGGGCGGAACGAAAACTCTCGCGGTCGTTACGGACGCCGGAGGGCGGGAGCGTGGGCGCGGGATCGGGGGACCGGGCAACGTAGCGTTCAACGACGAGGCTGTCTTGACCGATTCGGTGCGGGCAGCAGTCGGAGCGGCCTGTCGGGCGGCGGACCTCGGCCCCGACGACCGGTGGTTTGCGGGCGTCTGTGCAGGCGTCGCCGGATATTCGGTGGAATCGCGCCGTATCGCGTTCGAAGCGATCCTGCGGCGGGAGATCCAGGCAACCCGTTACCGCATGGAACCGGACTACGTCATCGCGTACTGGGGCGCGAGTGAAGGGAAGCCGGGGGTGGTGATCATCGCAGGCACGGGGGCGGTGGCTTATGGCTGCAACGCGGAAGGGGTCTCCTTGAAGGAAGACGGTTACGGCTACCTTCTGGGAGATCGCGGCAGCGGGTTCAATCTGGGCCTTTGCGCTTTGCGCTACACGCTCGAAAGAATGCAGCAGAATCGGAGCGATGTCCTGACGGAGGCCGTGCTCGCGCATACCGGCGCAAAGATTCAGAATGAGATTCTGCAGTGGCTCTATGGCGAGTTCAGCACCGCGCGCGTCGCCAGCCTCGCGCCTGTCATCGGTGAACTGGCCGAGAGCGGCGTTCCTGCGGCCCGAACTCTGGTCGCAGAGATGGCCCGCCGTCTGCGGCATACCGTGCGTTCGGTACGTCACTCGCTCTGGCTGCCCCGCAATGCGCCGATCTATCCCCTGGGTGGCCTGTGGCAGCTCGGCCCCTTTTTTCGGGCCGAGTTTGCGGAGCCTACTTGGCCTGGAGATGCGGATACTCCTCTTCCCACGGATACGCTGCCTGGCGGAAGATTCGTCCTGGCGGAGCCCAAACACGATGCTGCAGTGGGCGCGGCCCTTCTGGCAGCCTCAGAGCAATAAAAGCGGGGAGGAGAGAAGCGATCTCTCCTCCCCGCCGTCATTTTGTGGGAGGTCTATAAGCCGGGTTTTGTCTTTGTGTGGTCATCTCTCTACGAAGCCGGTTGCCCGGCCTCTCTTGCGATCTACCCGAAGGATCAGCGAGCCGCCTCATCTCCTTCTGTCAGATCTTGCTCCCGATGGGGTTTACCAGGCCGACATGTCTCCATGCCGCCGGTGCGCTCTTACCGCACCATTTCACCGTTGCCGCCAGGCGGCTGTATCATTTCTGTGGCACTTTCCGTCGGGTTACCCCGCCCGGACGTTATCCGGCATCGTGCCCTATGGAGCCCGGACTTTCCTCTCCGGTCTGGTAGACGACAGGCAAGCCTGCCGAAAGCCGCGCCGCAGCGACCACCCGACCTCCCGCCGCTCATTCTACCTCAGTCCTGCTTCGGCGTCAAATCGGTTTGACAACGAGGGCCAGCGCACCTGATCTTGTTCCTGCTCGTTAGGCAGGAGCGCGACCTCGTGTCGCGAATGGGAGACATCCTCCGCAATAGAGGGGCCATAGGTGGAAACTTCAACTTCGGCGATTTTGAAAGTTTTACTCTGGCCATGACAGTATCGATGAACTGGGCTATGTCCCCCTCGCGGAGTTGGGAGCCGAGTTGCTGTTTTCGGTGATCTCGGAGCGGGCAGAAAAAGCTTCGGTGATTATTACGACCAACCTCCCTTTCTCGGAATGGACTAAGGTCTTCACCAATGCCCGTCTCTGCAAGGCATTGCTGGATCGTCTGACCGACCGAGCGCACATCATTAAGACAGGCAATGAGTCCTACCGTTTTCGTCGCACGCTGGAGCGGCGTAACGGTAGGGCGGAGGGTGCGGAAGCGTTACGTAACGCTTCGGGGGCAGAGAGCAATCGGGCCGCTCATTTGCCCACTGCGGGAGGGGCAAGCTAATGCCTCAACCCAAGCGACATGCCTCCAATGCGGCGCGCCAGGCGGCGTTTCGTGCTCGACGTGAACAGGCACGTCTGGTGGAACTCGCCGGTAAGGGATTGCCCTCGCTGCCGATGATTTCCAGTCTGCCTGGTTGGGCGCGTTGGAATGCCTCGTTCCAAGCCGCTCACGAGTTGATCGCCGATAGCCTGGGGGAGATGCAGGACTATTTTGACGCTCGCTCGGATAGTTGGCAAGAGAGCGAACGCGGCGAGGCTCACCAGGAGAAGATCGCCTCGGTGGAAACCGCT
>JAYUMV010000384.1:0-4301 GCA_043762265.1 Chthonomonadaceae bacterium | reverse complement strand
GTCCTCGAAACCGTCCTCTTCTTCTACGCTATCGCGGCGATGTTTCTTACGCTCATTGCGTTTGGCAGCGGCGAACGCTTCACCCAGTTGATTGAAGCGCATATCCTGCCCGCCACCACCGCCTGCGAAGCGGTTGAAGTCGTCCCGATCCTCGGTACGGTCGTTGCGGCCGCGTTTATTTTCGCGATCACGCCCTCCCGTTGCCGTCGCTGGCGCATTTCCCCCACCGGCGGCGGGTTCACGCGTTTCGCGGGGCGGAAGCGGAGCGTCCCGCTCTTCCGGGGGCTGCAGAGCCCGCAGAGAGAGGGTCATCTTGCGCTCTTCCGGGCGCAGGGAGATCAACTTGACGGTGACCTCTTCGTTGGCGTTGAGGGGAGGCGTACCCTTGCCGGGGCGACTGCGAGGCAGTTCCGACTGCGGGATGATCCCTTCGACACCGTCCACCTGCACAAACGCACCGAATGGCACGATGCGGGTGATGGTCCCGATGATCGTATCGCCTTCCTTGTACTTCGCCTTGATGTCTTCCCACGGATCGGGGAGGATCTGGCGCAGGCCCAGCGAGACACGGTTGTTCTCCAGGTCCATTTTTAAGATCAGAACATCCAGTTCCTGACCTTCGCGCAAGACTTCCTTGGGATCGTTGATCCGGGTCCAGGACATCTCGGAGATGTGCAGCAGGCCATCGATGCCGCCCAGGTCGATGAACGCCCCGTAGTTCGTCAGGCGTCGCACCGTTCCGCGGCGGGTCTGGTTGGGGGCGAGCGACAGCTTGGTCTCATGACTGCGGCTCTCGCGCTCCTCTACGACCGCCAACTTGTTGGAAAGTACGACCTTGCGGCGCTCTTTATCCACCTCGATGACTTTGAGCGGGATCGACTGCCCGACATACTTGTCGAGGTTCGTCTTCAGGCTGCCGTTGCCGACATGGGATGCCGGCACGAAGCCACGGATCCCGAGATCCACGACCAGACCGCCCTTGACGCGCTCCTGCACCATCGCAGTAATGGTCTCGCCGCTCTCTTTAGCCGCCTGCACCTTGACCCAAGCCTGTTCGAAGTCGGCTCGCTTCTTAGAGAGGACAGGGATACCTTCCTGATTCTCCGGCTCCAGTACATAGACACGTATCTTATCGCCGACCTGCACGATGCTTTCCGGGTTGACATTCGGCCCGGCTTCGCGTGAGAGTTCATTGAGTCGGATAATGCCTTCGGACTTAGCGCCTACGTCCACCAGCACCCCTTCACGATCAACGCGCATCACCATTCCGTCTACGACGGTATCCCGCTGGAGTTGTTGCAACTGGCCGAAGGCGGCCATGCTGTAACGCTCTTCATCCTCTTCCTGGGTGGCGACGGGTTCCGCGACAGACGGCGCGGGCGTTTCATTTGCGGGTGCGGCAGGTTGCGCCGGAGCCGGTTCTTCGGTCGTCACGGGCGCGGCGGGTACAGGTTCGCCGGAATGGTCCCCATGACCATCCTCATTCGGCGACGTGGCAGCCGTCTCCGTCGATTCCAGAACCATCTCGTCAGACATAATTACGATCCACTCCTCTCAGCGCGGCAAAGGCGCCGGTCTCCTTGCCGGTCGACGTCCGCGGCGGGTTGACAATTTTGGGCAGGGATAAACCGACCCGGATGGGAACAATGCGGGGATACAAAAGCCCTAACGGTGAAGACAATTCTAACGTACTCCGCAGGTATCCTTCTTCACAGAGACAGGAAACCCTCTTTTCGAGGAGATCGAGGTGTAAAACTGTTTCGTTCTGCCTCGAAGAGGCGGAACCCCACTGTTGCCCCTGCTATTATAGCACGATTCAAGGCGTTTGCGACTCGATTCACCCGGAAACTTCTAAGAAAGAGGCAGTATTACAAAAAAAGACAAAGAATATCCTTTACGGAGAGCGCTACTCCGCAGTCTTTACGACCGTATTCCGGGCAAGCTCCGTGGGAGATACGACCGCGACCGACGGGCGAACGGGCGGGTCATGGCGTAGATGCAGCCAGTAACGCCGTATGATGATCCGCACCAGGGACGCGATCGGAGCGGCAAAGAACATCCCCAGCAGTGCACCCAACTGCCCACCGATGATAATGCCGCCCGCCTCGCCGCCGATCAACAGCACCAGAATAATGATGATCGGATGCAGCTCCATGCGGTCCCCGATGAGCATCGGCATGATGAACTTGCTCTCCACCAGATGCAGCAGCGTGAAGAACCCCAGCACTGCCAGCGCCGTCGTCGTTCCCTTCGTCACCCAGGTGAGCAGGATGATGGGAATGCCGCCGATGATCGGCCCGATAATCGGAATCGCGCGGGTGATACCCGCCAGCACGCCCATCGTGATGGGATACTTGACTCCCAGCGCCGCAAGCCCCAGCCAGACGACAGCGCCCGCCAGCACACACAGGATGAACTGCCCGTAGACGAAATCCCGCATGATGCGGTTGAACTCTCGCAGCAGAAACAACGTGTCTCTTAATCGAGGTTTCGGCACCAATGCCACGAACTCATGCTTTAGTTTGCGCCCGTCGATCAAAAAATAGAAGGCGAGCACCGGCAAAAGCACGATCTCGACGATGCTCTTCAAGCTCTCGGCAACCCGGCGCAGCACCTCCTGGCCCGGTTCGACCAGACGCTCGCCGAGATTGCTCTTCTTGATATTTCCCAACAGCTTGTCGGATTTCAGAGCTTCCGGCGCGGAGTCGTCGTAGCGCTTCAACGCCCGCTCGGTCAAAATCTGAAATTGACTCTGGTGCGTGAGCGGGTCTTTCGCCGTAACGCTCTTGAACTCCTCTACAAACGGCGTGACGACCAGTTGTGCCCCCTGCCAGACGACCAGGACCGTCAAGCAGAAGACATAGAGGGTTGCATAGGCGCGGAGCGCATGTTTTTTGGGAGTCTTGACATGCACGGCAGGCTGCCGGATAACGACCGCATGAAGACGATGGACCAGGTTGGCAAACGCGGCATGGGCCTGCACGAAAACCGCGCGCCCGACCAGCCACTCCACCACCGGGTCCAGCACGTAGGCGATGATTGCTGCGACCAGCAGAGTGGTGAAGATCGTACGCAGACGGTAGCAGGCGTAGAGGGCCACCGCAACCAGGGCGAGACGCCATAGAAGCCGCCACACTCCGTTTACGAACCCCTCCGAACGATTGATCCAACCCGTCATGCTTCTTGTTCCTTGCAGTGCCCCTGGGACGTAACGCCCCTAACGGGACCGCCCTACCCTACATGCGGCGTCTACGTACCGGTTGGCGACGTACGGTGCCGGATTTCGAGGACCCAGGCGTCTCCCCATCCTCACCCACGGGCCTGGAGCCTGCCGTGGAAGCGGACGGCCGCGACGGAGTTACCAGAGGCCGATCGCCGGGCAACAGCGTATTCGGTCGCGCTGTCAAACCGCTTTTTGGGCCACTGAGCGCGCCCGAGGTCGCCAGAATCCCACCCGAGTCCTGCTGCTTCCAAAGTACTAGCAGCACACTGGCATTGAAGATCGAGGAATAGGTTCCGCTAATGATACCGATCAACAGCGCCCCGATAAACTGATGGATGATCGCGCCCCCGAAGAAGAACAGCGCGAACAGGGTCAGAATGACCGTAAAGGAGGTATTCACCGATCGGGCGATGGTCTGATCGATACTGCGGTCAGCCAGATCACTGAAGTTTTCGCCTTTGAGACGATGCTGCAGGTTCTCCCGCATCCGGTCGAAGACAATGATCGTGTCGTGGACGGAGAAGCCGATAACGGTCAGCATGGCGGTGACGAACAGGCTATCGATCTGCCACTTGAAGATATAGCCTAGAATGGCGAATGCACCCCAGACGACCAACACGTCGTGCAGCAAGGCGGCCACGGCGCAGAGGCCGTACTTCAGCCCTTCTTTGAAACCGCCGATGGAGAACCGGAACGCCAGGAAGAGGACGATCAGCACGGAAGCTACCAGCACCGCCTTGACGGCGTCGAAGGTCAACTCCTGGCTGATGGTGCCGCTGACATCGGAGTAGGCCACATCCTCTACACCCCGATTCTGCGCCAGCGGTCCGACCTTCGCGATCATGTCTTTGATCACTTTGGTGCGCTCATCAAGGGAGAGACGGATCGTCGTGACGAAGGCAGGTTTGGAGTTCAGATCGTCGCTGACTACCACCCGACTGTCCGCGTAACGAGGATCGATACTGACCAGCGCTTTCTGGATCTCGTCGGAGGTGTGGCGCGTAGCGAACGGGATGTTCAGTTCGGTGCCGCCCTGGAAGTCGATGCTTTTCTTGATGCCGCCCATCGCCCAGAAGAT
>JAYUMV010000383.1:0-9091 GCA_043762265.1 Chthonomonadaceae bacterium | reverse complement strand
GGGGGCAGCCGTTTGTCGGTGCGGGTCACGGTCGGTTGGAAGTAGCCGCGTGGAAACGCCGTATAGCCGCGCTGTTCCGGCTTGCCCTGGGGGCTGTAGAACTTCTGGAACGGCGTATCTGGCGACATGACCACGGTCTCCGGGTGCAGATGCTTCCAGTTGCCCCAGGTCGTGTCCAGCAGGGAGCCGAACTTCATCTGAGCGCCCATCAGCGGACCGTTGATGATCCGGCCATCCACCTGGAGAAAGACGCCCTCGGTCTCGCGTTCGCACAGGCAGACGACGCCGTTGTAGAGCCCGTAGAAGTCGAGTTTGAGCGCTTTACCGTGCGACAGCATATTGTAGCGGATACCCGTGTTGCAGACGCTACAGTAGGTGACCGCGATCGGCATCTCGTGCCCCGGCTTGCCGATGGTGTCGTTGACGACGTGGTGGAACCAGATGTAGCGGGTCGGATAGGCTTTGCTCACGCCCCCTTCGCTCACCCCCAGCACATAGTCGCTGTCGTCCAGAAAGTTCGCCTCCTTTGCCGTCACCATCTTCGGATCGTCCAGCGCTTTGAAGGGCACCAACTTGCGGCCATCCCACACCGCTTCCTGTTTGATGTCCGGCGCGACCGGGGCTTTCAGTCGCTCTGTAGGGGGCGTGGAGGGCTCTTTGGGCTTCTCCTGCGCGTCGATGGCGATGGCCAGGGGCAGGATAAGAAGGAGTGCGCCCATCAGGCGCACCGTGGTTTGCAGAATCATCGTGGTCAGTTCTCCTTGAACCAGACGCTGGCGTTGGGAGCGAGCGCTTTCGAGTAGGCGACGCCGGAGGTGCTTTTATCACGCCAGGAGTGGGACGGGCCGGCAAACCATTTCGCGTGGCCGTCGGCCAGGATGTAGACCGAGCCGCCGTTGTGCCGATACCGCGCCGCGCAGTAGACGCTGGCGTTGGTGATGGCCGCGTTCGGGACCGGGGGGAAGCCTGCTTCCGGGCCGGTGCAGCCGGAAGTCCAGTCGTCGCCTGCAATGGCTGGCCGGACGCCCAACCCATGCGCTGACAGGACGACATTCGCGGCGGCGTCGATGCCTGCCAGGGTGCCGGTGGTCGGCGAAGGAAATCCGATGGGGCTCAAGTTCAGGTACATCGGCATCAGGTTGCCGTTGGCGACATAACTCATACCCGGATCCAACTGGGTAGGAGGAAACGAGGAGGGAGAGGGATCGCCCGCCTGCATCGGGATCGTCGAATTCTTGAAATCGGGACAGACCCAGAACGGCGCGAAGGTGCGGCCTGCAGGCCCCGCGATCGCGTCCATCTTGCCGCCGGTGCCGGATTTGATGTAGGGTTCGGCCAGATCGTACCACATGATCAGGGGCACTCCCGGCGGATTGATCGCTGCGATCGGCAGAGTCTCGTCGTAGTCCTGACAGTACATGATGAGGGCGAGACCGATTTGCTTATTGTTGGAGAGACAGGAGGTCTGGCGGGCTTTGGCGCGGGCCTGTGCGAAAACCGGAAACAGAATGGCGGCGAGAATAGCGATGATAGCGATGACGACAAGCAGTTCGATGAGTGTGAAACCTTTATGTTTGCGCAAAGAGGGCGATTCCTTTCGGGGAAATGGGGATGCGTCTGCGCACCCTGCATCGCCATTATAGGACGCCCGGCTTAAAGTCGTGTTAAATCGGAATTAAACTTTGTTAATTTCTTTAAGGTTGTTTGGGACTCGCCTGCGGCGCCTCGCCGGTGATGCCTTTGCCCTCGGTGACGATGTAGCTGTGGTCTGCTTTGATCGCTTTCAAAACATCGCGGGCGCCGGACGGCCATAGCACTTCGACGCTGTCGATCTGCGCCGTGTCGCCCAGGCCGAAGTAGACCCGCCGGTCGCTCACCGAAAGGTAGCTGGAGCCGGCGCGGACGGTGTCGATGCGCTTCTGTCCGGCGGCGGTCAGCACGAAACGGGTGTGCAGGCCGTCGCGGTTGCTTTTGGTCCCCACGGTCTTGAAAGAGACCCAGTGATGCGCGCTTCTGTCGAGATTGCGGAAAAGCTGCGGAGCGTCGTTCTGATTGTTGAACAGTACGTCGAGGCGACCGTCGTTGTCGAAGTCTCCGACGGCCAGCCCCCGTGCGATGGTCGGATGCTTCAATTCGCCGAGCAGACCGGCCTCGGTGATCTCACGGAAGGTGCCGTCTGCCTCGTTGTGCAGCAGTTGCTTGGCCTCTTTCATCCCCGCCAGTCCCTTGCCGCGCATCTGCACATGCCCGTTTGCCGTGATGATATCCGGCCATCCGTCTGCATCGTAGTCCAGGAACTCGCAGCCAAAGGTGAGATAGGGCAGGTGCAGCGGTCCGACATGTGAGAAGACCGTCATATCGTCCATGATGCCTTTGCCCCGGTTTTTAAAGAGCATGTTCGGCATGTCCTGGAAGTTGCTGACGAATAGGCTTTCGTGTCCGCTGCGATCGTAGTCGCTCACGGCCACGCCCATTCCGGCCATCAGTGCGCCAGTACTGCCATAGCGGCAGCCGACCTCCGTGCCTTTTTCGACGAACTTGCCGTTGCCTTCGTTGTGCCAGAGCATATTGCCGGAGAGATCATTGGCGACGAAGATGTCCTGTTTGCCGTCCTCGTCGTAGTCCAGAAAGGCGACGGCCAGGCCGCGCCCTTTAACCTTACTGATGCCTGATTTCTCGCTGACATCCACGAAGCGGCTGCCTTCGTTGTGATAGAGTATGTGCGTATCCAGTGGATAGATCTCCGGGGCACAGTACTCCAGGCGCTTTTGGGAGTCGAAGCAGGTTTTGTCTACCGGCAGAGTCCAGGGGCAGTAGTAGCAGACATAGAGGTCCAGGCGACCGTCATTGTCGTAGTCACCGAAGGCAGCGCTGGTGGCATAGCCGGTGCTGTGGCGTTGATCCAGGCCCATCTTCGCCGTGACATCGGTGAACTTGCCGGTTCCGTGTTCGTTGTGCAGGAGATGGTTGGAGTTATAGGCCGTGATAAAGATGTCGTCGTAGCCATCGTTGTCGTAATCCCCGATGGCGATACCGTGTCCATAACCCAGGTCTGTGTCCAGTCCTGATCCGGCGGTGACATCGGTGAAGGTGCCGTCGCCATTGTTGTGGTAGAGGGCGCAGTGAGGGCGAACGTAGCCTCCAGGTGGCATCAGAGAGCCGGACTGCACCAGCAAAATATCGAGGCGACCATCGTTGTCGTAGTCGAAAAACGCGCATCCAGCGGGGGTCGTTTCCGGAAACAGCGGGTGGGCGGCGTCGGCTCCATTGGTCTGCAAGAAATGGATGCCCGCTTTCAAGGTGACATCCTCGAAGAGAGCGGCGGAGTTTGTAGGAGACGTGTCATGAGCACCAGTGTGACCGGGCAGAGCAGGTTTTGGGCTGCATCCGGTGAGAAGCAGAAGGCAGACGAGAAAAACGGTTGGCCGAGCAGACATAAAGGTGTCACTTTTTCTGTGCGCTGGGAGAAGCGAATGGTTTAGTGCGCTGCGGGAGCCGTCTCGTTCCGGACCTGCGCGGACAACTCCTGGTAGGCCGCTTTGGCCTCTGCGCTCTGCGGATTCAAGACCAGAGCATGCTGGAGATAGTAGTATGCCTGCCGATAGTCCTGATTTTGGAGCATGATCTTGCCGAGGCGGAGAAAGCCGGGAAAGTTGTTCTTATCGAGAGCGCACTGCTTCTGGAGCACATCCACCTGGGTGGCTTCCTGGCGCAGAGCCTCGAAGCGCTTGCGTGCCTCTGCTGCTCGCGCGGGCTGCCCTGCCCGCGCATAGGCGGTCGCCAACTCGAAGGGAACGTCCATTTTATCCGGATAGAGTTGTTGGGCCTGCTCCAGTTGCGTGATCGCTTCCGCATAGCGGCCAGCGCGCAGGTAGACACGCCCGAGCGCGAAGCGTGCGAAGGCGAAATCAGGCGAGATTTCAAGGGCGCGGTTCAGATCGATTTCCGACTGCTTCAAGCCGGTGGGTGAGGCATCGACCTCAAATCGGGCGGCCCCTCGCATGGCATATCCGTAACCGTCGTCCGGGCGGACAGTGACCAGATGATCGGCGACCGGAAGCGCGAGAGTATATTTGCCAGCTTCGCGGTAGGCCTGCGCCAGGGCATGCAGCGTTTCCGGATTATCGGGACTCCGAGCCAGCAGACGCTGCAGATAGCCGATCTGCTGCTCGGTGTTTTCCTGCATATTGCTCAGAAACGATAGGATCGTCAGGGAGGCCTCGTCGCTGGGATTGCGTTTAAGCTCTTCCTGAGCCAACCGTTGCGCCTCTAACTCGTTGCTCATCCGCAGGGCGCAGGCAGCCATGCGGGAATAGAGATAGGGGCGGGTGGGGGCGAGACGCTGCACCTGTTTGAGCGTGGCAAGCCCGCTGCTCCACTGCTCGTTCTGGATATACAGCTCGCTCAGCAGTTCCCAGACCCCCGCATCGTTGGGGTTGAGTTTGACGGCGGCCTGCCATTCGCGTTCTGCGTCTCGGGGCCGACTCTTCCGGAAAAAATCCATGCCCGCGTCGATATGTCGCCGCACACGTGCCGCCGCCACCTGCCTCACGAGCACTGTCGCCCAGAGCAGGACCGCCACGCCCAGGACCAGAAGGGATACCTGTCGTTTTCGTACTCGCCATAGCTCCCGTAGCATCCGTAGTATCCTAATGGTTGCTCGTAGCGGGAGTGCTGGTTGGGCGGGCCTGATCCGCCTGGCCTTTACCTACCGCTTGCTGGCGCATGATCTCTTCTTTAGAACCGTACGCGCTATTCTCGCCCCCTCCTTTTACGGTGCGGAAAATGATCACAAGGGCGATCAGCGCGATTAAAATCGTGATCCCGATCACAGCGGGTTTGGGCAGATTGTTCATGGGGATTCTTCTCCTCGATCACATGGAAAATCGGTGTAGAGGCTCGCGACCTCAGCGTCGGTCGATCATACGATTGTTCCCGCCCGCCGGAGCAGGACTTCTTAACGGCAGAAGGGGAGGCTCTGCGGTAACAGAGCCTCCAATCGCACGTCTCCAACCTCTTGCGGGAGGGCGCTGTTCAGCTCAGAATTTACTTCAGGAAGTGGCAGAAACCGCCATTGCCTGCCATATCGATGTCCCAACCCCAGTCGGAGACGAGATGGGTACTATTCGGATCGGTCGGAGGATTGTTGACCATCTCGGACTGGGTCAAAGGATAGACGACCGCCGCCCATTTCTTCGCCTTGGCATGCCCGTCATAGTAAATAAAGTTGGCGGGCCCACCGAGGCCATGGTGCGAATAGAGGGCATGCCCGGTACACTGACCTTGTGTATCCTGGAACCAGTCCAGACCAAAGTCTCCCTGCCGCCAGGTCGTTTCACCGATGGCGATCAGGTTGGCGGCGCGGTTGATCGTCGAGTCCTTGAGGGGCTTTTTGTTCATCCAATCGGTACCGTGATCGTCTACGGCGCCCCAGGTGGTCGCGCCCGCGTTCATGGCATAGCTCTGGCCCATGGTCTTATCGGGTTCCATGACATAGCCCATTCCATTGCCGTTCCAGTTGCTCTGGACCGCAGGAAGGGTGCCTGGCCCATTGGGATCACTGGTCGGGTTGGACGGACATTTCATGATCCCTTTGTTTTTGGTGTAGGGCTGAATGGCGTTCCTCCACATCCAGCCTTCCTGGGTGGCAGGGTTGGCAACACCCCATCCCTGGTAGATGTTGGGGTAGGTTTCGTCGTAGTCCTGGGAATACATGCGTAGGCCGAGGCCCAGTTGGCGCATATTGCTCAGATTTTTATCCGACGGTCGAAAATAGTAATGGGTTCCTTATTAGTTGCCGAACTGCACGAAAACCGATTATTTTAGCGCTTCACGCCCGCAAAACTCTCCCGGAAGTTCTGGTTTCTCGAAGGCTTCCCGTCCCTCCTGCCTCCCGACCAGCAGGATTTTGACACGCTTGCTGGATTGGGCTATAATAGATTCAGTACTTTCTAACGGAGATGCGGGCAGGGAGAGGCCGAAAAATGGCGCAACGAACCGGGCGTTTGATTTGCTCCCAGTGCGGCGCAAACAATTTCGATACCGTGACGGCCTGCTGGAAATGCGGTGCGACGCTCGGGGCAGCGAATGTCAATATGCCCATGATGTCTGCCGCAGCCTCGATGTCGGGAGAGCGGCCCGCGCAGGTGGTCATGCCGGCAGCGCCCACAGGCAGTTCGGCGGTGGCGAAACGGGCGGCCATTGCGCTGGCGCTGACCATTCCCTTTCTAGGACTGCCCATTGGCTGGGCGTTTATGATGGTCGAAGACAGCCGCAGACAGGCTATTGGACGCTTCTGCGTGAACTGGAGCCTGCTCGGTCTGGTACTGCACCTTTTCCTGTCCTTCTTAGGAATGAAAGCTTTGGGGCAGATGGCTCTGCAATACCTCCCAATGATCGCCGGGGGCTTGCAGAATAGCCAGCGCAACACGAGCCCGGATTCCAGCCTTCCCAAAGGCTTTGACACCGACCCGCGCTGATCGCCGCCATGCGCGTTATGCCTCTTTCCCTTAGGGCCACGCGGCCGTTCCTGCGTGAAGCGCTTCGTCTCTTCTTCTGATCGCGCGAGAGGCATCGAAAGCGGAAGCCTCCGGCAGAAATCGGAATCGGGAGGAAGCTCTCCCGGTTTCCAGTGAGCATTATGCACCACCTGAAGGACCAGTCGCTTCCTGCGTTACTGGTCGGAACCCTTACGATAGCCGCGTTGCATGCGCTGATACCCTCCCACTGGCTGGCCTTTGCTCTGGTAGGACGGGCGAAGCGCTGGCCTGTGCGGCGTACCCTCTTCGTCACCATTCTCGCCGGGACCGGCCACGCACTGTTGACGATGATTCTGGGCCTGCTGGTCGCAAGCGTCGGCAAAGGCCTCCAACGCGCCATCCCACCCCAGGCCGAACATGCGGCGACGAGCGGGATTCTGATCCTCCTGGGGCTCTATTTCGTCCTTCCGATCCTGCGGGCACGTCTGGCAGGCCGCCCGCCTTCTCCGCACTCGGAGGAGGAGCCGCACGACCAAGCGGGTTCGCATGCAGGTCACAGCCATGCCGATCACGCCCCCGACACTCTGGCGCAGAGACTGGGCTCCGCGCCTTCGATGATGGGCGTGCTGGTGTTAGGAATGACGCTCTCGCCCTGCCTCGATCTGCTCTCGGTCTATGTGGCGGCTTCTGCGCTCTCCTGGCCGTCGCTGCTGCTCATCGGCTTGCTCATGGCGACGACGACCGTTGCGATCATGTCGCTGCTGGTCTGGCTCGCCCTGCGCGGGTTGGAACTGCTGCGCCTCTCCTGGCTGGAGCGCAATGAAGGCCTGGTGGTCGGCGTCCTGCTGATCGCGCTCGGCATTCTGCTGTTTTTTATCGGGTAGCGTGCGGAGACATGCACCGTGAACGCCTCTTCAGGAGAACGCGCCATGGGATCGACCGTGATTCAGGAGGTGTGGAACGGCCTGCTCGATCTGGTCTATCCGCCGGTTTGCCTGGTCTGTCGGCAGTGGATCGCAGCAGGCGCTCTTTGCGAGACTTGCCGTAAGAGCGTCACCCCGATTTTGCCGCCTCTCTGCGATCGGTGCGGAGTTCCCGTCCCGGCGGAACGGATCGTCTGTCGGGAGTGCGAGCAGGGGCCCGAACCGCCTTTCGACTGGTCGCAGGCGATGGGGCAGTATACCGGCCCTCTGCGCACCGCCATCCATCATCTAAAATACCATGGTAAGACCGCTCTCGCCGCTCCCTTGGGGCAGATGCTGGCGCACTCCCTCGATTCTCCCGCCTCTCCGCTCTTCGTGCCGCGCTCCGATCCCGCTCTGCCCGCTTTCGATGCCGTCGTCCCGATTCCTCTGCATCCCTCCCGCCTGCGTGAGCGCGGCTTCAATCAGGCCGAACGCCTGGCCCGCGTCCTGGCCGCCGAACGTGGCTGGTCACTCGACACGATCGGCCTGCGCCGTGTGCGCCGCACCGAAGTGCAGGCCCTGCTGACCTCGCGGGAAGCGCGTGCCGCCAATGTGCACAACGCCTTTATCGCTCAGTCGCCTACCCATTTCTGGAACCAGTCCGTCCTCCTCATCGACGACGTCCTCACCACAATGGCTACGGCCCGCGAAGCCGCTGCCACCGTCCGCGCGGCAGGCGCTTCCCGCATCTGCATCGTCGCATTGGCCCGTGGATAGGGAACGCTCCAGAAAAGCACTCATCCACCAGGCGGAAACCTTCCATTGTCACTCCAACCCCAGATCTTCCGGCAGAGACTGAATGCCGTCCTGAAAGGCGAGGGAAAATAGGCGTGTCACTTCTGAGGACGTGAGTTCTTCCTGCAAGAAGAGGATACAGAGACTCATTGGGGTTGGCGGCATCCATGCTCCTACCGATTGCAAGTAGTCTACATGACGTGCGATACGCCCACCCGAGCGCTGATAGAAACGCTCTCGGGCCACTATTTGCTCCAGATGCGCCTCATCTTCCGCCTGATCTCTCCGTTCTATTTCCAAGACCAGGGCGCGAAAGGCCGGATCCGCACGGAAACGCTCTGCGACCTGTTCCAGAATCCAGCGACCAATCCCCTGGTTGCGATGGGTGGGAGCGACCGCGAGATACCAGAGCGTCACTAACCCTTCCAGGGCGTCCGCTTCGAGCATCACAAGCCCGATAGGCATCTTCTCGGGGTCCGCCGGCGCTTCTCGATCCTGCACGATGTAGAGTTCCAACCCCTCAGGGTCCTCCTGAGCGCGGGACTGCATGAGGCGGATCCAGAAGCTCGGCGGCATGATCTCATAGGGAGGAAAAGCGCTCTCGATCAGCTTGAGAAAACCGACCAGAGCGGGATCCGCTATTCCTGTAATGGCCTTCAGGGCCAACGTATCTTGTAGCATTCATTCTCTCCTTCACGAATGGGGCTGGCCCGCATGGCGGACTTTTACGGCTATCGACTAACTTGCTACCACTGTACGGGGCAGCGGTCGTTTGAGGCGCTGAAGCAGGTCTTTGCGGCTTTGCGGCCAACCCTGGTCCTGCTTTGCTTTCAGCAGGCGCACGATCTTCGGGATCTTCGTTTCGCGTTCGGCGTCGTCTTCGGGCGCCTTCACCGGCCGGCCAGGAAAAAT